>JADQCC010000193.1:0-4997 GCA_016278295.1 Roseovarius sp. | reverse complement strand
CCATGACAAACCCCGTTCACCCCGCCACCCGCATCGGCCATGTCCACCTCAAGGTCGCCGATCTCGACCGCGCCATCGGCTTCTATTCCGGCGTGCTCGGCTTCGAGGTCATGCAGCATCGGCCCGGCGGTCGCGCGGCGTTTCTCTCGGCGGGGGGGTATCACCATCACATCGGCCTCAACACATGGGATTCGCTGGACGGCACACCGCCGCCGCCGGGCCATACCGGGCTGTTCCACACCGCGTTTCTCTACCCCGACCGCGCGGCGCTGGGCGATGCGGTGCGGCGCGTCCTTGACGCGGGCATCCCGCTCGACGGCGCCACCGACCACGGGGTGAGCGAGGCCGTCTACCTGCGCGACCCCGACGATAACGGGGTGGAACTCTACCGCGACAAGCCCGAATCCGACTGGCCCCGCGACGCCGGGGGAAACCTCTCGATGGTCAACAGCCCGCTCGACATGGATGCCCTCCTGGCCGAGGCCCGTCCCGCGCCCTGATCCCTCTGGACGCCCCGGCGCGGGGGCCCTACCCTGCGCGGTGACAGGAGGGCAGAACATGGCGACAGGCACCAATATCCGCACATATTTCGAGGGCCGCTGGCACGACGGCGACATCCCGGTGATGAAGGCCGCCGATCACGGCACCTGGCTCGGCTCCTCGGTCTTCGACGGCGCGCGCTACGTGGACGGCATCGTCCCCGATCTCGACCGCCATTGCGCCCGGCTCAACGCCTCGGCCGAGGCGCTGATGGTCACGCCCACCGTTTCCGTCGACGATATGCAGGCGATCATATGGGAGGGGCTCAAGGCATATCCCAGGGACGCGGCCATCTATATCCGGCCGATGTACTGGGCGCTCGACGGCGGCCACCTCGCCGTGCTGCCCAAGCCGGGCGCCACCGGCTTCGCCATCTGCCTCGAAGAGGTGCCGATGCCGCCGCCGGGCACCACCACCACGCTCTGCCGCACCCGCTTTCGCCGCCCGGTGCTCGAGGACGCGGTGGTCAACGCCAAGGCCGGCTGCCTCTACCCCAACAACGCGCGCATGCTCAAGGAGGCGCGCGACCGCGGCTTCGGCAACGCGCTGGTGGCCGACGCGCTCGGCAACGTGGCGGAAACGGCCACCGCCAACGTCTTTGCGGTCAAGGATGGCGAGGCGTTCACCCCCATCGCCAACGGCACCTTCCTCGCCGGGATCACCCGCGCGCGCCATATCGACAACATGCGCCGCAACGGCATGACCGTGCACGAGACGGTGATGAGCTTCGAGGATTTCGAGACGGCGGACGAGGTGTTCCTCTCGGGCAACCTGATGAAGGTGACGCCGGTCTCGGCCTTCGAGGACACTTCGTATCAGCCCGGTCCCGTGGCCGAGCGGGTGCGCGAGATGTACTGGGACTGGGCCTTTTCCGACGCGCGGTGAATTTCGGCCCCGGCTTGCCCATGACCACCATCACCCATGTGCGCCGCCCCGAGACGGGCTTCGCGCCCGGCAAATGGAAACGCCGCCGACCGAGTGAGACGGAACGCGGAAGACAGGGTTGACCTGATGCGGTCGTTGGACGTCAGTGTCGAGCTGAACCGTCACGGCGAGGTAAGATCAAGAAAGTTTAAAACTTTCTTGTACGGAATCTTTTCAAGATTCCGTTCATCAACGGCAGCTTCAGGCCCGGACCCTCCCCCTCACCAATCCATCACCACCTTGCCCGAATTGCCCGAGATCATCGCGGCGAACCCCGCCTCGAAATCGTCGATCCCGATGCGGTGCGTAATCAGCCCGCTCACGTCCAGCCCCGATTGCACCAGTGCGATCATCTTGTACCAGGTCTCGAACATCTCGCGGCCATAGATGCCCTTGATATGCAGCATCTTGAAGATCACGGCGTTCCAGTCCACCGCGAACTCGGTCGGCGCGATCCCCAACAGCGCGACCTTGCCGCCATTGTTCATGCCCCGGATCATCTGTTGCATCGCCGCCGAGGCCCCCGACATCTCCAGCCCCACGTCGAACCCCTCGGTCATGCCGATCCCGTCCATCACCTCGCGCAATTGCTCGGCGGACACATCGACCACATGCTGCACCCCCATCCGCCGCGCCAGATCGAGCCGGTATGGGTTGATATCGGTGATCACCACCTTGCGCGCGCCAACCTTTTGCGCGACCAGCGCGCCCATGATCCCGATCGGCCCGGCGCCCGTCACCAGCACATCCTCGCCCACCAGATCAAAGCTCAGCGCGGTATGCACCGCGTTGCCGAAGGGATCGAAAATCGCCGCGATCTCGTCGGGGATGTCCTCGGGGATCGGCACCACGTTCATCTCGGGGATACAGACATACTCGGCGAACGACCCGGGCCGGTTCACCCCCACCCCCTTGGTATTGCGGCACAAATGCCCCCGCCCGGCGCGACAGTTGCGGCACGCCCCGCAGACGATATGCCCCTCGCCAGAGACCCGCTGCCCGACACGGTACTTCACCGCCGCCGCGCCGCAATCGACGATCTCGCCCACGAATTCGTGCCCCACCACCATCGGCACCGGCACCGTCTTGGCGCTGAATTCGTCCCATTTCCAGATATGCACATCGGTGCCGCAAATGGCCGATTTCCGCACCTTGATGAGCACGTCCGACGGGCCGACTTCGGGCACCGGCACATGCTCCATCCACAGCCCCGGCTCGGGCCTCGACTTCACCAGCGCCTTCATTTCATTCTTCATTGCCCTGCTCCCACAAATCGGTGCTCAGATATTTCAACCCGCTGTCGCAGACCACGAAACCCACGCAACCACCACGCTCGGCGCCCTGCAACAGCCGGATCGCCGCCGCCAGGTTGGCGCCGGCGGAATAGCCGCCGAAAATGCCCTCGCGCCGCGCCAGCAGCCGCGCATGCTCCGCCGCCTCGGCCCCCGTGACCGTCACATCGCCCGCCAGATCGGCGCCGTGCAGATGCACCAGATCGGGCATTCCGTAGCCACCCCCCTGAATCGGGTGCTCCGCCCGGTCAGGGTGCACCGCATAGCACCGCACCCCCAGAGGCGCGAAAAACCGCGCCGCGCCACCCACCGTGCCGCCAGAGCCGACAAAATCGCAAAACGCGGTCACCGCATGGCCCGACTGTTCCCAGATTTCGGGCGCGGTGCCGGTGGCATGGGCTTCCGGGTTGCCCGCCCGCGCGAACTGATCGGCCCGGAACGCCGCCCTGTCTCGCGTGATCCGCCGCGCCTCGTCCTCGACCAGCGCCAGATCCGCCCCCGACACCTCGCCCGACCGCGCACCGTCCGCCTGCGGCACCAGCACCACCTCCGCGCCCAGCGCACGCATCATCCGCGCGCGCTCCTCGGAATTGCCCGCGCTCATCACCGCGACAAACGGATGCCCCAGCACCGCGCAGACAATCGCAAGCCCGGTGCCCATGTTGCCAGAGGTCAGCTCCACCACCACCTGCCCGTCGCGCAGATCGCCGCTCGCGCGCGCCGCCTCGATGATCGCCCGCGCCGCGCGGTCCTTCTTGGACAATCCGGGGTTGAGATAATCCAGCTTGGCCAGCAACCGCCCCTCCAGCCCCAGGGCCTCAACGACCCGGTGCAATTCGACCAGCGGCGTCCCGCCGATCGCCTCGATGACCGAGGTCAGCGGCATCACCGGATGACCCCCAGCTCTCGCCCGACATCCCCGAACGCGTCCACCGCCCGATCCAGCATCTCCCGCGTCAGCGCCGCGCTCATCTGCGTGCGGATGCGGTCCTGCCCCTTGGGCACCACCGGAAAGGAAAACGCCGTCACGAACACGCCGCGCGCCCCCAGCCGCGCCGCCATCTCCTGCGCCAGCTTCGGGTCGCGCAGCATCACCGGGATGATCGCGTGCTCGCCGGGCAGCAATTCAAACCCCAGCGCCCCCATCCGCTCGCGGAAATGGCGGGCGTTCTCCCACAGCCGCGCGCGCCGCTCCGCGCCGTCCTCCAGCATGTCAAAGACCTTGATAGAGGCCCCCGCGATCACCGGCGCCAGCGTGTTGGAAAAGAGGTAGGGCCGCGAACGCTGCCGCAGCCAGTCCACCACCTTGGCCGACGCCGCCGTATAGCCGCCCGACGCACCCCCCAGCGCCTTGCCCAGCGTGCCGGTCAGGATATCCACCCGCTCCATCACCCCGAACCGCTCCGGCGTGCCGCGCCCGGTCTCGCCCACGAAACCCGTGGCATGGCAATCATCCACCATCACCAGCGCGTCATACCGCGCCGCCAGGTCGCATATCTCATCCAGCGGCGCGTAATACCCGTCCATGGAAAACACGCCATCGGTGGCGATCATCCGGTGGCGCGCACCCGCCGCCTCGCGCAGGCACCGCTCCAGATCGGCCATGTCGCGATTGGCATAGCGCCAGCGCTGCGCCTTGCTCAGCCGCACGCCGTCGATGATGCTGGCATGGTTCAGGCTGTCGGAAATGATCGCGTCCTCCGGGCCCAGCAGCGTCTCGAACAGCCCCGCATTGGCATCGAACGCGGCGGCATAGAGGATCGCGTCCTCGGTCCCCAGAAACCCGGCGATCCGCGCCTCCAGGTCCTTGTGCTCTTCCTGCGTGCCGCAGATGAACCGGACGCTCGCCATGCCGAACCCATAGCGGTCGAGCGCCGCATGCGCCGCCGCGATCACTTGCCGGTGATCGGCCAGCCCGAGATAGTTGTTGGCGCAGAGGTTGACCACCTCGCGCCCGTCGGCGAGCGCGATCTCCCCCGCCTGCATCGAGGCGATCACCCGCTCGGATTTATAAAGCCCCTCACCGCGCAGCCCCTCCAGCCGCGCCGCCAGATCCGCGTCGAACCGATCCGTTGCCACCATGTTCCCCTCCTTCATCTTGCCCCGAATACTCCGGGGGAGCCGCCCGGCACGGGCGACGGGGGCAGCGCCCCCTCCTCAGGCGGCCACCCTCGGCCGCCCCCCCGCCTCTACCACGATCTCCGCCTCCAGGAACACCCGCCGCCCCTCGGCCGCGGCCTC
>JADQCC010000282.1 GCA_016278295.1 Roseovarius sp. | reverse complement strand
CCAGCGGAGCGTGGAGGCCCGCGCCGAGGCGGAGGCTGTGCGAAAGGACGATGACGCGGCCGATGGCGCGGAGCTGGCCACCCTTCGGCAGGCGCTGGAGGATGAGCGGCTCGTGACCGCGCAACTGGAAGAGCGTATCCGGGTGCTGCATGAGCGGCTCGAGGAGAAGGAGGCGGCGCTCGCCGCCGCGCAGGACGGGCAGGACGGGCAGGGCGCGCAGGCCGAGACGATGACGCGGCTGGATGCCGATCTGCAATCGCTGCGCGCGGCCAACGCGCGGCTGCGCGAGAGCAACGCGGCGCTGCGCACGGCGCACGCGGCGGGGGTGGCGGACCCCGATGCGATCAACGCCTCGCTTCAGGCCGAGCTTGACGCGCTGCGCGCGGCAAGGGACGCGGATCGCGACGAGGTCGCGGCCGTGCTGGCCGAGATCGACAGCGCCGTGGCCGGGGCCGCGCCCGGCGCGGCGGATCAGACGGAGGACGCATGATGCCCGAGGTGACCATCGAGATCGGCGGGCGGAGCTTCGAGGTGGCCTGCCAGGAGGGTGAGGAGAGATATCTCCGTGCCGCGGCGAAACTGCTCGACGAAGAGGCCGCGGTGCTGAGCGCACAGGTGGGCCGCGTGCCCGAGGCGCGGATGCTGTTGATGGCCGGGCTGATGCTGGCCGACAAGACCGCCGGGTTGCAGGACCGGCTCGCCACGGCGGAGGCCGAGCTGCAAAGCCTGCGCGCCACCCCCAAGCCCGAACCCGAGCGGGTGGAGGTGCCGGTGGTGCCCGACGAGGTGGTGGACACGCTGTCGGAGATCGCCGCCCGCGCCGAGGCGCTGGCCGACACCGTCGATCCCCCCGGCACCGATGGCTGATGCCATGCTGAGGCTCGTCGCGCTGGCGCTGCTGGTCGCGGTGATCGGCGTGATGGCGTTCATCCGGCTGGCCCCGTCCGATCCGATGCGTTGGCACCAGATGCCAGAGACGATCACCGATCGCGACCTCGAAGGCGGCGCGATGCGGCGCGTGGAGGGCGATCTGGCCGCGCTGGATGCGATCATCCGCGACACGCCGCGCACGCGCGTGCTGGCGGGGTCGGTGGCGCAGGGCATGGTGACCTATGTCACGCGCTCGCGCGTGTTCGGCTTTCCCGATTACACGACGGTGCGTCAGGCGGGGGAGCATCGGGTGGGGGAGCGTCAGGCGGGCGGTATGCTGGAGATTTACGGGCGGTTGCGGTTCGGCCGCTCAGATCTGGGCGTGAACGCCGGGCGCATCGACGGCTGGCTCGGGCGTCTGGCCGAGGCTCGATGACAGGCAGCCGTCGCTGACCTTGCGCCAGATCGGCACGTTGAGCGACATGGCGCAGCGCGCCATGAATGTCCGGCCATCCACGCGCAGGCAGATCATCTCGCCCATTTCCACCCGGTCGCCCTGGCTGTCGGTACAGTAGCACTCCACCGTCTTGCCGCCGATGGTGGCGTCGGAAAGGGCCGGCGTGGCCACGAGGATGAGGAGCAGGAGGTAACGCATGGGCCAATCATAGCACGCGCATGGGCCGCTCACCAAGTCACGGATGCGGGACAGGCCCCGCCCCGGTGGCGGCGCGGGCATCGGGGCCGCGCATGGGTATTTGGGCCAAGAAGAAGACCGGGGCGCGGAACGGGGCGCGGCGATGCGCCCTTGACCGGGGCGCGGCGATGGGACAGAGGATCGCGGTCATGGTGCCCTTGGACAGATTGCAGCGGATCGTGGAGCGTTTCGAGTATATCGAGGCGCAGATGGCGCAGGGCGGCGGCGATCCGGCGCGGCTGGGGCGCGAATATGCCGAGTTGCGCCCCGTGGTGGAGGAAATTCGCGCCTACCGGCAGGCGCTGGACGATCTCGAGGCGGCGCGCGGGATGCTGGGCGATGCGGAGATGCGCGAGCTGGCCGAGGGCGAGATCGCCGAGATCGAAGCGCGGCTGCCGGAGATGGAGCAGGCGCTGCGGCTGGCGCTGTTGCCGCGCGATGCCGCCGATGCCCGGCCCGCGATCCTGGAAATCCGGCCCGGAACGGGCGGCGAGGAGGCCGCGCTCTTTGCCGCCGATCTGATGCGCATGTACGCCCGCCACGCCGAGGCGCGGGGCTGGTCCTTCGAGGTGATCGAGGAGCAGTGGAGCGAATTGGGCGGCCTGCGCGAGCTGGTGGCGCGGGTGAAGGGCGCGGGGGTGTTCGCGCGGCTCAAGTTCGAATCCGGCGTGCACCGGGTGCAGCGCGTGCCCGAGACGGAATCGGGCGGGCGCATCCACACCTCGGCGGCCACGGTGGCCGTGCTGCCCGAGGCAGAGGCGGTGGACGTGGTGATCGACCCGAATGATCTGCGCATCGACACGATGCGGTCTTCGGGCGCCGGCGGGCAGCATGTCAACACCACCGATTCGGCGGTGCGGATCACCCACCTGCCCACCGGCGTGGTGGTCACGAGCAGCCAGAAATCGCAGCACCGCAACCGCGACATCGCGATGGACGTGCTGCGCGCGCGGCTCTTTGACATGGAGCGGCAGAAGGCGCAGGGCGACCGCGCGGCGGCGCGTGCGGCGCAGGTCGGCTCTGGCGACCGGTCCGAGCGTATCCGCACCTATAATTTCCCGCAAGGGCGTGTCACCGATCACCGGATCGGGCTGACGCTCTACAAGCTCGATCAGGTGATGCAGGGGGATCTGGACGATCTGACCGACGCGCTTGTCTCGGATGCGCAGGCGCGGCTGCTGGCCGAGGTGGAATGAGCGTGCGCGCGGCGCTGGCGATGGCGCAAAAGGCGCTGGCGGAGGCCGGGATCGAGGGCGCGGCGGGCGACGCGCGCGCGCTGGTGGCCGAGGCGGC
>JADQCC010000159.1 GCA_016278295.1 Roseovarius sp. | reverse complement strand
CATCATCGAAGGCCAGCCGCTGCATGTAATGGCTCATGGCCATCTGGTCAGGTGCGAGGGGGTAGCGTGCCGATGTGGTGGTTGTGCGCCCTGCCCGGGCCTTCTGTTCGGCAAGCGCGATCTGGTGTTGAAGCTGCGCGACTGCGCCCGGTAGCAGCTTGAGGGCTTGGCGGTAGTCGCCACCTAGAGGGGTGCGCAGCTCTGTCTTACCGACTATTCCGCGTAGCTCTTTCGGCACCACCAGCCGGGCATGATAGCGCCCGCTGCGATTCACTAGGTGCCTAACCTTGCCTGCCATGATGATGACCCTTTGTAACCAAATCTGTAACCTTCAAACGGCCATACGGCTTTATTTGCAAGGGTTTTCTTTGATTTCAAAGGGATAGAGTGGTGGGTGATAAGAGATTCGAACTCCTGACATCTTCGATGTGAACGAAGCGCTCTACCACTGAGCTAATCACCCGTGCGCGGGTATTTAGCGTCACTTCAGAGGGTCTGCAACCACCTCTTTCGCATCTTTGTCATCCGCCGTTCCGGCCTCCGCGCCGCGGGATACATTCTGCCGGATACGGGCGATGATGACACGGCCATTGGCCATTTGCTTGGTGCGGTTGATCTTGACCTTGCCCATCGGCGCGAGGTTGAGCTCGCGCCCCTCGGCGAGCGCCTCGCCGATCAGCGCCAGCGCCGCCTCGAGCACCGGCTTGGCGTATTTCTTCTTCACATCAGAGCGCGCGACCACCTGCGCCAGCAACTCCTGCCGCTTGAGATCGGGCAGCACCGGCTCGGGCGCGGTCTCCGCCACCACCACCGCCTGCGGCACCGGCGCCGCGGGCGTCTCCGGGGTGGTCGCGCCCTTGCGCGATGTGGTCGCCGCCTTTGATGCGCCGCTGCGCGGGCCTGCCTTCGTTGCCATGAAACGCCTCGATCCTGTGCTCAAATTGGTGCTTTCGCAGCAGCAGCCTAACGCCCGGACGACGACAATTCCACCCAACAGTTGACCTTGCGCGCACGGAAACCCTATCGTTGACGGCATTGTAAAATCATACTGGGGAAATATCTTGAAAAATCTTGCCCGCGCCATCGCTTTCGCCACCACATTCACGGCCTCGCCCCTGCTTGCCGGGGCGCTCAGCGACCCGGTGGTCGAACCGGCGGTCATCGTCGCGGATACAACCGACAACTCGCAGGATGTCGGACAGCTCATCATCCCGCTGATGCTGCTGATGATCTTCGTCGGGATGGGTTACGGCCACTGACGCCGCGCACGGCGTTCAAAACCTGTCGCTCAAAAGGGCCCAAGACCTTTGCATATCGCGCGCCATAGCCGATATCCGGCGCCCGGCGGCACCGCCGGGTAGCGCCTGCAAGGTTTCATGCAGGAGGCTTTCCCAGATCGCAAATACAGAAAACGGCGCGGAGATACCCCCGCGCCGTTCCTGATTTCGGGCATGTGCGCCGCGTCAGTGCGCCACCGTGCCCCGCGCCTCGTCATCGCCGGATTTGAGCGCGGCCTCGGCGGCGGCGGCCTCGTGGGCCTCCTGATCCCAGTCCACCGGCTCGGGCTGCCGCACCAGCGCCAGCCGCAGCACGTCGCGCACGTGATCGACGGGGATGATCTCCAGCCCCTCCTTCACGTTGTCGGGGATCTCGGTCAGGTCCTTTTCGTTCTCGCGCGGGATCAGCACCGTCTTGATGCCGCCCCGCAGCGCCGCGAGCAGCTTTTCCTTCAGGCCGCCGATGGGCAGCGCGTTGCCGCGCAGCGTGACCTCGCCGGTCATGGCGATGTCCTTGCGCACCGGGATGCCGGTCAGCACCGACACGATCGACGTCACCATCGCCAGCCCCGCGCTCGGCCCGTCCTTGGGCGTCGCGCCTTCGGGCACGTGAACGTGGATATCCCACTTCTCGAAGCGGGGCGGCTTCACCCCGATCGCGGGCGCGATCGACCGGACATAGCTTGATGCCGCGTCGATCGATTCCTTCATCACCTCGCCCAGCGTGCCGGTGGTCTTCATCCGGCCCTTGCCCGGCAGGCGCAGCGCCTCGATGTTGAGCAATTCGCCACCCACGCTCGTATAGGCCAGCCCGGTGACCACGCCGACCTGATCGGTCTCTTCCGCCAGGCCGAACTTGAACTTTCGCACGCCAAGGAAATCGCTCAGGTTGTCGGGCGTCACCTCCACCGTCTCGGCCTCTTTCTTGATGATCTGTGTCACGGCCTTGCGCGCGATCTTGGCGATCTCGCGTTCCAGATTCCGCACCCCGGCCTCGCGGGTGTAATACCGGATGATGTCGGTCAGCGCCGCGTCGGTCAGCGTGAACTCGCCCTTTTTCAGGCCATTGTTCTTCACCTGCTTGTCCAGCAGGTGCTGCTTGGCGATCTCGCGCTTCTCGTCCTCGGTATAGCCCGCCAGCGGGATGATCTCCATCCGGTCGAGCAGCGGCGACGGCATGGTATAGCTGTTCGCCGTCGTCAGGAACATCACGCTGCTGAGGTCGTATTCCACCTCCAGGTAGTGATCGACAAACGTCGAATTCTGCTCGGGGTCCAGAACCTCCAGCATCGCGCTCGCCGGATCGCCCCGGAAATCCTGCCCCATCTTGTCGATTTCATCGAGCAGGATCAGCGGGTTGGTGGTCTTGGCCTTCTTCAGCGCCTGGATGATCTTGCCCGGCATGGAGCCGATATACGTCCGGCGGTGACCGCGGATCTCGCTCTCGTCGCGCACCCCGCCCAGGCTGATGCGGATAAACTCGCGCCCCGTCGCGCGCGCCACCGACTTGCCCAGCGAGGTCTTGCCCACACCCGGCGGGCCCACGAGGCACATGATCGGCCCCTTGAGCTTTTTCGAACGCTGCTGCACCGCCAGGTATTCGACGATCCGCTCCTTGACCTTCTCAAGCCCGTAGTGATCGGCGTCCAGCACCTCCTGCGCGCGGTTCAGGTCCTTCTTGACCCGGCTCTTGGTGCCCCACGGGATCGACAGCATCCAGTCGAGGTAATTGCGCACCACCGTGGCCTCGGCGCTCATCGGGCTCATGTTCTTGAGCTTCTTGAGCTCGGCCTCGGCCTTGTCGCGCGCCTCGCGGCTCAGCTTGGTCTCGTTGATGCGCGCTTCCAGTTCGGCGATTTCGCCCTCGCCGTCCTCGCCGTCGCCCAGCTCCTTCTGAATGGCCTTCATCTGCTCATTCAGGTAATACTCGCGCTGCGTGCGCTCCATCTGGCTCTTGACGCGGGTCTTGATCTTCTTCTCGACCTGCAACACGCTCATCTCGCCCTGCATCAGGCCATAGACCTTCTCCAGCCGCTCGCTCACGCTCAGCGTCTCCAGAAGCTCCTGCTTGCGCTCGACATCAAGGCCCAGATGCCCCGATACCAGATCGGCGAGCCGCGCCGAATCCTCGGCCTCGCTCACCGCCGCCAGCGCCTCGTCGGGGATGTTCTTGCGGATCTTGGCGTAGCGCGCGAATTCCTCGGCCACCGTGCGCAGCAATGCCTGCGTGGTGGTCGGATCGCCCGGCATCTCGTCGACAAGCTCGGCACGGGCGGCAAAGAAGTCCTCCTGCCCGAGATACTCCAGAATGCGCACCCGCCGCACGCCCTCGACCAGCACCTTCACGGTGCCGTCGGGCAGCTTCAGCAGTTGCAGCACATTGGCCAGCACACCGACGCGAAAGATGCCGTCCTCGGCGGGGTCGTCATCGGCGGGGTCGATCTGGCTCGACAGCAGGATCTGCTTGTCGTCGGACATCACCTCTTCCAGCGCGCGCACGGATTTCTCGCGCCCCACGAACAGCGGCACGATCATGTGCGGGAACACCACGATGTCGCGCAGCGGCAGCACCGGGTAAGAGGCGTTGAGTTGGTCTGTCATGCTCGGTTTCCTGTCCTTGGCAAGAGGGCCTGCCCCGACTTGGCGGCAGCGAGGGCCCTCTCCGTTGCGTTACCCCTCATTTGGGGCGCGCACCCCCGGGTTTCAACGAATTGGCGCGCAGAATGCCTCGACAGACGTTCGGGCACAAGGGCGCAATCCGGCGTCTTTGACGCAAATACCGCGCCCCTTGCGGGACGCGGTAGCGCGGCTTCATGGCGGGATGGCCCTGCCCTACGCGGCGTCGAGCGCCGGATAATCGGTATACCCCTCGGCCCCGCCGCCATAATAAGTATCGCCATCGCCCTCATTCAGCGGCGCATTCCGACGCAACCGTTCCACCAGATCGGGGTTGGCGATATAAGGTCGGCCAAAGGCCACCAGATCCACCCGGCCACTATCGACCCGCGCCGCCGCCAGATCGCTGTCATAGCCGTTATTGGCCATGTAGGTGCCTGTCCAGAGATCGCGCAGCGCCTCGAAGACGCCATTGCGGTCCCCACCCGTCTGCCCTTCGATCAGATGCAGATAGGCCAGCCCGTAGGCGTTCAGCCGTTCCACCACATAGCCGAATGTCGCCCTCGGATCGCTGTCCTCGGCGGTGTTGAACCCGGAATCGGGCGACAGGCGGATCCCGATCCGCCCCGGCGCCCAGACGCCCGCCAGACCGTCGAGCACCTCGAATAGCAGCCTTGCGCGGTTTTCCACCGGCCCGCCATAGGCATCGGCCCGCCGGTTCGGCCCGTCCTTCAGGAACTGGTCGAGCAGATAGCCATTGGCGGCATGCAATTCGATCCCGTCGAAACCCGCCTCGCGCGCGCATTCGGCGGCATGCACATAGTCGGCCACAATACGCGGCATTTCATCCGTCTCCAGCGCCCGCGGCACCGATGTGGTCTCAAACCCGTTCCGCGTAAAGGTCGGCGTTTCGGCCCCGATGGCCGATGGCCCGACCGGCGCCTGGCCGCCCGGCTGCAACGAGACATGGCTGATCCGCCCCACATGCCATAGCTGAACGACGATCCTGCCGCCCTTGGCATGCACCGCGTCCGTTACCTTCTTCCACGCCGCCACCTGTTCGGGCGTGTGAATGCCCGGCGTGCCGACATAGCCCTTGCCCTCGGCCGAGATTTGCGTGGCCTCGGTGATGATCAACCCGGCACCGGCCCGCTGCGCGTAATATTCCGCCTGCAAATCGCCGACCTCGCCGGTATCGTCATCCGCCCGGTTGCGCGTCAGCGGGGCCATCACGATCCGGTTGGCCAGTTCCAGGTCACCGGCCCTGGCGGGAGAAAACAGTTTGTCACTCATGAGGTGCGCTCCTTTGCATGCGTTGAACCGTCGCACAGGACGTAGGCGCGCGCCGCGCCGCGCCCAAGGTGTGCCACCTGCACCTTTCTCAACAGCGTGCACCGCAGGAACGCACAGCTTTCGCCTTGACAGCGATCCCCTCACAACGGCGCGATATCGCCCTCCGCCCGCGCGGCATGGAATTCCGCCTCCCACGCCGCGAACCGCGCCCCGGTGATCGCCGCGCGCATCCCGGCCATCAGTTCCTGATAATAGTGCAGGTTGTGCCAGGTCAGCAGCATCCCCGCGATCATCTCGCCCGAACGGTAGACATGGTGCAGATAGGCGCGCGAATAGCCGCGGCAGGCCGGACAGGTGCAGCCCTCGTCGAGCGGCCTTGGATCATCGGCATGGCGCGCGTTCTTTAGATTGACCTGCCCCCGGCGCGTCCACGCCTGCCCGGTCCGGCCCGAGCGCGACGGCAGCACGCAATCCATCATGTCCACCCCGCGCTTGACCGCGCCGACGATATCGTCGGGCTTGCCCACCCCCATCAGGTAACGCGGCTTGTCCTCCGGCAGCATGCCCGGCGCGTAATCCAGGCAGTCGAACATCGCCGCCTGCCCCTCGCCCACCGCCAGCCCGCCGATCGCATACCCGTCAAAGCCGACCGCGCGCAGCGCCTCGGCGCTCTCCTCGCGCAGGTCCCGCTCCAGCCCGCCCTGCTGAATCCCGAACAGCGCATGGCCCGGCCGGTCGCCAAACGCCTCGCGCGACCGCGCCGCCCAGCGCATCGACAACCGCATGCTCTCGGCCAGCCGCGCGCGGTCGGCGGGCAGCGCCGGGCACTCGTCGAACGCCATCACGATATCGCTGCCCAGCAACGCCTGGATTTCCATCGACCGCTCCGGGCTCAATTCATGGCGCGACCCGTCCACATGGCTGCGAAAGGTCACGCCCGCCTCGGTCAGCTTGCGCAGCCCGGCAAGGCTCATCACCTGGAACCCGCCCGAATCCGTCAGGATCGGCCCGTCCCAGTTCATGAACCGGTGCAGCCCGCCCAGCCGCGCCACCCGTTCCGCACCGGGGCGCAGCATCAGGTGATAGGTGTTGCCCAGCAGGATATCCGCCCCGGTGGCGCGCACGCTTTCGGGCAGCATCCCCTTGACGGTGCCGGCGGTGCCCACCGGCATGAAGGCGGGCGTGGCAATGTCGCCACGTGCCGTGCGGATGACGCCCGCGCGCGCCAAACCGTCGGTTGCCATGAGTGAATAGTTGAATGATGCTGACATACCGCTTCCTGATAGAGAGCGGCACCGTATCGGACGAATCCGCGACCATGACAAGGAGGCCGCGCCAATGAGCGACACGCCCACACCACCCCAGCCGTTGCAATTCGGCTGGGAGGAATGGATCTCGCTGCCCGATCTCGGCGTGCCCGCGCTCAAGGCCAAGGTCGATACCGGCGCGCGTACCTCGGCGCTCCATGCCTTTGATATCGAGACCTTCGGCCCCGCCTCGAAACCCAAGGTACGCTTCACCGTGCACCCGATTCCGGGGCGCGACGATCTCGTGATCCCCTGCTCCGCCCCGATCCTCGACCGGCGAGAGGTGGCCTCTTCCAACGGCGAGCGCGAATTGCGCTACGTGATCCAGAGCATGCTCGCCGTGAACGGCGATAGCTGGCCGATAGAGATCACCCTCACCAACCGCTCTACCATGACCAGCCGGATGCTGCTCGGGCGGCAGGCGCTCAAGGATCACATCTCCATCGTCGCCACCGACCGCTTCTTGCAGCCCGAGCTCAGCTATGACGTTTACCACACGTCGAAAATGCGCGCCGTCCAGCCCAAACGCGCCCTGCGCATCGCCGTGCTCAGCCGCGAAAACAATTATTCCACGCGGCGCCTGGTCGAAGAGGGCGAGAAACGCGGCCACACCGTCGAGGTGATCGACACCACCCGCTGCTACATGGCGATCAACGCACTGGCCCCCGAGGTGCATTACGACGGCAAGCGCCTGCCCCGCTACGACGCGGTGATCCCGCGCATCGGCGCCTCCGTCACCGCCTATGGCGCCGCCGTGATCCGCCAGTTCGAGACCATCGGCACCTTCTGCGCCAACACCTCCGCCGGGATCATCGCCAGCCGCGACAAGCTCTATGCCCATCAGCTGATGGCCCGCGCCCAGGTGGGGATGCCCAACACCGCCTTCGCCGCCTCGCCCAAGGACACCGGCAACCTGATCGGCCTCGTCGGCACCGCGCCGCTGATCGTCAAGCTGCTCGAATCGACGCAAGGCAAGGGCGTGGTCCTCGCCGAAACGAAAAAGGCCGCCGAATCGGTGATCGACGCCTTCCGCGGGCTCAAGGCCAATTTCCTCGTGCAGGATTTCGTGCGTGAAGCGGCCGGCGAGGATATCCGCTGCCTCGTGATCGGCGGCAAGGTCGTGGCCTCGATGAAACGCACCGGGGCCGAGGGCGATTTCCGCTCCAACCTGCATCGCGGCGGCACGGCCAAATCGGTGCGAATCACCAAGGCCGAACGCGAGACCGCGATCCGCGCCGCCCGCGTGTTCGATCTCAACATGGCGGGCGTGGACCTCCTGCGCTCCGAGAGCGGGCCAAAGGTGCTCGAGGTCAACTCCTCCCCCGGCTTCGAGGGCATCGAAGGCTCCACCGGCAAGAACATCACCGGCGCGCTCTACGAGATGATCGAGACGCGCGTGCGCCCCGCCCCGGTGCGGCGGCGCAAGACCACCGCGCGGTGATCCCCCCGAACCGTGCGGTTCGCGCGCTGAACCGTGAGGTTCGCCCTCTGGACGTGGGCGGGGTTAAATCTTATATGTTTGATCGGAAACACTGCAGGAGTCATCGGCCATGACCGCAACAGAGCCCCTCGAAGGCGCGCCACTGATCGCGCCCTCCAGCACCGATCACCCGCTCTACGACCAGGTGGTGGAGGCCTGTCGCTCCGTCTATGACCCTGAAATCCCTGTGAATATCTACGACCTCGGGCTGATCTACACGATCGACATCTCGCTCGAAAACGCGGTCGGTATCGTGATGACGCTCACCGCACCGGGCTGCCCCGTCGCGGGCGAGATGCCCGGCTGGGTCGCCGACGCGATCGAGCCGCTTCCCGGCGTGAAACAGGTCGATGTCCAACTCACCTGGGAGCCGCCCTGGGGCATGGACATGATGTCAGACGAGGCCCGGCTTGAGCTGGGCTTCATGTAACGAAATCAACGAACTGGAAGGGTATCCTCATGTTCGGTATCCCCGGAAAACAAGCCGTCTCGATGACGACGGCCGCCGCCACGCAGATCGCGAACCTGATGGGCCGCGACGGCCATCAGGGCCTGCGCATCGGCGTCAAGAAAGGCGGCTGTGCGGGCATGGAATACACGATGGAGTATGTGACCGAGGTCGATCCCCACGATGAAGTGGTCGAACAGGACGGCGCGCGCGTGTTGATCGCCCCGATGGCACAGATGTTCCTCTTCGGCACCGAGATCGACTACCAGACCTCGCTCCTGGAATCGGGCTTCGTCTTCAACAACCCAAACGTCACCGAATCCTGCGGCTGCGGCGAGTCGATCAAGTTCGCGGATACATGAGCTTTGCCTCGTAACCAATTGTAAAAGGCGATTTTACATGAAGCGCAAACTCGCCGCCGGCAATTGGAAGATGCACGGCACCAATGCCAGCCTGACCGAGATCGCCGCGCTCGCCGCCGCCCATCCCGCGCCCGGCGCCGATATCCTGCTCTGCCCACCCGCGACGCTCCTCGCGCGGGCCGCGAACCTTGCCGCCGACAGCGCCGTGATGATCGGCGCGCAGGATTGCCACGCCGCCCCGTCGGGCGCGCATACCGGCGATATCTCGGCCCCGATGCTGGCCGATGCGGGAGCAACGGCGGTCATCCTCGGCCATTCCGAGCGCCGGGAAAATTACAGTGAAACCAATGAGTTGACTTCCAAAAAGGCACACTCTGCCCACGCCGCGGGCCTCACCGCGGTGATCTGCATCGGCGAGACGCTCGCCCAGCGCGAGGCCGCGCAAACCCTTGAAATCATCGCCACCGATCTGCTCGCCTCCCTGCCCGACAGCGCCACCGCCTCCAACACCGTCCTCGCCTACGAGCCGGTCTGGGCCATCGGCACCGGCCTCACCCCGACCGAGGCGCAGATCGCCGAGGTCCACGGTCTCATACGCAGCCTCCTCAGCGAGCGGCTGGGCAAGACCGAGGCCGCCGCGCTGCGTCTGCTCTACGGCGGGTCGGTCAAGCCCGAAAACGCCGCCGCGATATTCGGCATCGCCAATGTGGACGGCGCCCTGGTCGGCGGCGCGAGTCTCAAGGCCGCTGATTTCTCCCCGATTATCAATGCATTGGAAGCCACAGTTTAACTCACGCGGCTTCATCTTGCCAAAAATATTCCGGGGGAGTCGGCCCGCAGGGTCGGCGGGGGCAGCGCCCCCATTCCGCGCTCACAGCGGCAGCATCGTGGTCGACTTGATCTCCTCCATCGACAGCAGCGCCGTGACCGTGTGGATCTTCACCTCCGCGATCAGCGCCTGGTAGAACACGTCATAGGCCCGGGCATTGGTGACACGGACCTTCAGGATGTAGTCGATATCGCCCGCAAGCCGATGCGCCTCCATAACCTCTGGGCGTTTCTTCAATGTTTCCAGGAACTTCACCTGCCATTCCGCGTCATGCTCCGACGTCCGCACCAGCACGAAGAAACACGCCTCCAGCCCCAGCGCCTCGGGGTCGAGCAGCACCGTCTGCTGACGGATGACACCGCCCTCGCGCATCTTGCGGACGCGGTTCCACACCGGTGTTTTCGAGGAGCCCACGGCGCGGGCGATATCGTCGAGCGATTGCGCCGCATCGCGCTGCAACTGTCCCAGGATTTTCCGGTCAAGCTCGTCTATCCGGATCGTCATTCCACCTGCCCTCCAAAACTGGAACACCCCACCACGATTCCCACCGAAGGGGAACGTGTGTCCTTATTGCTCATGACATCTGGTGTTCTGGTGGGAATATTTCCTATATTCTCAGTGAAGTCAAACAACCCTGGACCCATGTCGTCATGCCCGGCCACCCCTCCTCCCGCCCCGTAACCCCCGTCGCCCTCGTCGGCGCGGGTCCCGGCGGCGTCGATCTGCTGACCATCCGTGCGCTGCGGCTGATCGAGGCGGCCGACGTGGTGATCCATGACCGGCTGGTGAGCGGCGACATCCTCGCGCTCGCCCGCGCGGACGCCCATGTGATCGCCGCCGGCAAGCAGGGGTTCGGCCCCGCCACACCGCAAGAGGCGATCAACGCGCTCATCACCGGCCACGCGCTCGCCGGCGTGCGGGTCGTGCGGCTCAAGGGCGGCGACCCGGTGCTGTTTGGGCGCCTCGACGAGGAAATCGCGGCGCTCGAAGACGCCGACCTGCCCTACGAGATCGTGCCCGGCGTCACCGCGGCCTCGGCCGCCGCCGCCGCCATCGGCCAGAGCCTGACGCAGCGCGGGCGCAACTCCGGCCTGCGGCTGCTCACCGGCCATGACATGCAGGGCTTTGCCGATCACGACTGGCGCGCGCTGACCCATCCGGGCGAGGTGACGGCGCTCTACATGGCCAAGCGCGCCGCACGCTTCGTGCAGGGCCGGCTGATGATGCACGGCGCGGCCCCCGACACGCCAGTGACCCTGATCGAGAACGCGGCCCGCCCCGACGAGCGCATCCTCGCCACCACGCTGGCCGACTGGCCCACCGACCTGGCCGATGCCGGGATGGACGGCCCGGCGCTCACCTTTCTCGGGCTCGCTCCGCGCGAGGTCCGTGCCCGCATTCCGCAAACGACCCCGCTGACCAGACAGGAGCTTGCCTGACATGCCCCGCGCCTTTACCCCCAAGGTCGTCACCGCCAACGCCCTCGTCGAGGGCGACGTGGTCTATCTCACCGCCGATGACCGCTGGACGCGTGACCTCGCCGAGGCCGAGCTGCTGACCGACGAGGCCGATGCCGATCTGCGCCTGTTGCAGGCGCAGGCCCGCACATCCGAGGTGGTGGGCGCCTATCTCGCCGATATGCGCCCCGGCGCGAGCGGCCCCGAGCCCGCCCATTTCCGAGAGGCGTTCCGCGCCACCGGCCCCTCCAACCGCTTTCACGGCAAGCAGTCCGACGGACTGCGCCGCGCCTGACCCACGCGACACGCGCAGGAGACCGAAGATGTATCGCTATACCGAATTCGACACCGCCTTTCTCGCCGAGCGCAACCGCCAGTTCCGCGCGCAGGTCGAGCGGCGGATCGACGGCCATCTTACCGAGGACGAATTCCGGCCGCTGCGCCTGATGAACGGGCTCTACCTGCAACTGCACGCCTACATGCTGCGGGTGGCGGTGCCCTATGGGTCGCTCGACGCCGCGAAGATGCGGCAGCTGGCCTATCTCGCCGAACGGTGGGACAAGGGCTATGGCCATTTCACCACCCGCACCAACATCCAGTACAACTGGCCGAAACTGCGCGATGTTCCGGATATGCTCGACGCGCTGGCCGAGGTGGGGATGCACGCCATCCAGACCAGCGGCAACACCATCCGCAACGTGACCTCCGATCACTTCGCCGGGGCAGCGACTGACGAGATCGCCGATCCCCGCCCGGTCGCGGAGCTGATCCGGCAATGGTCCACCGACCATCCCGAATTTCAGTTCCTGCCGCGAAAGTTCAAGATCGCGGTGATCGCGTCCGAAACCGACCGCGCGGTCATGAAGAGCCACGATATCGGCGTGAAGATCGTCGAGCGGGACGGCACGCGCGGGTACGAGATATGGGTCGGCGGCGGCATGGGGCGCACGCCGATGGTGGCGCGCCTCCTGCGCCCGTTCCTGCCAGAGGCCGACCTGCTGCCCTATCTCGAAGCGACGGTCGCCACCTACAATCGCATGGGCCGGCGCGACAACAAGTACAAGGCGCGGATCAAGATCACCGTGCACGAGCACGGGCTCGACGCTTTCCGCGACGAGGTCGAGGCAGAGTTTCCCGATCGCCGCGCGGCGTTCACGGGCGTCGATCAGGCGTGGCTCGATGACATCCGCGCGCGTTTCGTCACGCCCGTTCTGCGCGAGCGCGACGCTGCCCCCTACTACACCGCACGTGACACCGACCCGGTGTTCCGCGCCTGGGCGGATACCAACGTGGTGCCGCACCGGCATCCCGATCACGGCATCGTCAGCATCAGCCTCAAGGCGCATGGCGCGACACCCGGCGACGCCTCGGCCGATCAGATGCGGCTGGTGGCCGACCTGGCGGAGCGGTATGGCCACGACGATATCCGCGTGAGCCACGCACAGAACCTCGTGCTGCCGCATGTGGCCTTGGCCGACATACCGGCGGTCCACGCCGCACTGCGCGAGGCCGGGCTTGGCACCGGCAATATCGGCCTCGCCTCCGATATCATCGCGTGCCCCGGCATGGATTACTGCGCGCTCGCGACCGCGCGTTCGATCCCCGTGGCACAGGGTATCGCCACACGGCTCGAAGAGCTGAAGATCGAGCACGATGTAGGCCACCTGCAAATCAAGATATCGGGCTGCATCAATGCCTGCGGCCACCACCATGTGGGGCATATCGGCATTCTCGGCCTCGACCGCGCGGGGGTGGAGAACTACCAGATCACTCTCGGCGGCGACGCGTCCGAGAGCACGGCAGTCGGCACCCGCACCGGCCCCGGTTTCGCCTATGACGAGATCGTGCCGGCGGTGGAGCGGCTGATCCTCGCCTATCTCGACCTGCGCGAGGGGCCCGACGAGACGTTCCTGCAAGCCTATACCCGGCTCGGCATGGCCCCGTTCAAATCCGCGCTCTATGATCACGAGGCCCGTGCCCATGCCGCAGAATGAGCTGACAGACCGGGTGGCCGCGCTCAACGCGCGCTACCGCCACCATTCGGCGAGCTCGGTGCTCGCCCGCGCGCTCGACGATCCCGAGGCGGGGCAGCTGGCGCTGGTGTCGAGCTTTGGCGCCGAATCGGTGGTGCTGCTGCATATGGTGGCGGTGACGCGCCCGGCAACGCCGGTGATCTTCATCGACACGGAGATGCTGTTCGCCGAGACGCTGGTCTACCAGCAAGAGCTGGCCGAGCGGCTGGCCTTGCGCGATCTGCGCATCATCAGCGCCGAGGCGGACGACCTTGCGCAGACCGACCCCGACTCCACCCTGCACCGGCGCGATCCCGACGCCTGCTGCGCGCTGCGCAAGACGCGACCGCTCCTGCGCGCGCTCGACGGCTTTGACGGCTGGATCACCGGGCGCAAGCGCTACCAGGCGGGCACGCGCGCCGCACTGGAATTTTTCGAGATCGAAGATGGCACCGGGCGCATCAAGGTCAACCCGCTGGCCCACTGGGCACGCGAGGACGTGCAGACCTACATGGAAGAAAACCGCCTGCCCCGGCACCCGCTGGTGGCGCGCGGCTACCCGTCCATCGGCTGCATGCCCTGCACCACCCCCGTCAGCGCGGGAGAAGACCCGCGCGCAGGCCGCTGGCGCGACCACGACAAGTCCGAATGCGGCATCCACATCGTGGATGGCCGCGTCATTCGCAAAGGAGTCTCCGCATGAGCACCATCGTCACCGACCGGGGCTTTGGCCCCGATGACTGGACCGCGCCCATCGTGGCGCTCGAAGATGCCCGCCCCGGCGTGGGTATCAACCTGCCCGCCAGCGCCGACCCGATGGAGCTGGCCGGACGGCTCCGCGACACGCCGCTGATCCGCGTGAACTTTTCGTCCTTCGCCGACGGGCGCGGCTTTAGCATCGCGCGGCGGCTGCGGCTCATGGGCTACAAGGGACGGCTGCGCGCCGGTGGCCACGTGATCGCCGATCAATACGCGATGGCGCGGCGTTCGGGCTTTGACGAGGTCGAGATCAGCGACGAGATCGCCGCCCGTCAGCCGCAGGATCAGTGGCAGTTCCGCGCCAACTGGCAGGCGCATGACTATCAATCGCGGCTGCGCGGCTGAATATCGCCTTCACCTGACCTAGGTCAACGATTAGAAGAGGATGTCGGTTTAGACGCACCGGCAGAGTGAACCATGACCGAGATGAGCCCCGTGACCCAGACCACCGCCGCCAAGGCCCCCAAGGCCCCGACCCTGCCCGACGCGCAGACCGTGACCTCGGTTCGGCATTACACCGACCGGCTGTTCGCCTTTCGCGTGACGCGGCCTGCGTCCCTGCGCTTTCGCTCGGGCGAGTTCGTGATGATCGGGCTGATGCAAAAGGACGAAAAGACGGGCCGCGAGAAGCCGCTCCTGCGCGCCTATTCCATCGCCTCGCCGTCCTGGGATGACGAGCTGGAATTCTACTCGATCAAGGTGCAGGACGGCCCGCTCACCTCGCGGCTGCAACATATAGAGCCGGGCGACGAGATCATCCTGCGGCCCAAGCCGGTCGGCACCCTGGTGCATGACGCGCTCCTGCCGGGCAAGCGGCTGTGGCTGTTTGCCACCGGCACCGGCATCGCGCCTTTCGCCTCGCTGCTGCGCGACCCGCAGACCTATACCGATTACGAGGAGGTGATTCTCACCCATACCTGCCGCGAGGTGGGCGAGCTGGCCTATGGTCGTGAACTGATCGAGAGCATCCGCAGCGACGAGATGCTGGAGGAGCTGATCGGCGAAGGCTTTGCCGACAAGCTGCGCTATTACCCCACCACGACGCGCGAGCAGAGCCCCAAGATGGGCCGCATCACCGACCTGATGCGCGCCGGCGAGGTGTTCGAGGATCTCGGTGTGAAACCGCTCGAGCCCGGAACCGACCGCGCGATGGTCTGCGGCAACCTCGCCTTCAACCTCGAAATCAAGCAGATGCTCGAGGATTACGGGCTGCGCGAGGGCGCCAATTCAGAGCCCAAGGAATACGTGGTCGAAAAGGCGTTCCTCGACTGAGACGTCCAAAATGAAATGAAAAACCCGCGCAAGAAATGGCTTGCGCGGGTTTCTTCATGTCTGATCCTGGCTCAGTAGCCAAGCGCCTCACGCGCCGCTTCGAGCGCACCCCGGAGCAGGTCGGGATTGTCCTGCGCGGCCTTGATCCCCTCGATCAACTGGCTTTTCTGCATCGCCCCGAGGTCGGCGCCCTCGATGAGGCTCAGGGCGCGCTCCATGTCGAACCCCTCGGCGGTGAGTGCGTCGGGCGTCGTGCCCGTATCCTGCGCCCCGGGAGCATCCTGCGCCTCGGGATCGGGCAGGCTCTCGGTGGATTTTTCCGGCACGGCGTCGGCGGCGGGATCGGTGGCACCATTGACCGGCACGGCCCCGGCTTCCGCTGCCTCGCCGCCCGTGTCCGTGGTTGCGTTGGCGGTACCATTCGTCGTCCCGGCGGTCGCACCCGCCGGATCGGTCGCACCACCATCGCCCGCCGCATCGGTCGCGCCGGTGACCGCCTCCACCGCGTCTTCCGCGGCATTAACGGTGTCGGTCGCGGTCGCGGTCACCGCCTCGGCTGCGTCGCTCGCCGCATTCTCCGTGGCCTCGACGGCCTTGCCCGCGGCGTCCCCGGCAGCCTCTGCCGCCTCTTGCGCTGCCTTGGTCACTGTTTCAGCGGCGTCACCGACGGCTGTCTCGGCTTCTTTGAGTGCCACGGGGGTCTCGACCTTGCCTTGCGAAACCTCCTCGACCACGTCGGTCACCGATTTTCCCGTTATCAGAAGGTATCCGCCGCCGAGAACGGCAACGGCCACCACAATCCATACAAGGTTCTTCATCGCCATCTCCCAAATGTGTCTGCGGCTCACCGCCCCTGCCGCGGCCGCAATTTGTCGTTGTACCACAGATGAGGGCATCGCCGGGGCACCTCAAGGGGGAAAACCGTGCCGCGCGCCCTATTGGCCGGATTTTGCCGCTTGAAAGCTGCCGCCCCCCCGTTTACCTTCCACGGCCAAATCCATCATCCGAACGCAACGACAAAAGGACCGAAGCCATAGCCCGCAGACCTCACAACGCGCCTCCGACGCGCGATACCGGCCCCCGCGTGAACGACCGCATCCGCGCCGAAGAAATCCGCCTCATTGGCGCTGACGGAGAGAATGTCGGCGTTGTCTCGCCCGCAAGGGCGATCGAGATGGCCGAAGAGGTCGGGCTCGACCTCGTGGAAATCTCGCCCAACGCGACCCCGCCGGTCTGCAAGATCATGGATTTCGGCAAATTCAAGTACGAGCAGCAGAAACGCGAGGCCGAAGCGCGCAAGAAGCAGAAGACCATCGAGGTCAAGGAGGTCAAGTTCCGCCCCGGAACCGATACCCACGATTACGAGGTCAAGATGCGCAACGTGCTGAAATTCCTCGAAGGCGGCGACAAGGTAAAGATCACGCTGCGCTTTCGCGGGCGCGAGATGGCGCACCAGAATCTCGGGCGCGACCTTCTCGAACGCATCGCGGGCGATGTCGAGGGCGTGGGCCGGATCGAGAATATGCCCAAGATGGAGGGCCGGCAGATGATCATGATTATCGGTCCGGGGGCCAAATGATCCGGGCCACCCCCACAGCCCCGTGAGCGGCGCCGTGGCCGGGCATGAATACCGTGTCCTGCCCGCGCCGACGCGCGGGCGCAAGGCACCGGGCGTCAAGACCCCCGAAGGGCGCTTTGCACTTGGCATCGAGGACATCCTCAACGAAATGGCGCGCGGCGGCTGGCGTTACCTGCGCAGTGACATCCTGCCCAGCGAGGAGCGTCAGGGCCTGACATCGACCACGACGGTCTACCGCTCGGTGCTCGTGTTCGAACGCAGCCTCTCGCCCGCGGCCCCGCCGGAGCCGGAAACACCCGGAGAATTCGTGGCCGAGGACGTGGCGCGTTCGTTGGACCCCGGTCGTCCCGAAGGCTGAGCACAGAGCGAAACCCTTTGCAATCAGCACCCTGTCCGGCATCTGCGCGGCGCATGGCGATTTGACCGTCGCAGTGACGTCACGCGTTTTTTTGCCGCTCCCCCCTTCTAATCCGCGCGTTTTGGCATACACTCTGCGCCCTGACTCGGAAAGGTTCGCGCATGTCCAAGACTGATCCCTTCGGCTTCGATCTGTCCGTTTCCTCGGCCAAGCGCAAGAAGCCGCGCGGGCGGCGGGCGATGTCCGGCGCGTCGGAGACCTCGACCCGCGTATGCGAACACGAGGGCTGCGACGAGGCGGGGCTCTACCGCGCGCCCAAGTCCCCGGACGTGCTCGACGACTACTACTGGTTCTGCCAGCAGCACGTGCGCGAATACAATCTCAAGTGGAACTTCTTCGAAAGCACCACCGAGGCCGAGATCAACGCGCAGATGTCGCGCGACAAGGTCTGGGAGCGCGAGACCAAGCGCCTGTCGGATCCCGAGGCGCGCGCATGGGCCCGGCTCGGCATCGAGGATCCGCACCAGGTGCTGGGCGAGAACGCCACCCGCAACCCGGGCCGCAAGCAGACCGGCAAGCGCAAGCTGCCACCGACCGAACGCCGCGCGCTGGAAATTCTGGAGGCGGGCGACGACTGGTCCAAGGCGGACCTGCGCAAGGCCTACAAGTCGCTCATCAAGGTGCTGCACCCCGATATCAACGGCGGCGACCGAAGCCAGGAAGAGCAGTTGCAACAGGTGGTTTGGGCCTGGGACCAGCTAAAGGACAGCCGCAACTTCAAGTGAGCCGGGGCAACCGCCTGTCTTGTGTGACCAGATCACAGACCGCGCCCGGTGATCCGGGCGATAATCACCGTCGTCAACAGGCGCTCATCGTGCGCCTCCAACCACGAAGGTGACACCATGCTCAAGAAAAATGTCGGACCAATCGACCGCGCGCTGCGCGTCATCCTCGGCCTCGCGCTCCTGGCCGGGTTCTTTCTCAACAGCGGCGGGGCCTATAGTTGGCTCTACCTCGTCGGGATCATTCCGCTGGCCACAGGGCTGATGTCGTCCTGCCCGCTCTACTCGATACTCGGGCTGTCGACCTGCCCGCTCGACCGCAAGTGATGCGAGCGGCTCACCCTCGGGTCCGCACCAAGGGTGAGCCGATACCTTTGGTTCCGTTACGGCTATTGTGTCCCACCGGACGCTCGATCAGACCCGCGTTTATACGGGACCGGGCGGGACGCTCCGGGTAATCAGGACGCGTCCGCGTCCTCCTCCGAGCCGCGCACGCCCAGAAGCTGATCCATGCTCACCGACGGCTGGTCGCAGCCCGCCTCGCCGACAATCCGCGCGGGCACGCCCGCCACGGTCTTGCACGGCGGCACCTCCTGCAAAACCACCGACCCGGCGGCCACGCGGCTGCAATCGCCGACGCGGATATTGCCCAGCACCTTGGCACCCGCGCCGATCAGCACGCCGTTGCCGATCTTGGGGTGGCGATCCTCTTCTTCCTTGCCGGTGCCACCGAGCGTCACGGAATGCAGCATCGACACGTTGTCGCCCACCACCGCCGTCTCGCCGATGACGATCGAATGGGCGTGGTCGATCATGATGCCCTTGCCGATCCGTGCGGCGGGATGGATATCGACGCCGAACACCTCCGAGCAGCGCATCTGGAAGAACCGCGCAAGATCGCGCCGCCCCTGCCCCCAGAGCCAATGCGCGATGCGGTAGGCCTGGATCGCCTGGAACCCCTTGAAGAACAGCAAGGGCAGCAAGAACCGGTCGCAGGCCGGGTCGCGGTCGTTGACCGCGACGATATCGGCGCGCGCGGCGAGCCCGATCCGGTCATCCGCACCCAGCGCCTTGTCGCAGATTTCGCGCAGGATCTGTTCGGGCATCTCGGCAGAGGCGAGCTTGAGCGAGATGCGATAGGCCAGCGCCGAATCAAAGCTGCCGTGATGCAGCACGCTGGAATGAATGAGGCCGCCCATCAGCGGCTCGTCGGCGATGGCCGCCTCGGCCTCGCGGGCAATGCGCGCCCAGACAGGATCGAACTCGGCCAGTTTGGTCTTTGTATGCGCCACGGGACATGCTCCTCTGGATCGGTACGATCATAACAGATAGGCAGGGCAGGTAAAATGCAAAGGGCTGTTGCCGAGGATCACCCATCATGAATGACGCCGAGCGCGCCCGCTTGCGCGCCCGCATCACCGCGCGGCTCGGACTTGACCCCGGCACAACGCGCTGCATTTCCTGTGCGGCGGGCTGAGCCGTCCGCGCCACGCCAGGAGCCACGGATGACCAGACCCCGAAGCGCCCTCATCGTCAGCCACGGTCAACCCTCCGACCCGGAGCCCGCCGACCGCGAACTCGCGCGCCTTGCCGCCCGCGTGGCGCGCGCGCTGCCCGGCTGGCATGTCGGGTCGGCCACGCTGGCCCTGCCCGGCGCGCTCGACGCGGAACTTGCGATGGCAGGCCCGGCGCCGTCCGTCTACCCGATGTTCATGACCGAGGGCTGGTTTACCGGCGAGAACCTGCGCG
Organism: Roseovarius sp.; assembly: GCA_016278295.1. Taxonomy (GTDB): domain Bacteria; phylum Pseudomonadota; class Alphaproteobacteria; order Rhodobacterales; family Rhodobacteraceae; genus Roseovarius. The sequence goes on along the minus strand of JADQCC010000159.1, from coordinate 9,300 downwards.
ACCGGCTCGCCAAAGCGCCGGATGCGCGCGTGCTGCGCCCCTTGGGCGTTTCGCCGGACCTGCCTGGCCTCGCCGCCGATCTGATCGGCGACGAGATCGCCCGCGCCGGGTGGAGCCCCGGCGAGACGCGGCTGTTTCTCGCCGCGCACGGTTCTGGCCGCAGCCCCAATTCGGCCCGCGACACCCGCGCCTTTGCCGCCGCGCTCGCCCGTCACATCGCGCTGGCGGAGATCAGCGTGGGCTTTGTCGAACAGCCGCCCTACCTCGCCGATGCCGCCACCGGCATGGGTGAGCGGAGCCTGTGCCTGCCGTTCTTTGCCGCCGCCGGGGGGCATGTCACGGATGACATTCCCGAGGCGCTCGACAAGGCGGATTTTTCCGGGCTGCGGCTCGCTCCGCTGGGCCTTGCCCCCGCGGTGCCCGATCTGGTGGCCCGTGCCATCGCGCCGGACCGTTAGCGCCACCGCATTGCGTTTGCGCCAACAGGCAGGTATTTGCGCTAACAGTTATCGCTAACATCCTGACTTGACGCTGAAAATTTCCGTTTTCCGGGTTTCCGGGACCGACGCCTGCGTCTATACCGCAGCCAAATCCCGGATCAGGAGAGCCCAATGACCATCACCGTCGGCATCAACGGTTTCGGCCGGATCGGTCGCGCCACCCTGGCGCATATTTCCGAAAGCCTGCGCAACGACATCAAGGTCGTGAAGGTGAACGCCACCGGTCCGCTGGAGACGGCGGCGCACCTGATGCGCTATGACAGCGTGCATGGCCGCTTTCCCCACCCGATCACCGTCGAGGGCAACAAGATGGATCTCGGGCGCGGCCCGATCGAGATGTTTTCCACCTACGATATGACCGCGCTCGACTGGGAAGGCGTCGACGTGGTGATGGAATGCACCGGCAAATTCAACGACGGGCTGACCGCAAGAACCCATCTTGAGCGCGGCGCGCGCAAGGTGCTCTTGTCGGCACCGGGCAAGAACGTGGACCGCACCGTCGTCTACGGCGTCAATGACGGGCTGTTGCAGCCGGGCGAGCGGATGATCTCGAACGGCTCCTGCACCACCAACTGCCTCGCGCCGCTGGCCAAGGTGCTGCACGAAGGCATCGGCATCGAGAGCGGCATCATGACCACGATCCACGCCTACACGGGCGATCAGCCCACCCATGACCGCCGCCACAAGGATCTCTACCGCGCCCGCGCCGCGGCCATGTCGATGATTCCCACCTCTACCGGCGCGGCCAAGGCCCTGGGCGAGGTGCTGCCCGATCTCGCCGGGCGGCTCGACGGCTCGGCCATCCGGGTGCCCACGCCCAACGTGTCGGCGGTGGACCTGACCTTCGTGGCACAGAGGGACGTAACCGTGGCGGACGTGAACGCCGTGGTGGCCGAGGCCGCCGCGGGACCGATGGCGGGCGTCCTCGGCTACGATCCCGAGCCCAAGGTCTCGGTCGATTTCAACCACACCGAGGAAAGCTCGATCTTCGCCCCCGACCAGACCCGGGTGACGGGCAAGCGGCTGGTGCGGGTGCTGGCGTGGTATGACAACGAATGGGGATTCTCCTGCCGCATGGCCGACGTGGCCGTGGCGATGGGGCGGTTGCAGTAAGCCCGGCTATGGCCCCGACGACAAGCCCCGGCCTGCGCGCCGGGGCTTTTTCGTTGCGGTCGAGGAATAAACCCTGGTTATAAGCGCCCCTTTTGGTCCTTTCGTTCAATAGGCAGGCGTGCAGCGGGCTGTCATTTCGGGCTCAGCCGCGCCGTTCCGGCGGGCAGGATACCAAAATTTGAAAGGACATCGCCATGACACGCATCATCGCCCTCGCCCTCGCCGTCACCATCGGCGGGATCGCACAGGCCTCGGGTTACGAAAAGGTCGATCCGGCCCAAGCCGAGGAGATCAAGGCCATGCTGACCAAGCAGGGCTATGACGTGCGCCGCATCAAGGCCGAGGACGGCCTATATGAGGCCTATGCCATGAAGGACGGGGAGCGCTTCGAGATCTATCTCAACGACAATATCGAAATCGTCAGGACCAAGATGGACGACTGATCCTTGCACCCGCACACCGGGCCGCGATGGCCCGGTGTTCACCTTGCTCAAGGAGCTCGCAATGACACAACACAAGGTATGGGATCCGTTCGTGCGCCTCTTTCATTGGTCGCTCGTCGGTCTTTTCACTGCCAACGCCCTGATCGTCGATGACGACAGCCGGGTGCATGAATGGATCGGTTACGCGGTGGCGGCGCTGGTGGCGCTGCGCATCCTGTGGGGCCTTGTCGGCCCGCGCCACGCGCGCTTTGCCGCCTTTGCACCAAAGCAGTCCGACGTGATCGAACAGATCACCGATATCGCTACCCGCCGCCGCCGCACGTATCTGGGTCACACGCCGCTCGGAGCGCTGATGATCTTCAACTTGATCCTGACCATGCTGGCGATCTGCGCGAGCGGCTACATGATGACCAGCGACGCGTTCTGGGGCGTGGAATGGGTGGAGGAGGTGCACGAGATACTGGTAACCTGGGCGGAGATATCGATACTCGCGCATATCGTAGCGGTCCTCTATGAGAGCCACCGAACCGGCATCAACCTGCCGCGCGCCATGGTCACGGGGACGAAACGCGTGCCCGATGATATACGAATCGTCGAATGAGCCCAATGAGACGCGATACCGTTCCCTGGCTGATCGGCCTGATCGCGGTGCAGAGCCTCTGCGCCGCGTTCTTCCTGTGGGATGTGCTCGGCGACATCGGACCGAACGTGCTGTGGGCGCTAAGCACACCCTACTTCGCCTTCGAAACCCTCGCCGCGCTCGCGCTCGTCGCCGGGATCGTGTTCGAGATGCACTACATTATGCGGCTGCTGCGCCGCGCGGCGCATCTGGAGGAGCTGGTCTCGATCGCCTCCGGGGCCTTTCACGAGATTATCCTCGCGCATTTCGATGACTGGCGTCTCACCCCGGCCGAGAGCGACGTGGCCATGTTCGCGATCAAGGGCTTCTCCGTCGCCGAGACGGCGCGGCTGCGCGGCTCGGCAGAGGGCACGGTCAAGGCGCAGCTCAACGCCGTCTATAGCAAGGCCGGGGTCTCGGGGCGCGGCGCACTCTTGGGGCTGCTGGTCGATGACCTGCTCAATGGCGGGGTGATGACGGGGCCAACCGCGGCGGCCTGAGCGCTTGCGCGATTGTGTCCCGTCGGGCATACCCGGCGGGATCATTTCGTCAGGAACGCCCCGATGACTAACCGCATCGCCATCGTGCTGGTTTTACTGATCCTAGCCGCGGTGGCATATGACGTGCAGAACAACGACCACGGCGGCCTGCTGTTTCTGGCGCGCAAGCTCCTTGATCTGATCGAATATCTTGCGTTCTGGCGCTGATTGTATTCGAATGTCGCACACTTGACAGAAGTGTGTTTTCGTTTATGTTCGCAAACGACTGTTAGCGCTATCAAATCTCGGAGGAACGATCATGGCACTCAGACTGGCCATCAACGGCTTTGGCCGGATCGGGCGCAATGTGCTGCGCGCGTTGATGGAATCGGGGCGCGCCGACATCGAGATCGTGGCGATCAACGATCTCGGCCCCGTGGAGACCAACGCCCACCTGCTCGAATTCGACAGCGTGCACGGCCGCTTTCCCGGCCCCGTCACCGTCGCGGGCAACACGATCGACGCAGGACGCGGCCCGATCCGCGTCAGCGCCGAGCGCGATCCCGAGACGCTCGACTGGTCCGATATCGACATCGTGCTGGAATGCACGGGGATATTCACCGACCGTGGCGCCGCCGCGCGGCACCTCGGCAACGGCGCGCGCCGGGTGCTCGTCTCTGCCCCCTCCAAGGGGGCGGACCGGACCGTGGTCTACGGCGTCAACCATGACAGCCTGACGCCGGAGGATATCGTCGTCTCGAATGGGTCATGCACCACCAACTGCCTCGCGCCGGTGGCCAAAGTGCTTCACGAGAGCCTCGGCATCAAACGCGGCTTCATGACAACGGTGCACAGCTATACCGGCGATCAGCCGACGCTCGACCGGATGCACAAGGACCTCTACCGCGCGCGTGGTGCGGCGCTCAACATCATCCCGACGACCACCGGCGCTGCGCGCGCCGTGGGGCTGGTGCTGCCCGAACTCGACGGACGCCTCGACGGCACCGCGATCCGCGTGCCCACACCCAACGTGAGCGCGGTGGACCTGACGTTCGAGGCAGGGCGCGCAACGAGCGTGGAAGAGATCAACGCCGCCATCGCCGCGGCCGCGCAGGGCGCGCTCAAAGGCGTGCTCGACGTGACGGGCCGTGAACTGGTGTCGTCGGATTTCAACCACAACCCGATGAGCGCCATCTTTGCCACCGATCAGACGCGGGTGATGGACGGCAATTTCTGCCGGGTGCTGGCGTGGTATGACAACGAGTGGGGCTTTTCCAACCGGATGCTCGACGTGGCCACAGAGATGGGGCGGCGCGCGGGATAAGCGGCCGCCGCCGCTCTCAGGCGAATTTTGCGATCAGCGCATCGCGCACCGGGGCTGTGACGAATTTTGACACGTCGCCGTCCAGCCGCGCGATCTCCTTGACCAGCTTGGACGCGATCGCCTGGTGGCCCGCGTCGGCCATCAGGAACACCGTTTCCACCGTATTGTCGAGCGTCCGGTTCATACCCACCATCTGGAATTCGTATTCGAAATCCGCCACCGCCCGCAAACCGCGCACGATAAGCTGCGCGCCCACGTCATGGGCGCAGTCGATCAGCAGGTTGTCGAACGGATGGGCAACGATCTCGGTGCCGGTCTGCTCGGTAAGCTTGGTGCATTCCGCCTCGATCATCGTGACGCGTTCTTCCAGCGAGAAGAGCGGACCCTTGTCCCGGTTGATCGCCACCCCGATCACCAGCCGATCCACCAGCATCGCCGCGCGGCGAATGATGTCGATATGCCCCAGCGTGATCGGATCGAAGGTGCCGGGATAGAGGGCGATGCGCATCTGGCCGCTCCGTTGTTGCGGTGTCGCGGCACGCAACGATATTGCGCCGCCGAATGCAACCCCCTCAATAGCCCATTATCATCCCTTCAAGCGCCGTCTTTTCCAGCGACAATTCGTCGAGCCGCGCCTTGACCACGTCGCCGATCGTGACGATCCCCACGAGCTTGCCCTCCTCGACCACCGGCATGTGGCGAAAGCGGCCGTCGGTCATCCGCGCGAGCACCGCGTCCGAGGTGTCCTGCCTGGCGCAGCAGACCGGGTTGCGCGTCATCATCTCGCTCACCGTCTCGGTCAGGCAGCTCGCGCCGCGCACCGCCAATGCGCGAACGATGTCGCGCTCCGACAGGATGCCGTCGGCGGCCTCGCCATCGGCGGACACGACCAGCCCGCCGATCCGGCGCTCGGCCAGGATATTGGCGGCCTCCGCGATCGGCGTGCCGGGCGTGACGGTGATGACTCCGTCATCGCCCTTGGACTTGAGAATCTGCTGGACCAGCATCGCGACGCCCTCCGAAATGAAAATTGCGTGAGCGAAGCGTGAGCCACAACAATATTCCTGTCAAGCCTGCGCCTCGAGCCGCGCCACCTCGGCGCGCATCCCCTCGACAAGCGCCGCGGCAAAGCGGTTTTGTCGTTCCAGCCGCCGGTCATCGGCGTGGCGCACGAGGTAGAAGCTGCGGGTAAGCGTGAAGTGATCGGGCAGCACCTGCCGCGCCCCACGCAGCCAGGGCAGAGAGAAATCGTGCAGCACGCCGATCCCGCCGCCCCTCGCGACGAGGTTGAGCTGCACCGAGACCGAGTTGGAGGCCAGATCGACCCGGTCGATCCCCGCCTCGCTGAGGTAATCGAGCTCGCGATCAAAGATCATGTCGGGGATGTAGCCCACGATCCGATGCGCGCGCAGATCCTCGATCCGCGCGATCGCGGCGTGTTGGCGCAGGTAGCGCGCGGTCGCCGCGAGGTGCAGGTGGTAATCGGTGATCTTCTGCACCGAGAGCCGCCCAGCCGTGGGCGGGCTCACGGCAATCACCATGTCGGCCTCGCGCCGGGTGAGGTTGAACACCCGCGGCAGCGCGACGATCTGGATCTCGAGGTCCGGGTTGTCGGTGGCGATGGCGGCACAGACCTGCGGCAGCACGAAATTGGCGCAGCCATCGGGCGCGCCGATGCGGATCTGCCCGCCAAGCCCCCCCGCCTGCCCGGCCACGTCATGGGCCGCGGCCTCCATCGCCTGCTCGGCGCGGATCGCGTGTGCCATGAGCCGCGCGCCGGCCTCGCTCAGCGCGTAGCCGGTGGGCGACTTGGCAAATAGCGGCGCGCCGAGCGCCTCCTCGAGCCGCGCCACCCGCCGCCCCACGGTGGCCGGGTCGATGCGCAGCACCCGGCCCGCCCCCGACAGGCTCTCGGCGCGCGCCACCGCCAGAAAGATGCGCATGTCGTCCCAATGCGGCGTCATCGCGCCCCCCTTTGCAATAATGCAAATCCGTCTTGGAAACTTGCCTCTTTCACGGTGAGTTTTGCAAGGCTACCCTGTCCCCAACGCGCATTTCAGGAGGAGATGACGATGAAAGAGCTCACCCACTACATCAACGGCCAGCACATCAGGGGCACATCGGGGCGCTTCTCGGACGTGTTCAACCCCGCCACCGGCGAGGTGCAGGCCCGCTGCCCGCTCGCCAGCCCCGAAGAGATGGCGCAGGCCGTGGCCGCCGCGCAGGCGGCGCAGCCCAAATGGGCCGCCACCAACCCGCAGCGACGCGCGCGGGTGATGATGGAATTCGTGCGGCTGCTCAACCGCGACATGGACAAGCTGGCCGAAGCGCTGAGCGCCGAGCATGGCAAGACCTTTCCCGACGCCAAGGGCGACGTGCAGCGCGGGCTCGAAGTGGTGGAATACTGCATCGGCGCGCCGCAGATGCTCAAGGGCGAGTTCACCGACAGCGCCGGTCCCGGTATCGACATGTATTCGATGCGCCAACCCCTTGGAGTTACGGCAGGAATAACGCCGTTCAACTTCCCGGCCATGATCCCGATGTGGATGTTCGCGCCGGCGCTCGCCTGCGGCAACGCGTTTATCCTGAAGCCGTCGGAGCGCGACCCCTCGGTGCCCCTGATGCTGGCGGAGCTGATGGAGGAGGCGGGGCTGCCCAAGGGGCTCTTGCAGGTGGTGAACGGCGACAAGGTGGCGGTGGACGCGATCATCGACGATCCCGTCATCCAGTCCATCGGCTTTGTCGGATCGACCCCGATCGCCGAGTATATCTATGGGCGTGGCTGCTCGAATGGCAAGCGTGTTCAATGCTTTGGCGGCGCCAAGAACCACATGATCGTGATGCCGGACGCCGATATGGACCAAGCCGCCGACGCGCTCATCGGCGCGGGCTATGGCGCGGCGGGCGAGCGCTGCATGGCGATTTCGGTGGCCGTGCCGGTGGGTGACGAGACCGCCGACCGGCTGGTCGAAAAGCTGGTGCCGCGCATCGAGAACCTCAAGGTCGGACCCTGGACCGCGGGCAACGACGTGGATTACGGCCCCGTCGTGACGGCAGAGGCCAAGACGCGCATCCTCGGGCTGGTCGAGAGCGGAATTTCCCAAGGAGCTCAATTGGTTGTCGATGGGCGTGGCTTCAAGTTGCAGGGGTATGAGGACGGGTTTTTCGTGGGGCCGCACCTGTTTGACCGGGTGACGCCGGACATGGACATCTACCGGCAGGAGATTTTCGGGCCCGTGCTGACCACGGTGCGCGCGGGCAGTTACGAAGAGGCCCTGAAGCTGGCGATGGACCACGAATACGGCAACGGCACCGCGATCTTTACCCGCGACGGCGATGCCGCTCGCGATTTTGCCAATAGAATCAACATCGGAATGGTGGGAATCAACGTGCCGATCCCGGTGCCGCTGGCCTATCACACATTCGGCGGATGGAAGAAATCGGGCTTTGGCGATCTCAATCAGCACGGGCCTGACGCGTTCAAGTTCTACACCCGCACCAAGACCGTCACGTCGCGCTGGCCGTCGGGGATCAAGGACGGCGGCGAGTTCAACTTCAAGGCGATGGACTGAGACGCGCCGCCCGAACCTGTAGGTTCAGGCGGTGAACCGGGAGGTTCGGCGGGGGCACCGTCACGGTGCCCCCGCCCATCGGAAACGGGGGGCCAGCCCCCCGTCCCCCCCCCGGGGGTATTTCCACCAGGAAGAAACCGGGGCGGGCAATGCTTTTCCCTTGGCAGCACCCCCGCGTCCGGTGTTTTCTGGCGGGGAGGGACAGGGGAGGCAGGGCATGGCGATCACGCACCCGGATTTCACCATCGGCGTCGAGGAAGAATACCTGCTCGTCGATCTCGACAGTCTCGCATTGGCCAACGCGCCCGAGGGGCTGATGGAGGCGTGCAAGAGCGATCTGGAGGACCAGGTCAGTCCCGAATTCCTCAACTGCCAGATCGAGATCGGCAGCCGGGTGTGCACGACCATCGCCGAGGCGCGCGAAGACCTGAAGCGCCTGCGCGGCACCGTGGCGCACCATGCCCGCGCCCACAACCTCGCCCCGATCGCCGCGTCGTGCCATCCGTTCGCCGACTGGCGCAGCCAGACCCATACCGACAGGCAGCGCTATAACGACCTGCAACACGATCTGGCGGGGGTGGTGCGGCGGATGCTGATTTGCGGGATGCATGTGCATGTCGGCATCGACCCGCCCGACCGGCGCATCGACCTGATGAACCAGATGAGCTATTTCCTGCCGCACCTCTTGGCGCTGAGCGCGTCGTCGCCCTATTGGCAGGGGCAGGACACGGGGCTGGCGAGCTATCGCCTGACCGTATTCGACAACCTGCCGCGCACCGGGCTGCCGCCGCGAATGGAGAGCTTTGGCAGCTTCGAGCGCTCGGTGCAGGTTTTGGTGGACATGGGGGTGATCGAGGATGCCTCGAAAATCTGGTGGGATTTGCGGCCCTCGTCGCGCTTTCCCACCCTGGAATCGCGCATCTGCGACGTGCAGCCCCGGCTGGAGGACACGCTCACCCTTGCCGCGCTCACGCAGGCGATCGCGCGGATGCTGTGGCGGCTGGCCATCCGCAACCAGCGCTGGCGCATCTACGACGCCTTTCTGGTGAGCGAGAACCGCTGGCGCGCGCAGCGCTATGGCACCACCGAGGGGCTGATCGACCTCGGGCGCGGCGAGATCGTGCCGATGGAGGAGCTGGCGGCGGAGATGCTCGAACTGGTGGCCGAGGATGCCGAGTTCTTCTCGTCGCTGCCGGAGGTGACGCGGCTGCGCGACATGGTGGCGGGCGGCACCAGCGCCGAGCGCCAGC
>JADQCC010000294.1 GCA_016278295.1 Roseovarius sp. | reverse complement strand
AAAAACTGCGCCCGCAGACCGGCTGGCAGCCGCTGGCCTTCGCGCTCGACTGGACCCGTCCGCCGCGGCACATGAACTCGACCTCCGCCTGGTATGCCCATACCGATCAGTGGCGCTACGAGACGCTGCGCGCCGGTGAAATCCTGTCGCCCACGGCGCCCGAGGGTGATTGGGATGTGTCGCTGATCGACTACAACATCCGCGCCGAACGGATGGGCTGGCTGCCCTCGGCCCCGCAGTTGAAAACCAACCCGCTGGAGGTGGCGAAGGCGGCGAAGAAGGCCGGCAAGGAGATCAAGGATTACGTCGCCGAGAAGCTGAAATCCGGGGATCTGGAAATGTCCTGTCAGGACCCGGACGCGCCCGAGAACTGGCCGCGCAACCTGTTTGTCTGGCGCTCGAACCTGCTGGGATCGTCGGGCAAGGGGCACGAGTATTTCCTCAAGCACCTGCTGGGCACCGATCACGGCGTGATGGGCAAGGATCTGGGCGAGGAAGGACAGGCCATGCCGAAAGAGGCGGTCTGGCACGACGAGGCGCCGAAGGGCAAGCTCGACCTGCTGGTCTGCATCGACTTCCGCATGTCCACCACGGCGGTCTATTCCGACATCGTTCTGCCCACGGCGAGCTGGTACGAGAAGGACGACATGAACACGTCCGACATGCACCCGTTCATTCACCCGCTTCAGGCGGCGGTGGACCCGGCTTATGAGAGCAAGTCGGACTGGGACATCTTCAAGACGATCGCCGCCAAGTTTTCCGAGGTGGCGCCCGAGGTGCTGGGGGTGGAGACCGACATCGTTCAACTTCCGCTATTGCACGACACGCCGGGCGAACTTGCACAGGCGGATGTGAAGGACTGGAAGAAGGGCGAATGCGACCTGATCCCGGGCAAGACCGCACCCAACTATATCGCGGTGGAGCGGGATTATCCCAACCTCTACAAGAAGTTCACCTCCATCGGGCCGCTCTTGGAAAAGCTCGGCAATGGCGGCAAGGGTATCAACTGGAATACCGAAGAGGAGGTGCAGAACCTGCGCGCCCTCAACGGCGAGGTTCTGGACGAGGGCGTTTCCAAGGGGCAGCCGAAACTGGAAACCGCCATCGACGCCTGCGAGATGATCCTGATGCTGGCACCCGAGACTAACGGCAATGTCGCGGTCAAGGCCTGGGAAGAGCTGGAGAAGCCCACCGGGCGGCACCACGCGCACCTGGCCGAGGGCGAGCATCACAACAAGATCCGCTTTCGCGATATCGCGGCACAGCCGCGCAAGATCATTTCCTCGCCCACATGGTCGGGGATCGAGAGCGACAAGGTCAGCTACAACGCGGGCTATACCAACGTGCACGAGCTGATCCCGTGGCGCACCCTGACCGGGCGGCAACAGCTCTATCAGGATCACCTGTGGATGCGCGCCTTCGGCGAGGGCTTTGTCAGCTACCGACCGCCGGTGGACCTGAAAACCATCACCGCGGCCGTCAACAACGACGCGGCCGAGGGCAGCCCGCATGTGGTGCTGAACTTCATCACGCCCCACCAGAAATGGGGCATCCACAGCACCTATTCCGACAACCTGCTGATGCTGACGCTGAACAGGGGCGGCCCCGTGGTGTGGATGTCCGAGGTGGACGCGGCCAAGGCGGGCCTTGTCGATAACGACTGGGTCGAAGCCTATAACATCAACGGCGCGCTGACCGCGCGGGTGGTGGTGAGCCAGCGGATCAAGCAGGGCACCCTCTTCATGTATCACGCGCAGGAAAAGATCGTGAACACGCCCGGATCGGAAAAGACCGGCCATCGCGGCGGCATCCACAATTCCGTGACCCGCACCACGCTCAAGCCCACGCACATGATCGGCGGCTACGCGCAACTCAGCTACGGGTTCAACTATTACGGCACCGTGGGGAGCAACCGCGACGAGTTCGTGATCGTTCGCAAGATGAAGAAGATCGACTGGCTGGATCAGCCCGCAACCGGACAAGTGGAGGCAGCGGAATGAGAGTTCGTGCGCAAATCGGCAAGGTCCTGAACCTCGACAAATGCATCGGGTGTCACACCTGCTCGGTCACCTGCAAGAACGTGTGGACGACGCGCGAGGGCGTCGAATATGCGTGGTTCAACAATGTCGAGACCAAGCCTGGCACCGGCTATCCCACCGACTGGGAAAACCAGAAACGCTGGAACGGGGGCTGGGTGCGCTCGGCCTCCGGCAAGCTGCAACCCAAGCAGGGGGCCAAGTGGCGGATCCTGGCGAACATCTTTGCCAACCCGTCGATGCCCGAGATCGACGACTATTACGAGCCGTTCGATTTCGACTATGACCACCTGAAATCCGCGCCCGACATGGATCATTTCCCCACCGCGCGGCCCCGGTCCAAGATCACCGGCGAGCGGATGGAAAAGATCGAGAAGGGCCCGAACTGGGAGGAAATCCTGGGCGGCGAATTCGCGAAGCGGTCGGAGGATTACAACTTCGAGAATGTGCAGAAGGAGATTTATGGAGAGTATGAAAATACCTTCATGATGTACCTGCCGCGTCTGTGCGAGCATTGCCTCAACCCGACCTGCTCGGCGTCGTGCCCCTCTGGCGCGATCTACAAGCGCGAGGAAGACGGCATCGTCCTGATCGACCAGGAGAAGTGCCGGGGCTGGCGGATGTGCATCTCGGGCTGTCCCTACAAGAAGATCTACTACAACTGGGAAAGCGGCAAATCCGAGAAATGCACCTTTTGCTATCCGCGCATCGAGAGCGGCCAGCCGACCGTCTGCTCGGAGACCTGCGTGGGCCGCATCCGTTATCTTGGCGTGATCCTCTATGATGCCGACAAGATCGAGGCGGCGGCGAGCGCCGAGCGCGAGACCGACCTCTACGGCGCGCAGAT
>JADQCC010000127.1 GCA_016278295.1 Roseovarius sp. | reverse complement strand
TCGCCGCCTCGGGGGCGGCAAAAATCGGCGTGCCCTCGCGCATCGGCGCGCGCCCCTCGGGGCGCAGGCCGACGCGGGCGCGGGGCGCGCCCTCTGTCAGCTCCCGCAGGATGCGCACGGCGCCGGGAAAGCCGCCCGCCCGCGCGCCGCCCGCGCGGCGCACCTTCTGAATGGCCCAGGCGAGGCGCGCCTCGACCGGGCTTGTCGTGGTGTCGATATCGTGACCGTAGAGGCACAGCCCCGCCTCCAGCCGCAGGCTGTCGCGCGCGCCCAGCCCGATGGGCTCTACCTCCGCGTGCCCGAGCAGCGCGCGGGCGAGCGGCTCTGCCTGATTCGCGGGCACGGAAACCTCGTAGCCATCCTCGCCGGTATAGCCCGAGCGCGAAATCCACAGCTCGCCATGATCCGATGGCAGCACCGCCACATCCATGAACCGCATCCGCGCCACCCCCGGCAGCATCGCCGCCAGCACGCCCTCGGCGGCGGGGCCTTGCAGCGCCAGCAGCGCGCGGTCAGTGATTTCCTCGATCTCGACGCCGGAAAGATGCGCGCGCATATGGGCGATGTCATCCGCCTTGCAGGCGGCGTTGACCACGGCGAACATGTGATCGCCGCGATTGGCCAGCATCAGGTCATCGAGGATGCCGCCGTCCTCGTTGGTGAAAAAGCCATAGCGCTGGCGCATCGAGCCGAGATCCAGCAGATCCACGGGCACCAGCCCCTCCATCGCGCGCGCCACCTGCGGGTAGCCGTCCGGTGCGCGCAGGATCACCTGTCCCATGTGGCTCACGTCGAAGAGCCCGGCGCGGGCGCGGCAATGCAGGTGTTCCTTCATGACACCGGGCGGATACTGCACCGGCATCTGGTAGCCCGCGAAGGGCACCATTCGGGCGCCAAGCTCGTGGTGCAGCGCGTTGAGCGGCGTGACGTTCAGATCGGACACCGGACCCTCCTCATGACGACGGGCCGGAGGCTTCGATACGTCCCGGCACCAGTGACGCACGCGCCCGAACCGGGCCGTGCCACGATGCCCCCTCTGTCCTTTCGCCTGAGATCGCTATCCCTTCGGCGCCCCGCGTGCGGGGTCTCTCCAGAGTTGTGTCGGTCGCGCAGGTCCTTGAGCCTGAGAGTTTCCGGGGCGGTTGCTCCTTCGGCACTGGCGTGGCCAGTTCTCCCTGTCGCGACGTGGTGGACGCTAGTATACCGCGCGGGCGCGATCAAGCCCGTTTGGCGCAGGGTGGGGCCGAAAAGATCGCGAGCAGCGTGTCGTTGTCGCAGACCAGCGCGTCGAGCGTCACGTCGTCGAGCCGCCGGTAGAACGCCTCGACGGCGTCGGTCAGCGCCGCGCGCAGGCGGCATCCGGCCTTGAGCGGGCAGGTATTGTCGACATCGGCAAAGCATTCCGCGACCGGTACGTTCTCTTCGAGCCTGCGGAACACCTCGCCCACCGATATCTGGGCCATCGGACGGCCCAGCGTCACCCCGCCGGTGCGCCCGCGCTGCGTGTGCAGGATGCCCAGTTGTCCCAGCCGGTTGACGATCTGCGCCAGGTGACTCTCGGAGGTATTGCAGCGTTCCGCGATCTCGGCCTTGGTCACCAGCCGGTCGGGATTTACGGCGCAGAACATCAGGAGCCTGATAGCGATATTGGTACGTTTCGTGATCCGCATGGGCCCGCCTTCGGTTGCAATTGCCCGAGTTTGGCCAGACTGTGAGTGCGGACCTTGATGCAAATCAAACGGAGGCAAAAAAACCTTGGTTCGACATGCATATTTCTTTGGCTATGGCAGCCTCGTGAATCGCGCGACCCACGGCTTTGAGGGCGCGCGCCCCGCGCACCTGTCGGGGTGGCGGCGGGTGTGGCGGCACACCACGCTGCGCCCGGTCGCCTATCTGACGGTGGTCCCCGACGACGATGCCGGGATCGACGGGCTGATCGCGCCGGTGCCGGGTGCGGACTGGCCCGCGCTCGACGCGCGCGAGGCCGCGTATGTGCGCGCGCCCGCCGCCCATCAGGTGCGCCATGACCTGCCCCACATCCCCGAAATCGCCGTCTACACCATCCCCGAGGGCCATCACGGCGCGCCGACGGCGGCGCACCCGATCCTGCTGAGCTATATCGACGTGGTGGTGCAGGGCTATCTGCGCGAGTTCGGCGAAGACGGGGTGGCGCGGTTCTTCGACACGACGCGGGGCTGGGATGCGCCGGTGCTCGACGACCGCGCCGCGCCGCGCTATCCGCGCCACCGGGGGCTGAGCGAGGCCGAGCGCGCGCTCACCGATGCGCACCTTGCCCGCGTCGGTGCCCCGCGCATCGCGGCAACGGGCTGAGGAAAGGCAACTGATCCGAGGCAGAGGCCGACGCCCGGACATCCGTTATCCGGCCAAGGGGCGGCCCGCGCCCCTCGGTCAGACCAGTTCGACCGCGTAGCTTTCGATCACGGTGTTGGCGAGCAGCTTCTCGCACATCCGCGTCACCGTCTCGCGGGCCTTGTCGGCGTCGGTCTCGGCGAGGTCGAGCTCGATCACCTTGCCCTGCCGCACGCCTTCGACACCGTCGAATCCGAGCGACCCGAGGGCGTGGCGCACGGCCTCGCCCTGCGGGTCGAGCACGCCGGTTTTCAGCATCACGTGAACGCGGGCCTTCATCCTCGCACTCCTTCAGTTCTTCAGTTGATGAGCGTGGGGCGCGTCATGGGCGTCGCGCCCTTGGGCATGACGCCGAGGCGGTTGGCCACCTCGGTATAGGCGTCGGTGAGCGAGCCAAGATCGCGGCGGAACACGTCCTTGTCGAGCTTCTGCCCGGTCTTGATATCCCACAGCCGGCAGCTATCGGGGCTGATCTCGTCAGCGACGATGAGGCGCTGGAAATCGCCCTCGTAGACGCGGCCCACC
>JADQCC010000006.1 GCA_016278295.1 Roseovarius sp. | reverse complement strand
TAGCAACTGGCGGGCAAATCTGGGCGGGCACTCGCGATGAGATGGCGCGACCGGACCCGGACGGGGCGGTTGCACACGTCAGAACGACACATCCGACCGCCCCTGACGGGCGGTTTGTCAACCGGCGCGAACGCGCCGCAGTCATGAGGTAAATACCATGTCCAGTATCCTGACCAACAACAGCGCGATGGTCGCGCTCCAGACCCTGCAATCGGTGAATGCCAGCCTCGCCCGGACGCAGGATGTGATCTCCACCGGCAAGCAGGTGGCGACCGCCAAGGACAACGCCGCCGTGTTTGCCATTTCCAAGGTGATGGAATCGGATGTCAGCGGGTTCAGGGCCATCTCCGACAGCCTCTCGCTGGGCGAATCCACCGTCGCGGTCGGCCGACAGGCCGCCGAAACCGTCACCGACCTTCTGACCCAGGTCAAAGGCAAGATCGTCGCCGCGCAGGAGCAGAACGTCGACCGCTCCAAGATCCAGACCGATATCGACGAGCTGACCAAGCAGATCGGCGCGGTCGTGGGCGCGGCGCAGTTCAACGGGCTGAACCTCGTCAATGGCAGCAGTACGGACGCGATCAACATCCTCTCATCGCTTGACCGCGATGCCTCGGGCAACGTGACGGCCAGCCAGATCGCGGTCGCCCGTCAGAACCTGTCGGTGACCACGCCGGTCACGGCGCAGGCCTTCGGCACCGGCGACCTTGCGGACGCGGCCGCGGCCTCGGCCCTCATCGACAGTTCCGGTTCGATCACCATCAACAACGATGCCGCCACCATCGACGGCGGCACGTCGAACGCGTCGATCGCCAACAACGCCAGCGAGGTGATCACCATCGGACAGGTGGCCGCGGGCGACAGCTTCCAGATCGACCTCGGCAACGTCCCGGTGAACGTGGTCGGGGGCGGTACCGCGACCGGGCAGCGCACCTTCCAGTTCGTGGCCAGCGCGACCGATGGCACGGCGGATGTTGCCAGCAACCTTGCCAGCCAGATCAACGCCTTCTTCGAGGCCGCGACCGGTTCCTCGCTGAAGCTCTCGGCCACGGTGAGCAACAACCAGATCACCATCACCAACGGCGATACGGGCACGAGCAACGCCAACCTCGATATCGGCCTGCGCGCACAGACCGGCGGCACGCCGGGCTCCTCGGCGGCAAGCGGCGGGCTTGGTGCGTTGCAGAACGTGGACGTGACGACCGATGCCGGGGCCACCGGCGCGCTCAACGCAATCGAGGGCCTGATCCAGAAATCGGTCGATGCCGCCGCGGCCTTTGGCTCGGCAGAGGGACGGATCGCCACGCAGTCCGAATTCGTGGGCAAGCTGACCGATTCGCTCACCTCGGGAATCGGCTCGCTCGTCGATGCCGATCTCGAGGAAGCGTCGGCGCGGCTCCAGGCGCTGCAGGTGCAGCAGCAGCTCGCCACGCAATCGCTCTCGATCGCCAACCAGGCACCGCAGGCGATCCTGTCACTGTTCCGGTAATCCTTGCGGGGGCGCCCGCGCGGCGCCCCCGGCCCGATGCTTGATCCCCATCCCGCACCGTCCCCACGAAAGGACAAGACGTGAACAAGACCCTGCAGGCACAAACCGCCTATGGCGCGGAGGCCGGTGCCGTCCACACACCGCGCGCCACCGAATACCGCACGTTCGCGCGCATCACGCACCGCCTCAAATCCGCGGTCGCGATCGGCAGGGACATGCCCGCCCTCGCCGCGGCGATCCACGACAACCGGCGGCTCTGGACGATCCTCGTCGCCGACGTCGCGGACCCGGCCAACGCGCTCCCGCCCGCGCTGCGGGCACGCCTCGTCTATCTCGGGGAATTCACCCGGGTCCATAGCGGCAAGGTCCTGCGCGAAGGCGCGTCGCCCGACCCGCTGATCGAGGTGAACATCGCGGTGATGCGCGGACTGGCCGGCACGGACCGCACGGACGGCGCGGCATGAGCGGGCTGGTTCTCAAGCTCGGCCCGCGGGAGCGTGTGCTCGTCAACGGCGCGGTGATCGAGAACGGCGACCGCCGTGCACGCCTGTCGATCGTGACCCCGGACGCGCGCATCCTGCGCCTGCGCGACGCCATCCACCCGACCGAGGCGACGACGCCGGTGCGGCGCGCCTGCTATGCCGCGCAGCTCGTGCTCTCGGGCGACGCCACGCCCGAGGACATGCACCACCAGCTCTTGCACCGCATCGAGGAGCTTAGCCAGGTGCTGCGCGATCCCGACAGCCGCGCCCTGCTCGCGCAGGCCGGGTCGGCGCTCTTCGAAGCCGAGCACTATCGCTGCCTCAAGGCGTTGCGCGCGCTCCTGCCGCGCGAGGACCGCCTTCTTGCGCACCGCAAGAGCGCCTGATGTTCACACCGGTCGTTCCCCTGGGCGGCCTGCCGGGCTGGACGCTGCTGGGCCGCACGATCGCGCGGCAAACGACGCTGTTCAACGCGACCCCCGCCCTGCGGCGCGACACCGATCATTTCCTGCAGTCCTTCGCCGGTGTGGAGAGCGCCGGCGATCTCGTCTCTGACCGGCGCCTGCTGCGGGTCGCGCTTGGGGCGTTCGGCCTGCAGGACGACATCGACAGCCGCGCCTTCGTCCGGGCGATCATCGAGCAGGGGACCGGATCGCGGGAGGCACTGGCCAACCGGTTGGCGGATGATCGCTACCGCGCCTTCGCGGACGCGTTCGACTTTCTCTCCGGCGACGGGACCGGACCGCCGCCGCCCGGCTTTGCCGAGCGCATCGTCGATCAGTTCCGGCGGCGGGAGTTCGAGACCGCGGTGGGCGAGCAGGACGGCGCGTTGCGTCTTGCACTCAATGCCGACCGCGAGCTGGCCGCGCTCGCGGCCGGGGACGGCTCCGACAACGCGCTTTGGTTTCGCATCCTCGGGACACCGCCGC
>JADQCC010000162.1 GCA_016278295.1 Roseovarius sp. | reverse complement strand
CCCCGCCGCGCGGTGGTGGGATGGGACGGCGCCCGGCTTGCCATGATCCTCGCCGTGCTCGAGGCGCGCTGTGCCATCCCGTTCGCCGGGCTCGATGTCTATCTCAACGTGGCGGGGGGCTTGCGCATCTCCGAGCCGGCCGCCGATCTCGCCGTCGCCGCCGCGTTGCTCAGCGCGCGCGAGGATGTTGCCCTGCCCCCCGAGACGGTGATATTCGGCGAAATAAGCCTCTCGGGTGCGCTGCGTCCGGTGGGTCAGACCGAAAACAGGTTGAAAGAGGCGCAAAAACTTGGTTTCACATCCGCAATCCTTCCGTCGGACGACAAGACCGGCGGCCAGAGCGGCCTCAGCCTGACCCGGATGGGCGATCTGACCGCGTTCGTGGGTGACGTTTTCGGCGCGGGGTAAGCGCCTGCAGGGACAGGACGAGGCATGGACGGTTTCACCATCATCGACGGGGTCGTTGCCCTCTTTATCGTGCTCTCGGCGCTTCTCGCCTATTCGCGGGGGTTCGTGCGCGAGGCGCTGGCCATCGCGGGCTGGGCGGCGGCGGGGGTCGTCGCCTTCGTTTTTGCGCCGCAGGTGGAACCGCTGGTCAAGGAAGTGCCCGTCGTGGGCGAGTTCATCGCCGACAGTTGCGAATTGTCGATGATCGGGGCGTTTGCGGTGGTCTTTGCCTTGGCGCTCATCATCGCATCGGTCATCACGCCGCTGTTCTCCTCGCTGGTGCAGCGGTCAGCGCTCGGCGGTCTCGATCAGGGGGTCGGTTTCGTCTTTGGCGTGGCGCGCGGGGTGCTGCTCATCGCCATCGCCTATTTCGTCTACGAGACGGTGATCTCCTCCCAATCCATCGCCATCATCGACAACAGCCGGTCGGCGCAGGTGTTCTCGCAACTGACCGATGCCGTGGCCGCGCAGAAGCCCGAGCAGGCGCTGGGCTGGATCACCACGCAGTATGAGCAGCTCGTCGGCAAGTGCGACGCGCCCTGAGACGGGCCGACGCTGCGTCGATCACGCACCGGCCGGGATCCTTTCGTGATAGTTTCGTGACATGACCCGGCCAACCGCGTATGAGGTGGGCCAAGCGACATCCACGGATTCGGAGCTGCCCTTGTCCACGTCCGCACCTATGCCCCCTGCCCACCCGTTCGACGATGACAAGCTGCGCGAGGAATGCGGCGTCTACGGCGTCATCGGCCTGACTGACGCCGCGAACTTCGTGGCGCTCGGGTTGCACGCATTGCAACACCGCGGGCAGGAGGCGGGCGGCATCGTCAGCCACGACCCGGAGCTTGGCTTCAACTCGGTTCGCCGCTTCGGCTATGTGCGCGACAATTTCACCCGTCAATCGCTCATGGAGGCGCTACCCGGACCGCTGGCCATCGGCCATGTGCGCTATTCCACCGCCGGCTCCAAAGGCGCGGCGATCCGAGACGTGCAACCCTTTTTCGGCGAATTCTCGATGGGTGGCGCGGCGATTGCCCATAACGGCAACATCACCAATGCGGACGCGCTGCGCCGCGAGTTGATCGAGCGAGGCTCGATCTTCCAGTCCGGCTCTGACAGCGAATGCATCATCCATCTGATGGCGCGCTCGCTGCAACGCAATATCCCCGAGCGGATGGAGGACGCGCTGCGCCGGGTCGAGGGGGCGTTCTCGATCGTGGCGATGACCCGCTCGAAGCTGATCGGCGTGCGCGACCCGCTGGGCGTGCGCCCGCTGGTGCTGGGCCAGTTGGGCGAGGGCTGGGTGCTCAGTTCCGAGACCTGCGCGCTCGACATCATCGGCGCGCGCTTCGTGCGAGAGATCGCACCGGGCGAGATGGTCGTCATCTCCGCCACCGGCGGGGTCGAGAGCCATTTCCCCTTCCGTCGCCAGAAATCGCGGTTCTGCGTGTTCGAGCACGTCTATTTCTCGCGCCCCGATTCGATCATCGGCGGCCGCTCGGTCTATGAGACGCGCCACCAGATCGGCGTGGAGCTGGCACGCGAGGCCCCGGTCGAGGCCGATATCGTGTGCCCGGTGCCCGACAGCGGCACGCCCGCCGCCATCGGCTACAGTCACGAGAGCGGCATCCCCTTTGCGATGGGAATCGTGCGCAACCAGTATATGGGCCGCACCTTCATCGAGCCGACCGAGCAGATCCGCAACATGGGCGTGCGCCTGAAGCTCAACGTCAACCGCGCGCTGATCGAGGGCAAGCGGGTGATCCTCGTCGATGACAGCGTGGTGCGCGGCACCACCTCGCGCAAGATCAAGGAAATGATCCTCGACGCAGGGGCCGCCGAGGTGCATTTCCGCATCGCCAGCCCGCCCACGGCGTGGCCCTGCTTCTACGGTGTGGACACGCCGCAGCGCGAGAAACTGCTCGCGGCAACCATGTCCGAGGAGGAGATACGCACGCATCTTAACGTGGACAGCATCCGCTTCATCTCGCTCGACGGCCTCTACCGCGCCGTCGGCGAGGCGGGTGGGCGCGACACCGCGTGTCCGCAATACTGCGATGCCTGCTTCTCGGGCGATTACCCGGTGGCCCCGGCGGACATGATCGAGAAGGGATTCGAGCTGAAGGCCGCCGAATAGCCCCCCACGCAGGCGGAAGTTTGCCGCAGCGCAGAATTGCGCTTTCGCCCGCATGCCGACAGGCGTAGGGCGCAGATCCGCAGACGGATCACAGGACCATCATGACAGACCAGACAGAAAGCCCCGCGGCCACCCTCGCCGCGGCCACGCAGGAAGGCGTGCTGCCCAATGAGCGGCTGACCCTTCTGAGCACGATGCACGGACCCGACAGCGCGCGGGCCCTGTTGCGCATCGGTGGCAGGGTCGTGACCGTGGCCAGCGGCGATCGGATCGACGGGGCCACCGTGGCGGCGATCGGCGACGGGGTTCTGATCCTCGCACGTGGGCGCTCGGC
>JADQCC010000063.1 GCA_016278295.1 Roseovarius sp. | reverse complement strand
CTCCAAGGCTGTCCAACAGGGCACCGTGATCCGGCGCAAGGCGCGCGACATCGAGCGGTTCGCCGGGATGGATCTGTTCATGGCCGAAATCCACCGGCGCGGCTATCGGGCGATCGAAAACTCGGGCCAGATCATCATCTTCTGCAACCGCGCCCCGATCCGCTGGCTCACCCCCGCCGCCCCCCCGATTTCTTCAAAAGAAATCGGACCGAAATCTTTTCAAGATTTCGCCGCCCCGGCAGCGCCCGGAATTCGAGCGGCGGACACGCCCCGTCACCGGCCGCCGCGTTAACCACCCCGCGCGCCGGGCACCGCACCGACAGGATACCGACGTGATACCGACGCGAGACCGACAGGGATTTCATCACGAATTCTTGGCGTTAACCCGATTCGCCCCTATCTCACCCTCATGGCGCGCACTCTCATCCTCGCGGGCATCGTGCTCATCGTCATCGGCCTGCTCCGGGGGCCGCTCACGCGGCTGGGCCTTGGGCGGCTGCCGGGCGATATCGTGGTCGAGCGCGAGAATTTCACCCTCTACATCCCCGTCACCAGCGCGATCATCGTCTCGGTCGTGCTGTCGGTGGTGGTGACGCTCATCCGCGGCTTCCTGGGGCGCGGAGGACGCCACCCCGGCGCAAAGAGACCGGCCTTCACCCGCCCGGATCCAGAGCCCCCCACTCCCCGTCACCGCGCCGTTGCACCTGGTCGGCGATCGCATGCCGGGCACGCCCGCCCCGGATGCCCGGGCCTGAATAGGCCGCATCGCCATCCTGTGCCGCCTCATCCTCAACTCGCCGCGAACCGCCCGCCCGAAACGCCCCGCCCCCGAGAACGAAAGCGGCCCGGAGGCTCCGATGCCCTCGCACGATCCGACATCGTTCAAATGCGATAGCCCTGTCCGCTGAGCCGCGCGACCTTGCACCGCCCTGCCCCGCGCCATACTGTCGGCCCCGAATTGACAGGAGACACGGCCATGCTGGCCTCACGGCGCATTCTTCTGATCGTCGGCGGCGGGATCGCCGCCTACAAGGCGCTCGACCTCATCCGGCGGCTGCGCGAGCGCGGGGCGGAGGTGGTGCCGGTCCTGACGCGGGGCGGATCGGAGTTCGTCACGCCGCTGTCGGTCTCGGCGCTGGCCGGGCGCAAGGTTTTCTCCGACCTGTTCGACCTGACCGACGAGGCCGAGATGGGGCATATCGAGCTCAGCCGGTCCGCCGACCTGATCGTGGTGGCCCCCGCTACGGCCGACCTGATGGCAAAGATGGCGCATGGCCATGCCGATGACCTGGCTTCGACGCTGCTGCTGGCCACCGACACGGCCGTGCTGCTGGCCCCGGCGATGAATGTTCGCATGTGGCAGCATCCCGCGACGCAGCGCAATATCGCGACGCTCAAATCCGACGGAATCGGATTTGTCGGCCCGGACGTGGGCGACATGGCGTGTGGCGAGCACGGGCCGGGCCGCATGGCCGAGGTGCCGCGGATCGTGGACGCG
Source organism: Roseovarius sp. (assembly GCA_016278295.1). GTDB lineage: Bacteria > Pseudomonadota > Alphaproteobacteria > Rhodobacterales > Rhodobacteraceae > Roseovarius. Next base: position 1,427 of record JADQCC010000063.1, on the reverse strand, counting down.
ATCGGGGCAGCACTGGCCGATGGGCCGCTCGCGGGCCGCCGCGTGCTGGTGACCTCGGGGCCGACGCACGAGCCCATCGACCCGGTGCGCTATATCGCCAACCGTTCCTCCGGCGCACAAGGGGCCGCGATCGCGCGGGCATTGGCCGCGCTCGGGGCCGAGGTGGTGTTTGTCACCGGTCCCGCCACCGTGCCGCCGCCCGATGGGGTGGCGGTGATCCGGGTGGAGACCGCACAGGAGATGCTGGCGGCGGTGGAGGGCGCGCTGCCCGCCGATGCCGCGATCTTTGCCGCCGCGGTGGCCGACTGGCGCGTGGTGGGGGCAAGCGCCCGCAAGATCAAGAAGGGGGCAGAGGGCACCCCGGCGCTGGAATTTGCCGAGAACCCCGACATCCTCGCGACGGTGAGCGCGATGGCGGAGGGGCGCCCGCGTCTCGTCGTCGGCTTTGCCGCCGAGACCTGCGACGTGATCGACCACGCCACCGCCAAGCGCGCGCGCAAGGGCTGTGACTGGATTGTTGCCAACGATGTGAACCACGCGACCGGGATCATGGGCGGGACCGAGAATGCCGTCACGCTCATCACCGATGACGGCGCGGAAGAGTGGCCGCGCATGAGCAAGCGCGAGGTGGCACGCAAGCTGGCCGAGCGGGTCGCACGGGCGCTGGCCTGAGGATTTTGAGTATTTTTGGAACGATGAAAAGGGACTGCGGATGCTGATCGTCGCGTTTCAATGGGAGGAGGGGGCGGACCGCGCGCTGGGCCTGCCCGCCTATGAGACGGCGGGGGCGGCAGGGGCCGATCTGCGCGCGAATTTCCCCGACCGCGGCGCGGTGACGCTGGCGCCTGGCGCGCGGGAGCTGGTGCCCACGGGGCTGCGGCTGGCGGTGCCCGCGGGATACGAGGTGCAGGTGCGGCCGCGCTCGGGGCTGGCCTTGAGGCACGGGATCACCCTGCCCAACAGCCCCGGCACCATCGACAGCGATTATCGCGGGCCGCTGGGGGTGATCGTGATGAATGCGGGACAAGAGCCGTTCGAGATCGCGCACGGCGCGCGGATCGCGCAAATGGTGGTGGCCCCGGTGGCGCGCGCGCGGTTCGAGATGGTGGAGCGCCTTGACGACACCGCGCGCGGCGCGGGCGGCTTTGGCTCGACGGGCGTGGGCTGATGCTTCTGGTTCTGGTCATGGCCGCCGTCCTGTGGGGGATCGGCGCGGCGATGGGCACACCCCGGCGGCTGCGCTGGGGGATGATCGCGGGGCTGTGGGCCGCCGTCACGCTGGCGCATCTGGTCTTGCCTTCGGGTCATCCCATTCGGGCCGCGACCGGCGAGAGCGCGGCGCTTTGGCTGATGGTCGGCGGCGCGGTGGGGCTGGTGCTGGTCTATCGCGCGGGGCTGGGGGCCTTGCGCGCGCGGGCCGGGGCGCG
>JADQCC010000110.1 GCA_016278295.1 Roseovarius sp. | reverse complement strand
GCGGTGCACGGCTCGCTCGATGAATGAGGCGCGCCCGAAGACGCGCCCCTTGACAATCACAGGCCGGGATAGATCGGGAAGCGTGCGCAGAGCGCCTCGACCTCAGCCTTGACCTTTTCCTCCACCGCGCCGTTGCCGTCCTCGCCATTCGCGGCGAGGCCATCCACCACCTCGATGATCCAGTCGGCGATCTGACGGAATTCCGCCTCGCCGAAGCCCCGCGTCGTGCCCGCCGGGCTGCCCAACCGGATGCCGCTCGTCACCGTCGGCTTTTCGGGGTCGAACGGCACGCCGTTCTTGTTGCAGGTGATATGCGCGCGGCCCAGCGCCTTCTCGGTGGCGTTGCCCTTCACGCCCTTGGGCCGCAGGTCCACGAGCACGACATGCGTGTCGGTGCCATGCGTCACGGTGTCGAGCCCGCCCTTGATGAGCTGGTCCGAAAGTGCCTGAGCATTGGCCACCACCGCCTTGATATAGGTCTTGAATTCCGGGCGCAGCGCCTCGCCGAAAGCGACCGCCTTGGCGGCGATCACATGCATCAGCGGCCCGCCCTGGATGCCGGGGAAGATGGCCGAGTTGAACTTCTTGGCCAGCGCCTCGTCATCCGTCAGGATCATGCCACCGCGCGGGCCGCGCAGCGTCTTGTGCGTGGTGGTGGTGGCCACATGCGCGTGCGGGAAGGGGCTGGGATGCTCGCCCGCCGCCACCAATCCTGCGAAATGCGCCATGTCCACGTGCAGATACGCGCCGACGCTGTCGGCGATCTCGCGCATCTTCGCAAAGTCGATCTGCCGCGGGATGGCCGAGCCGCCAGCGATGATGAGCTTGGGCTGATGCTCGGTGGCCAGCGCCTGTACCTGGTCGTAGTCGATCAGGTTGTCCTGCTTGCGCACGCCGTACTGGATGGCGTTGAACCATTTGCCCGACTGGTTGGGCGCCGCGCCATGCGTCAGGTGCCCGCCCGCATCGAGGCTCATGCCGAGGATGGTATCGCCCGGCTTCAGGAGCGCGGTGAACACACCCTGGTTGGCCTGGCTGCCGGAATTCGGCTGCACGTTGGCAAAGCCGCAACCAAAGAGCTGGCAGGCCCGTTCGATGGCGAGGTTCTCGGCGATGTCCACGAACTGGCAGCCGCCGTAATAACGCCGCCCCGGATAGCCCTCGGCATACTTGTTGGTCATCACCGAGCCCTGCGCTTCCATCACCACCGCCGAGACGATGTTCTCGGAGGCGATGAGCTCGATCTCGTCGCGCTGGCGACCGAGCTCCTGCTCGATCGCGCGGGAAATTTCGGGATCGCGCGAGGCCAGCGCCTCGGTGAAGAAGCCGCTATCGGCCACGGGCCGGATTCCGTCATGGGGCATGTGCTGTCCTCCGCCAGAAGATAACTTTCGCGATCACGTAACCGAAAGGTGTCCCCAAGGAAAGATCGCAAAGCGACACATCCGCCCGCCGCACCGGCATGGCTGGCCTTGGGGCGCGAATTGTGCTTCGATCCGCGCCAAAGCCGCGAGGAGTCCAGATGCGCCGCAAGATCGCCTTCGTCGCCAGCGACGTGCCCAGCGCCCAAACCGCGCGCGCCGCCCTTGTCGCACGCTTCGGCGATGCACCCGAAGCGCGGGCCGACGTGATCGTGGCGCTGGGCGGGGACGGATTCATGCTGCACACCATGCACCGCACGCAGGCGCTCGACACGCCGGTCTACGGAATGAATCGTGGCACCGTCGGCTTTCTGATGAACGACTATACCGAAACCGACCTGCCCGAGCGGCTCGCCAGTGCCGAAGAAGAGATCATCAACCCCCTGGCCATGCGCGCCGAGGCCAATGACGGCACGGTGCATGAGGCGCTGGCCATCAACGAGGTATCGCTCCTGCGCGCCGGGCCGCAGGCGGCCAAGCTACGTATCTCCATCGACGGGCGGTTGCGGCTGGAGGAGTTGATCTGCGACGGCGCGCTGGTGGCCACGCCCGCCGGCTCCACCGCCTATAACTATTCCGCCCACGGGCCGATCCTGCCCATCGGCTCGGACGTACTTGCGCTCACCGCGGTGGCCGCGTTCCGTCCCCGGCGCTGGCGCGGCGCGCTCTTGCCCAAGACAGCCTGCGTCCGCTTCGACGTGATCGACCCGGACAAGCGCCCGGTAATGGCCGACGCCGACAGCCGCTGGGTGGAAAGCGTGAACTGGGTCGAAATCCGCTCGCGCACCGATATCCGCCATCGCATCCTGTTCGATCCCGGCCACGGGCTTGAGGAACGACTGCTGCGCGAACAGTTTACTTAAATCGGCCATAATGGCCATGTTATCCACAAAATTACCCTAAAACTTACACAAAACCGATTAATTGAGACCCGGCGATCGAAACGACGGGCCTGCCTCGTGGCCCTGCCCATAGACCAACGCAGTCAGGCCCTTCACCGTCTCGGGGCGCGGCTCGCCGCACAACACCGCCCCCGACGCCGCGAAATCCGTGAACGGCACGTCCAGATCGACCCGCGCCCGAATGAATCCGTCACGATTTTCCGCTGCCACCGTCCCGGTGAGCCGCAGGTTCCCGGCGGCGGCAGCAAAATACTGCCGGGTAACGCATCGGCCATGGGCGGATCTGGCTTACACAAACCAGACACGAGAAAAATGCAAGGATATGAAGGGGCAAGCTGTATCTCCTAATGTTGATACAGAACCCTGACAATCGCACCCCCCTCCTTGTTATCGGATATCATCGGCACGCTATTGCTTGTCCTGCCCCGACTTGCACACCCTCTCTTGGCCTGCGTCACGCAGGTGTGCCATGCTAGGAAAAGGAGGCACGGTCATGCGGGTAATCAATGCCATCAGGATGCTTCTGCTTGGAAGCCTGATCATCGCGGGAATTGTCTTGTATCCGGAGCGGGATGGAAACAGCCCCGATCCGGCCTCGGTAACCAGTCTCGTCCCCAACCCCGTGACGGTAACGATCCTGACCGCGCGCTCGTCCTGAGCACGGCTCTTCTCCTGCCCGGCGCACCGGGCACCGCTCCCCCGCGCGGGTCCGCCCGCGCGGGGGAATTTCGTTAATCTTTTGCCAGACCAATGCCTTGCAGGGCACTCTTGATCTCGTCGAGGATTACCGGATCGTCGATTGTGGCGGGCATCTTGTACTCCTGCCCATCGGCGATACGCACCATGATCGCGCGCAGAATCTTGCCCGAGCGGGTCTTGGGCAGGCGGTCCACCACCACAGCGAGCTTGAACGCCGCCACCGGCCCGATCTGGTCGCGGACGAGGCCGACGCATTCGCGCACGATCTCGTCATGGCCACGGTTGACGCCCTTGGTCAGGCACAGGAACCCCACCGGCGCCTGCCCCTTGAGCGCGTCGCTCGCCCCGATCACTGCGCATTCGGCCACGTCCGGGTGGCTGGCCAGAACCTCCTCCATCGCGCCGGTGGACAGGCGATGCCCGGCCACGTTAATCACATCGTCGGTTCGCGCCATGATCCACAGATAGCCGTCTTCATCCTTCATGCCCGCGTCACCGGTCTCGTAGTAGCCGGGGAAATGGTCGAGGTAGGATTTGCGATAGCGGCCTTCGGCATTCCACAGCGTCGGCAGCGTGCCCGGCGGCAGTGGCAACTTGATCGCGATGGCGCCCAGCGTGCCCGGCGGCACCTCGTGCCCGCCCTCGTCGAGGATATGCACGTCATAGCCCGGCATCGCCACGGTGGGCGAGCCGATCTTGACGGGCATCGGCTCATACCCTGCCGGGTTGCCGGCGATGGTCCAGCCCGTCTCGGTCTGCCACCAGTGGTCATAGACCGGCACGCCCATCTTGTCGGCGGCCCAGTTGATCGTGTCGGGATCGGCCCGCTCCCCGGCAAGGTAGAGCGCGCGCAGGCAGGAAATGTCGTATTTCGCCAGCTCTTTTGCCTCCGGGTCGTCGCGCTTGATCGCGCGGAACGCCGTCGGCGCGGTGAAAAAGCTCTTTACGTTATGCTCGGAGATCACCCGCCAGAAGGTGCCCGCATCAGGCGTACCAACCGGCTTGCCCTCGAACACGACGGTGGTGTTGCCATGAATGAGCGGCCCGTAACAGATATAGCTGTGCCCCACGACCCAGCCCACATCCGACGCCGCCCAGAACACCTCGCCAGGGTTCACATCATAGATGTTCTTCATCGTCCAGTTGAGCGCCACGAGATGCCCACCGGTATGGCGCACCACGCCCTTTGGCTGGCCGGTGGTGCCAGAGGTGTAGAGGATGTAGGCAGGGTGGTTGCCCTCGACGGGCAAGCACTCGGCGGGCTCGACCCCGTATTGAAAGGCGTGCCAGTCCAGATCGCGCCCCGGTTCGAGATGGGCAACCTCCTCCTCGCGCTGAAAGATCACGCAAAACTCGGGCTTGTGGCGCGCCTGTTCGATCGCCCCGTCCAATAGCGGTTTGTACTGCACCACCCGGCCCGGCTCGATTCCGCAGGAGGCGGCGATGATCGCCTTGGGTGCGCAATCGTCGATCCGCACCGCCAGCTCGTGCGCGGCAAACCCGCCGAACACGACCGAATGTACCGCGCCGATCCGCGCGCAGGCCAGCATCGCCTCCAGCGCCTCGGGCACCATCGGCATGTAGATGATAACGCGGTCGCCCTTCTCCACGCCGCGCGCACGCAACGCGCCTGCCAGCCGCGCCACCCGCGAGCGTAGTTGCGCATAGCTGATCTTTTGCTTGATGCCGGTCACGGGACTGTCATGGATGATCGCCGCCTGCGCGCCGCGCCCGGCCTCGACATGGCGATCCACCGCGTTCCAGCAGGTATTCACCAGCCCGTCGCTGAACCATTCATAGAGCGGGGCGTTCTCGGCGAAGAGCGCCTTCGACGGCTTGCGCGCCCAGTCGATCGCCTCGGCCTGTTCGAGCCAGAAGCCCTCGGGGTCAGCCAGCGAACGCGCGTAAATCTCCTTGTATCCCATCGTATCCTCCTCCGATCCTTTGCATCGGTGTTACGGATCGCGTGGGCCTGCGGCAAGCGTCGAGCGCGGCGGCGCGGCAGAAGGCCGCGAAATATTTGCAGAAACTCCCCCAGATGGCCTGCAAATTTTTGCAAACTATCGACAAAGAGGGCTTTCCAGTCTCCCGAAGCGGAAACTTTGCAAATTTTCCTGAAAACTCCTGCTAACCGGCGATTCTATCCGTAATGCGCCACAGGTGTTCCGGCGATCGCGGCCATGTTCAGAAGACCCCGCGCCGTGATCCCCGGCGTGACCACGTGCGCGCGGTTTCCCATGCCCATCAGGATCGGCCCCACCTCCAGCCCACCCGCCTTGGCCTTGAGGATATTGCGCACCCCCGAGGCCGCGTCGGCATGACCAAAGATCAGCACGTTGGCCACCCCCTCCAGCCGGTTGCCGGGCAAGAGCCGCTCGCGCAGTTCCGGGTCGAGCGCGGCATCCACGTTCATCTCGCCCTCATAGGCGAAATCGCGCGGCGCGGCGTCGAGCAACTCGATCGCCGCGCGCAACCGCTTGCCCGAACCCTCGGCCTGGTTGCCAAACTGCGACTGCGAGCAGAACGCCACCTTGGGCGTGATCCCGAAGCGGCGCACATGGCGCGCGGCCCCGATGGCGATCTCGGCGAGGTTCTCTGGCGTCGGCAGCGAATAGACATGGGTATCGGCGATAAAGAGCGGCCCGTCCTCAAGGATCATCAGGCTGAGCGCGCCGTGCGGGTGATGCTCGCCATCCGCCAGCACCTGGGAGACGTAGTTGAGATGCCAGCGAAATTCGCCGAATGTGCCACAGATCAGGCTGTCAGCCTCTCCGCGCTGCACCATCACCGCGCCGATGGCGGTGGTGTTGGTGCGCATCACCGCGCGCGCGATGTCGGGCGTCACCCCGCGCCGCGCCATGATCGCGTGATAGGTCTCCCAGTAGTCGCGGTAGCGCGGGTCGTTCTCGGGGTTGACCACGTTGAAATCGCGCTCGGGCCGGATCGCCAGCCCCGCCCGCTCGCAACGCCGCGCGATCACCTCGGGCCGCCCGATCAGGATCGGCTGTTCCGGTGTCTCTTCCAGGATCGCCTGTGCAGCGCGCAGCACCCGCTCGTCTTCGCCCTCGGCAAAGACGAGACGGCGCGCCGCGGTTCGCGCGGCCTCGAAGACCGGACGCATCAGCAGCGCCGACTTGAACACGCTGGCGTCGAGATCGGCCTTATACTGCTCCAGATCGGCAATGGGTCGCGTGGCGACACCGGTCTCCATTGCCGCGCGCGCCACCGATGACGACACGATCCCCGACAGGCGCGGGTCGAACGGCTTGGGGATCAGGTAATCGGGACCGAAACTCATCGTCTCGCCGCGATAGGCCGCCGCCGCTTCCGCGCTGGTGCTGGCGCGCGCAAGATCGGCGATCCCTTGCACACAGGCGACTTGCATGGCGTCGTTGATCTCGGTCGCCCCCACATCCAGCGCCCCGCGAAAGATGAACGGGAAACACAGCACATTGTTGACCTGGTTGGGAAAATCCGAGCGCCCCGTTGCGATGATCGCGTCCGGCACCGCCGCACGCGCCTTGTCGGGCATGATCTCGGGGTCGGGGTTGGCCAGCGCGAAGACGATCGGCCGCGCCGCCATCTCGCGCACCATCTCGGGCGTCAGCACATTCGGCCCAGACAGCCCGAGGAACAAGTCCGCGCCCGCGATCACGTCACCCAGGCTGCGCAGGTCCGAAGCCTGCGCAAAGGCGGCTTTCTCGGGGTTCATGTCCTCCTCGCGGCCCTCGTGCACCAGCCCGTGAATGTCGCAGAGCCACACGTTCTCGCGTTTCACGCCCAGCTTCAGCAGCATGTTCAGACAGGCGATGCCCGCCGCGCCGCCACCCGCCGAGACCACCTTGATATCCTCGAACCGCTTGCCCGCCACATAAAGCGCATTGGTCGCGGCCGCGCCCACCACGATGGCGGTGCCGTGCTGGTCGTCATGGAAGACGGGGATGTTCATCCGCTCGCGGCAGATGCGCTCGACGATGAAACAGTCGGGTGCCTTGATATCCTCGAGATTGACCGCACCGAAGGTGGGCTCCAACGCGCAGACGATATCGGCCAGCCGCTCAGGGTCGGGCTCGTTCACCTCGATGTCGAAACAGTCGATATTGGCGAACTTCTTGAAGAGCACTGCCTTGCCCTCCATCACCGGCTTGGAGGCGAGCGCACCGATATTGCCCAGACCCAGCACCGCGCTGCCGTTCGTAACCACCGCCACGAGGTTGCCGCGCGCGGTGTAGCGCCGCGCGGTCTGCGGGTCGGCCTTGATCTCGGTGCAGGCCTCGGCCACGCCGGGGCTGTAGGCGCGCGCCAGGTCGCGACCATTGGCCATCGGCTTGGTGGCGCGTATCTCCAGCTTCCCGGGCTTGGGGAACTCGTGATATTCAAGCGCCGCCGCGCGCAGGATGTCCTTGGGGCTATCGGTCATGGGTTTCCTCCCGGCCTCCGATCAGCATAACGCAGCGATCGTTTAACGTTAAACCATTTTGGTCTTAGCACGACTCACCCAACCCGCAAACCCCTTGCCTGTGGATTCGGACGGCCCAAATCCGGGGCATCGGCAGAGGGTTCGCCCCCCAGTATCTGCGGTAAGTGGCGCGCACGCCACTAGATGAGCCAATACCTGTTTACTAAGCGGTGAAAATAAGGCACCTTTCCGGGTATTGATCTAGGGGGATCGCATGTCGGGTCGTCGCTTTCTGTATCTGTCCTGCATGGCTCTTGCGCTGACCGCAGGGCCGGGCGAGGCGCAGTCCCTTCGCAACCCGCCCGTTCCGGCCGAATTTCCACCCGATTCCTACAGTGGCACACAATATGTCGATAGCGCGGGCTGCGTCTTCGTCCGGGCGGGTGTCGGGGCGACCGAGACGTGGGTGCCGCGCCTCACTCGCTCGCGCCAGCCGCTTTGCGGTTTCAGCCCCTCGCTCGCCAAGGCCAAGACAGACGAGGAACCCGCACAAAAGACACAACGAACGGTCGCTGCACCCAAGCCGACACCCGCTCCGCGCCGCGCGGAACCCTCGGCCAGGACCGCCTCTGCGCCCCGCACAACGAGTGCCCGGCCCGCCCCGCGTACGCCAGAGCGCGTCACTGTCATCACCACCACCAAGACCGCGTCGCAAGCCGCGCCGAAACCCGAGGCCAAACCCGCCGGACGGCCCGCGCGCAAGATCACGCCCCCCGCCCCCGGGCAGACCGCCTGCGCCGGGCTCAGCGGCGTGTCGGCGGCCTATACCGTCCAGCACAACGGCTCGCCCGTGCGCTGTGGCCCGCAGCAGGCGCATTACATCACCTACGCACGCGGCGGCAGCACTGCCGCCACCCCACCGCCGGGCACACCCGCCACGCCCGAGAGCGTGCCGCCCGGCACCCGCGTCGCGCCGACCCGCGTCTATGCCAGCCAGCAGACCAGCCTCGCCGGCATCCATGTGCCCGACGGCATGAAACCGGCTTGGGAGGACGACCGCCTCAACCCGCACCGCGCGCACCAGACCTTCGAGGGCAAGGCGCGGATGGACCTGATGTGGACCAACACCGTGCCGCGCCGTCTCATTGATCGGCGTACCGGAACGGACGTGATCCACAACTTTCCGGGGCTTCAGCCGCCCTATACCAGCTTCGACGAGCAGCGCGCCGCCGGGGTGACCGTGGCCACGCGCGGCAGCTACGTGCCAGATCCCGTCACCGTCACCATGACCGAGGCGCGTCAGCGCGCGCAGGTTAACGCACCTCTCACCTCGGTCTCGACCCGCTCGGCCCCGGCCACCACCGCTGCCGTAGCGACGCCAAAGCCAACGCCCGCCTCGCAAACGCCGCGCCAAACCGCGCATTACGCGCAGGCGGGGCTCTTCGCCGATGCAGCGCAGGGCCTTGCCGCGGCGCGCCGTATCGCCGGGGCCGGGCTTCCGGCGCGGCGCGGCACGCTTCAACGCGACGGGCGCAAGGTGACCCTCGTGCTCGCCGGGCCGTTCGGCTCACAGGCGGATGCCCGCGCAGGCGCGGCACGGCTGCGCGGCATGGGCTTTGAGAACGTGCGGCTGCGCTAGACTGCGGGCGGGCGCGCCGCCCCCCGCCCCATGAGCAGCGCCATGTCGAGCATCCGGGCGGAAAAGCCCCACTCGTTGTCATACCAGCCGAACACCCGCAACAGCCCGCCCGCCGAGACCGATATCTGCGGGCCGCTGACAATCAGGCTCTCCGGTCGCCCGCGCAGGTCCGACGACACCAGCGGCGCCTCGGTCCAGCCCAGCCAGTGATGGCGCGCGGCGGCGTCGCGCAGCATCGCGCCCACCGTCGCCGCCGTTACCGGCGCGCGGGTCTGCACCGTCAGGTCGATAGCCGAGACCGAGGCCGTCGGCACCCGGATCGCCCGCGCCTCGATGCGTCCCGCGAGGCCGGGCAGCACCTGCCCCGTCAGGCGTTGCGCGCTGGTGGTGGTGGGCACCATCGACAGTGCAGCGGCGCGGCTGCGCTCGGGCGCGCCGCGCGGCTTGTCCACCGTGGGCTGGCTGCCAGTATAGCAATGCACCGTGGTCATCTGGCCGCTGACGATGCCATAGGCCTCGTCCAGCAACCGCGCGAGCGGCGCGAGTGCGTTGGTGGTGCAGGATGCGTTCGACACGATCCGCTGCCCGGCAAGCGCCTCCTCGTTGGCCCCCATCACCACGGTGATATCGGCCTCATCCGAAGGCCCCGAGACCAGCACCATGCGCGCGCCCGCCGCGAGCGCGCGCTCGGCCACGGCGCGCGCCCCGGCCATCCCGGTGCAATCGAGCACCAGATCGACGCCCGCGAGGTCCAGCTCGCTCAGGTCGCGCGCCGCGTGGAACGGGATCGCGCGCCCGTCCACCACCAGCGTCGCCGCCCCCTCCTGCGCCACCGTGCCGGGCCACGGGCCGAACACGCTGTCATACTGGAGGAGATAGGCACAGGTCTCGATCGGCTCGATCTCGTTGATGCAGACCAGTTCGAAATCGCGGCGCTCGCGCATCAGGATGCGCAGTATCGTGCGACCAATGCGCCCGAACCCGTTGATGGCGATGCGCAGGGGCGGTTGGGTCATGGCGATCTCCCGGGGCAAAGGTCAGCGCCGCTGACATTGTCGCAGGGCGCGCGGCTTGGCCAGAGGTGAAACACAATTTGATCAAATTGATCCATCCAGATCGAAGCAATACCCGAACCGCGCGATATCCTCGGCGGCGATGTCGGCCACGATCGCGGCGGTGCGGTCGCTGTAATACCCCCGGTAATCGCCGCGCGCCGAGGCGTTGAGCCGCGGCAGGTCGAGACGAAATCCGAGATGCTGCCAGAGCGGCCCGGCATCGGCCTCGAACGCCTCGAGCCGTATGTAGAGGCGCGCGTGTTCCTGGCCGTCAGAGGCGGTCATGTAGTGGCGCGCGGGGTGCGCGGCCCAGGCGGTGCGGGTCTCGGGCGACGCAACGAACCCTGCGAAATCGCAGGATTTCGCCAGGCGCACCGCCGGGTGATCGAAGCCCTGCGCGCGCGCCCAGGTGTAATAGCTCACCATCCGGTCCCACGGGTTGCGCACCAATGTGACAGTGAACATGGCGGCGATTTCTGCGGGCGTCAGCAATCCGTCGATATCGGCGAGCGTGGAATGCTTCCACAGCCGTCCCCGTGCCTGGCCACGCAGGCGCGCCACCCGCCCGCGCCGCAGCCGCGCCTTGGGCGTGTCACCGATCAGGATATCGGCGGCCGTGGCGCGCGTCTCCAGCGCCTGCGCGAGCGAGGTGCCCCCGGTCTTGGGAATGTGAACGAAAATATAGCGGCGGTCGCGGGAGAGGATCATGCCGCCAGTCTAGGCCCTGCCGGGACGACAGGGAACGGGTCTTGCGCGCCTCACCTCGGGGCCGGGCCGGGCCGCGCGCCAAGGCATCCCTCAGTTCCAGGGGTGCTCCGCGGCACCCCGCGCTGGCCAGCCGCAGCGCGGCGCGCTCGCGACCAGGAGCCCCGCCTCGTAGCGGCGCAGCGTCCGCCGCGCGGCGGGACCATAGCGCGCGGTCCCCAGGCCCGCATCGCCCGAGGTGAAATTGCTCGTCGAGGTGCCGGCGGAAATGTTGGCATCGCCCGAAGAATTGGTGATGTCGGCGGCGCGGCCGGTGGACAGGATCACGCCGCTGTCGGACGGGGTGACGCCCGGCGCCACGCTGTCGCCCTGCGAATAGATGCCCGAGGCCTGCACCGCCCCCTGATAGCTGGCGTCGAGCACGCTGATGCCAGCACCGAACATGGCGTTGGCCATGTCCATCGCAGAGGCACCGGTGTCGATCGGCAGTTCGGATGTGATGGCCATGCGTTTCTCCGTTTCACGCCACCCTCGCCGCCGCCGGTCAAGACCCGCTTAACGGCAGCCCGGAAAACGCATAAAATTCGCGGGGCCCCTGCACCGGGAGCGCTTGCACCCCGGCACCCCGCCCCCATATTCGCGATGACCAAAGAAGGAGGCTTCGATGACCGGATACCTGCGTACCGCAGTGCTGATGGCCGCGATGACCGCGCTTTTCCTCGGCCTCGGCGCGCTCCTGGGCGGTATGGGCGGCGCGTTGATCGCGCTTGTGATCGCGGTAGCGATGAACGCGTATACCTGGTGGAATTCCGACAGGATGGTTCTGCGGATGCATGGCGCGCGCCCCGCCGACGGCCCCGAGGGGGCGGCGCTCGCGAACATGGTACAAGAAATGGCCGACCGCGCGGGCATGCCGCGCCCCGCAATCTACGTGATCGACAACGATCAGCCCAACGCCTTTGCCACCGGGCGCAGCCCCGAAAACGCCGCCGTGGCCGCGACCACGGGCCTGCTACATCATCTCTCGCGCCAGGAGATCGCCGCGGTGATGGCCCACGAGCTGGCCCATATCCGCAACCACGACACCACCATCATGACGATCACCGCCACCTTTGCCGGTGCGATCTCGATGCTGGCGAATTTCGCGCTGTTTTTCGGCGGCAGCCGCAACAACCCGCTTGGCCTGATCGGCGCGCTGGCGCTGATGATTCTCGCGCCGCTTGCCGCCGCGCTTGTGCAGATGGCGATCAGCCGGGGTCGTGAATACGAGGCCGACCGGGTGGGCGCGGAGATCTGCGGCAACCCGCTCTGGCTCGCCTCGGCGCTGGGAAAAATTTCGGGGCTGGCGGCGCGAATCGATAACGAGGCGGCCGAACGTAACCCCGCCACCGCGCATATGTTCATCATCAATCCGCTGCACGCCCACGCGCGAGATAAGCTATTTTCCACCCATCCCGCACCTGAAAACCGTATCGCCGCGCTGCGCGAGATGGCGGGGCAGACGCGTCGGCGCGGCCCCTGGGTCTGAGCCAGGGGCTACGATCCCGCCTTCAGTATCTCAGGCCAGCGTTCATCGCCCTCGGCGATGAAGCGGGGAATGTCCTGTTGCCAGCGCGCCTGGATATCGTCGTTGTAGTTGAGGTAGAGCTTGCCATCCACGATCGCCCAGTTATCGGGCTGCGTGGAGTAGAGCTTGCCCTTCTCGGCCACCGCCCATGCGCAGAACCCGCCATATTGCGGGGCGTAAGCCTTGGGATCGTCAGCAAAGCGATCACGGGTCTCGGCGCTGGCGAAATGCCAGGTTGCGCCGTTCCATTCCAGCGCGTGCTCGGGTGTGCCGGGCACGGCGCGACCCTCTGTGAAATAGGCCACCGGGTCGGTGCCACGGATCGCCACGCCGTCGGGCGCATAGACCGGGGCCGTGGCCAGTTCCTCGAAACCGCCGAGGTATTTCTGTCCCGCGACCGCCGCGACCGCCACCAGCGCCGCCACGCCCGTGGCGATGAAAACCCGCCGCCCAAACTTGTTCACCATGTTAACCTCCTCGCTTGCACCTGCCCGCGATCTGGGGGCGGATCACCGACTTCCAAATCACAAAATCGCGGGCCGTGTGTCAGCGCGCGCGCAGGCACCATTGCAATCATGCCACGAAACCTCCTAGAACGCACGCGCGCCGCTTCTCAAAAAGGTCCGATCCATGCCCGATGCCACGCCCTTTATGTCCAGCTTTCACACGGCCGAAGAGGGCTGGATCGACTATAATGGCCATATGAACATGGGTTATTACACCGTGGTCATGGATCGCTGCGCCGACGAGGCGTTTGCCGAGATGGGGTTTGGCCCCGATTACGTGGCGGCGCGGGGCCTCACCACCTACACCGCTGAATTCCACATCCGCTACCTGCGCGAGGTCAAGCTCGGCGACCGGCTGCGCAGCAGCTTTTACCTGCTCGACCATGACGAGAAGCGGTTCCATTTCTTCCAGGAACTGTTCCACGAGGAGGGCTGGTGCGCCGCCACCGGCGAGAGCCTGACCCTGCATGTGGACATGTCCGGCCCGCGCGTGGCGCCCATGCCCGCCGACATCGCGGCCCGGGTGACCGAGATGGCACAAGCCCATGCCGCCCTGCCCCGACCCGAGGGCGTGGGCAGCCGCATCGGCATCCGCAGCAAGGGCTGAGGGGACTGGGGTCCGGGCCGGGTTTTGGTCTGGAGGGAACGTTGAGGGCCGCTCCAGGCCCTTCAAGTCGGCTGCCCCCGCACAGCGCACATGCCGGGCTCAAAACGCGTGCCCGATATCCCGCGTGAGCCCACGACCACACCTGCCCCCTTGCCCCCGCCGCACGGCCCGCGCATCCTTAGCCCATGAACAACCTGCCCACATGGGGCCTTGTCGCCACGATCAAGGCCCCGGCCCGCGACATCCTGAATTTTGCCGCCCATCACCTCGATCTGGGCGCGCACCGGGTGCATGTCTATCTCGACGCCCCCAACCCGCAGGCCGAGGCGGCGCTGCGGGGCCATCCCAAGTGCCGGGTGATCGTGTGCGACGATGGCTATTGGCGCAGGCGGCGCAAGCGTGCCGGGCGCCCCGACGCGCATCAGCCGCGCCAGAGCATCAACGCCACGCATTGTCTGCGCCGCCGCCCGCAGGTCGATTGGCTCGCGCATATCGACGTGGACGAGTTTCTCTGGCCGGCCATCCCCCTGCCCGAGCAGTTGGCCGCGCTGCCCGATGACACGCTCAGCGCGCGGGTGCGCCCGGTCGAGGCGCTCGCCCCCGACCCGGACGATCCACCAGCCGAGGGCGTAACCTGGTTCAAGTCCTGTGCGCGGCTGCCCGGGCAGCGGCGCGACGAGACAGAGGCGATCTATCCCGGCTTCGGCGCTCATCTCAACGGCGGGTTCCTGAGCCACGTGGCGGGCAAGGTGTTCGTGCGCACCGGCGATCCCGAGGTCCGCTTTCGCATCCACAACGCCTTTCGCTCTGGCGAGATGGACGCGAGCCCACCGGAATTGCAGGGCACAAGGCTGTGCCACCTGCACGCCACCGGGTGGGAACACTGGCGCGCAACCTATGCCTACCGGCTGGC
The DNA here is from genome assembly GCA_016278295.1 of Roseovarius sp. Lineage (GTDB taxonomy): Bacteria > Pseudomonadota > Alphaproteobacteria > Rhodobacterales > Rhodobacteraceae > Roseovarius. Next base: position 14,789 of record JADQCC010000110.1, on the reverse strand, counting down.
CCACGGGTCCTATCGTGAGGGGCTAAAGCCCGCCGCGCCGGACGGCACCGGGCTCAACATGAACGCGCTTTTTCGCCGGATCGAGGCAGAAGGCGGCGAGGCGGCGCTGCGACGGTTCTGGCAGGAAGTCTGCGTCGCCACGCCGGGGCTGCGCGCGCGCCTCGACGCGCATGGCCACCTGCACGCCATTGCCCTCGATGCCGATGCCGCGCGGGCGCGGCATTTTCCCGACGCGCGCCCCGACCGCCCGCATTGACCGCCCCCGGCAGTTGATGTAAGCGGGCAGCGATGGGGGGGCTCGCGAGGGCCTGACGCGCAATGGGTGCGCGCATCCCGATGACAGACGTGCGGGCCGGGTTCAGCGTCCGCGAAAAGCGGATACACATGACCACATTCAGCGAACTCAACCTCAATCCCAAGGTGCTCAAGGCCGTCGAAGAGGCCGGATACGAAACCCCCACCCCGATCCAGGCCGATGCGATCCCCTCCGCGCTCGAAGGGCGCGACGTGCTGGGCATCGCGCAGACCGGCACCGGCAAGACCGCCGGGTTCACCCTGCCGATGCTGTCGCTTCTGGCACGGGGGCGCGCGCGGGCGCGGATGCCGCGCAGCCTGGTGCTGTGCCCCACGCGCGAGCTGGCTGCGCAGGTGGCCGAGAATTTCGACACCTATTCCAAGCACCTCAAGCTCACCAAGGCGCTGTTGATCGGCGGTGTCAGCTTCAAGGAGCAGGACAAGCTGATCGACAAGGGCGTCGATGTGCTGATCGCCACGCCGGGCCGTTTGCTCGACCATTTCGAGCGCGGCAAGCTGTTGCTGACCGGCGTGCAGATCATGGTGGTGGACGAGGCCGACCGGATGCTCGACATGGGCTTCATCCCGGATATCGAGCGCATCTTCAGCCTCACTCCCTTCACCCGGCAGACGCTGTTCTTTTCGGCCACGATGGCGCCCGAGATCGAGCGCATCACCAACACCTTTCTCCAGAATCCGGTGCGGGTCGAGGTGGCACGGCAGGCCACCGCGTCGGAAACCATCGACCAGCACGTGGTGATAGTGAAACCTTGGCGCCGCGATCGCGCGGATGGCGAGAAACGCGCCACCCTGCGCGCGCTGATCGACGGCGAGGGCGCCGCCTGTACCAACGCGATCGTGTTCTGCAACCGAAAGATCGACGTCGATGTCGTCGCCAAGTCGCTGAAGAAACACGGCTATGACGCGGCCCCGATCCACGGCGATCTCGACCAGAGCCAGCGCACCCGCACGCTCGACGCGTTCCGCGCGGGCGAGTTGAAATTGCTGGTGGCCTCGGATGTGGCTGCGCGGGGGCTCGATGTCCCGGCGGTCAGCCACGTGTTCAATTTCGACGTGCCCGGCCATGCCGAGGATTACGTCCACCGCATCGGGCGCACCGGGCGCGCGGGCCGCTCGGGCAAGGCGCTCACCATCTGCAACCCGCGCGACGAGAAGGCCCTCGCGGCGGTCGAGGCGCTCTTGCAAAAGGACATCCCCCGGCTCGACGATCCGACCGGCGTCCGCCCCGCGGCCGATCAGGACGCAGCGGCGCAGGGCAGCGGTGGCGACGGGGACACGCCGAAATCCGAACGCCCGTCCCGATCGAGCCGCAGCCGGGGTGGCCGCGGCCGGAGCGTCAGCCGCAAGAAAGCCGACGCACCCGAAACGGCCCCCGAGGAGGCAAAGACCGAGAGCGCACCCGAGAAGGAGACGCCCAAGCCGCGCGAAGAGAAGCGATCCGCAGAGCCCAAGGAACGCGGCAGGCGCGGCGACGACAATGGCGGCGGCAAGGTCGTCGGCATGGGCAATCATCTCCCCGGCTTCATCGCGCTGAGCTTCGACGAGCGGCGCACCGGCTAAGGGCGGCGCATTCGCGCAAGTGGCAGTGAGGCTTTTGGCTTGGAGGGGATGTTAGGCAACTGTTGAAAAGCCACGCGGGGGGCAGGATGACTGACCGCACCAGGCCAAGTTCCGTCCCCGCTCCGGCCTCTCGCGCCCTCTCATACCGGCTTCGCTTTCGGTTTCGGTGCCAGCACACCAAGGGGCCGTCTCACGGTATCGCGCAATGCCGGCCCGTTCGGGGCCTGCACGCGCTTGGTGGCCTCCACCATCAGCACGCCCCCCGCCGCCAACACCGAGATGCGCGCGCCCATGCGCTCCCACATGCCAGCCGTGCGCCGCCAGAAGGGCCGGTCGGAGGGTGGCTGGAACAGTGTGGTGACGTGTCTCTCAGGCAGGAACCCATGAGACTTGAGCTGCGTTTCGAGTTGCGTCTGGCTGTAGGGCCGCCCGAAGCCGAAGGGCGTCCGGTCCGAGCGCGACCACAGCCCGGCCCGGTTCGGCACGATGAATAGCGCCGACCCCCCGGGGCCCAGCACGCGCAAGCACTCGTCGAGCAGCGCACCAGGTTGCTCCGAGGTCTCTAGCCCGTGCACCACGAGGAGCCTATCGACGTGCCCCGTCTCCACCGGCCAGAACGTCTCTTCGCACAGCACCGAGACATTGGGCATGCCTTGCGGCCAACCGATCACGCCCTGCGGCGCAGGCATCAGCGCCATCACCCGCCGCGCATCGGCGAGGTAAGGCCGCAGGAACGGCACCGCAAATCCGAAACCCGCGATGCTCTTTCCGTGCGCCTCGTTCCAGAATTCGGCGATCCGCGCACGCAAGACCTTCTGAACCGCACGCCCCAGCGGGTTGCGGTAATAGAAATTTCGCAGGTCCTGCACATCAAGATGCATTGCAGTGCCGCCCCTGATCCGTCACTCTGACGCTACCACCTCATGACAGCAGGGAACATAGCATGAGCCTGCAAATCCTCACCATCCCTTGCCGCACGGACAACTATGCCTATCTCGCGCACGACGCCGCGACCGGAGCCACCGCCGTCATTGACGTCCCCGAGGCCGCGCCGGTCCTCGATGCGCTCGCGCAACATGGGTGGCAGCTTTCGGATGTGCTCATCACCCACCACCACGGCGACCATGTCGAGGGGCTGGATGACGTGCTCGCCCTGGCCCCCGCCCGGGTGATCGGCGCGGCAGCCGATGCCCACCGGTTACCGCCGCTCGACATCGCGGTGTCAGAGGGCGACGCGGTCACGATCGGGTCCGAGACGGGCCGCGTGATCGACGTGTCGGGCCACACGGTGGGGCACATCGCCTTTCACTTCCCCGAGAGCCGCGCCGTCTTCACCGCCGACAGCCTGATGGCGCTGGGCTGCGGGCGGGTGTTCGAGGGCACGATGCCACAGATGCACGCAAGCCTCGCGAAACTCGCCGCGCTCCCGCCCGATACTCTGGTCTACTCGGGCCATGAATACACCGCGGCCAACGCCGCCTTCGCCCGCACCGTTGATCCAGACAACCCGCGCCTTGCCGCACGTACCGACGAGATCACCCGAACCCGCGCCGCCGGACAACCCACCGTGCCCGCCTCGCTCACCGAGGAACTGGAAACCAACCCTTTCCTGCGCGCCCACGACCCCGCGATCCGCGCGTATCTAGGCATGACGGAGGCGACCGATCCCGAGGTGTTCGCCGAGATCCGCAGCCGAAAGGACAGGTTTTGACGCCATGTTACGAATATTCCACCAGAAGATGACGAAAAGTGAGGCCGTTTGACAAAAAACTCCTTGAAGCCGGGCCATCATCGACCAAACTTTAATATACCGAGGCCAGACTTGTCGGGCGACGTACCCGACGGGCAAGATCAGAAGGAGCACGACCGTGCCTTCATTCTCGACAACACTTGAACAGGCAATCCATGCCGCGCTCGCGCTCGCTAATGCGCGGCGGCACGAATTCGCAACGCTCGAGCACCTGCTGCTCGCCCTCGTGGACGAACCCGACGCCGCCCGCGTGCTCAAGGCGTGCAGCGTCGATACCGAGGAATTGCGCACCACGCTGGTCGATTTCATCGACGATGATCTCGCCAACCTCGTGACCGATATCGACGGGTCCGAAGCGGTGCCAACCGCCGCATTCCAGCGCGTGATCCAGCGCGCGGCGATCCATGTCCAGAGCTCCGGGCGCACCGAGGTGACCGGCGCCAACGTGCTCGTCGCCATCTTTGCCGAGCGCGAATCGAACGCCGCCTATTTCCTGCAGGAACAGGATATGACCCGCTATGACGCGGTCAACTTCATCGCCCACGGCGTGGCCAAGAACCCCGCCTTCGGCGAATCGCGCCCGATCACGGGCGCGACCGATGTCGACGAGGAAGGGACCGAGAAACACGTCGAGACCGACGCCGTCGAGCCGGGCGATTCAGCGCTGGCAAAATACTGCGTCGATCTCAACGAGAAGGCGCGGCGCGGTGACGTCGATCCGCTCATCGGTCGTGACTCGGAGGTCGAGCGCTGCATTCAGGTGTTGTGCCGGCGGCGCAAGAACAACCCGATCCTCGTGGGCGATCCCGGCGTTGGCAAGACCGCCATCGCCGAAGGGCTCGCCCACAAGATCGTCGGCGGCAACACGCCCAAGGTGCTTTCGGGCACCACCATCTATGCGCTCGACATGGGCGCGCTTCTGGCGGGCACCCGCTATCGCGGCGATTTCGAGGAACGGCTCAAGGCCGTGGTGACCGAGTTGGAGAAACACCCCGACGCGGTGCTGTTCATCGACGAGATACACACCGTGATCGGCGCTGGCGCCACCTCTGGCGGCGCAATGGACGCGTCCAACCTGCTCAAGCCCGCGCTTCAGGGTGGCAAGCTGCGCTGCATGGGCTCCACCACCTACAAGGAGTTCCGCCAGCACTTCGAAAAGGACCGCGCCCTCGCCCGCCGCTTCCAGAAGATCGACGTGAGCGAGCCCACAGTGGAGGACACGATCAAGATCCTCACCGGGCTCAAGCCCTATTTCGAGGATCACCACTCGGTCAAATACACCCACGAGGCGATCCGCACCGCGGTCGATCTGTCGTCGCGCTACATCAACGACCGCAAGCTGCCCGACAAGGCCATCGACGTGATCGACGAGGCCGGCGCGGCACAGCACCTCGTGGCCGCCTCCAAGCGGCGCAAGTCGATCGGCGTCAGGGAGATCGAGAACGTGGTGGCCAAGATCGCGCGCATCCCGCCCAAGAACGTCTCCAAGAACGACGCCGAGGTGCTCAAGGACCTCGAGAGCACGCTCAAGCGCGTGGTGTTCGGGCAAGACAACGCCATCGAGGCACTCTCCTCGGCGATCAAGCTGGCGCGCGCCGGGCTGCGCGAGCCGGAAAAACCCATCGGCAACTACCTCTTCGCCGGTCCTACCGGCGTGGGCAAGACCGAGGTGGCCAAGCAGCTCGCCGATACGCTCGGGGTCGAGCTTTTGCGGTTTGATATGTCCGAATACATGGAGAAACACGCCGTATCGCGCCTCATCGGCGCACCGCCGGGCTACGTGGGCTTCGACCAGGGCGGTCTGCTGACCGACGGGGTCGACCAGCACCCGCATTGCGTGCTCCTGCTCGACGAGATCGAGAAGGCACACCCGGACGTGTTCAACATCCTGCTTCAGGTCATGGACCACGGCACGCTCACCGATCACAACGGGCGCAGCGTCGATTTCCGTAACGTCGTGCTCATCATGACCTCCAATGCCGGGGCCACCGAGCAGGCGAAATCGGCTGTCGGTTTCGGTCGTGACCGGCGCGAGGGCGAGGACACGGCGGCGATCGAACGCACCTTCACACCCGAGTTCCGCAACCGGCTCGACGCGGTGATCTCCTTTGGCGCGCTGCCCTCCGACGTCATCCTCAAGGTGGTCGAGAAATTCGTCCTCCAGCTCGAGGCACAGCTCATGGATCGCGACGTGACCATAGAGCTGACCGACGAGGCCGCGAAATGGCTCGCCGACAAGGGCTATGACGACCGCATGGGCGCCCGCCCGCTCGGTCGCGTGATCCAGGAGCACATCAAGAAACCGCTCGCCGAGGAGCTGCTCTTCGGCAGGCTCGCCAAGGGCGGCACCGTCCGCGTGGGCGTGCGCGATGGCAAGATCGCGCTCGACGTGGAAGGCCCGGCCACCCGCCGCCTCTCGGGCAAGAAGAAACCGCCGTTGCTCACCGCCGAATGAGACAGCGAGCGGCGGCGGTCCTCGCGCTGGCGCTTTGCGCCGCGCGCCCCGCCGCCGCCGAGCCCCCCCGGCTGTCGCTGCCGCTCGACTGCAACTATGGCCGCACCTGCGTGATCGAGGACTACGTCGATACCGATCCCGGCCCCGGCCAGCGCGATCACGCCTGCGGCCCCAAGAGTCGCGACGGCCATCGCGGCACCGATTTCATGCTGCTTTCCTTCGCGGAGATGGAGGCGGGCATAGACGTGCGCGCCGCCGCCCCCGGCATCGTCACGGCCACCCGCGACGGCATGGCCGACACCCCCGTGACCCCCGAGACCCGCGACGCCATCGCCGGTCGTGAATGCGGCAATGCCGCGCGCGTCGATCACGGGGACGGATGGCAGACGCTTTATTGCCACATGCGGCGCGGCTCACTCACCGTGCGCAAAGGTGACCGTGTGGCGCGCGGTGACGTGCTGGGCGCGGTCGGGCTCAGCGGGCTGACCAACGCGCCGCACCTGCATCTCAGCGTGCTGAAAGACGGCCGTATCGTCGATCCCTTTGCCCCACTGGCGCGCGACACCTGCGATCCCGCCCCCGGCGCGGGGCTTTGGGATACACCCCTGCCCTATACTCCGTCGGGGATATTCACCGCCGGGTTCTCCACCGCCGTACCCGATTTCGACGCCGTGAAATCCGGTGCCGCCCGCGCCGCCCGCGCGCCCGCCAACGCATCGCTCGTGCTCTACGGCCATGTCTTTTACGCGCAGCCAGGCGACCGTCTCACGCTCTCTGCTCGCGGCCCTGACGGCAACATCTTCCGCCACGAGGTCACGCTCGACGCCCCCAAGGCACAGTTCTTCCGCGCGTTCGGTCGCCGGGCGCCCAAGGACGGCTGGCCCACGGGTGCCTATCGCGGTTATGTCCGGCTGTGGCGCGCCGACACGATTATCGCTACACGCCACGCCGACGTCACCGTGCGGCCCTGACGCCCGGACCCGCCTTACCGCGTGGTCAGCTTCAGCTCGATCCGACGGTTCTGCGCGCGGGCCTCGGGCGTGTCCGCGGGATTTACCGGCTGATATTCGCCATACCCGTTGGCCGAGAGCCGGTCGGGCGGAAATCCGAGGAAATCCACCAGGTAGCGTACCACCGACAGCGCCCGCGCCTGGCTCAGCTCCCAGTTATCGGCAAAGCGCGCGCCGGGCGCGATCGGCACATCGTCAGTATGCCCGTCCACCTGCAGGACCCAGTCGATCCCCTCGGGGATATCGCCGATCACGCGACGCAGGATGCCAGCCACCTTGGCGATCTCGCGTTCGCCCTCTGCCGACAATTCGGCCTCTCCGGGCGCGAACAGCACCTCCGAGGAAAACACGAACCGGTCGCCCACGATCCGCACACCCTCCTGGCCACTCAGCAATTCACGCATCCGGCCAAAGAATTCCGAGCGGTATTTTTCAAGATCCTCTTTCTCCGCGGCCAGCCGTTCGGCCCGTTCCGCCAGAAGCCGCGCCCGCTCTTCCTCGGCCTGCCGTCGGCGCCTCTCCTCGGCGGCCACGCGCGCCAGCGCAGTATTGAGCTCATTGCCCAGCGACTGAAGCTGCACCTCCGCTTCCGCCTCGCGCGCCTTGGCATCGTCGAGCAGCGCCTGAAGCTCGGAGAGTTGCGTGCGCAGCGCCTCCACCTGTTGATTCAAAAGCGCCTGCTGTCGCTGCGCCTCGGTGGATATTTGCTGTTCCTTGGCAAGCTTCTCGCGCGCCTCCGCCAACAGCACCTCTTGCCGCTCGGCCTCGCTCATCCCTTCCTCGGCCCGCGCCTCCGCCGCCTTCTTCGCAACCAGCGCCGCGATCAGCCGCGCGCGTACCTCCTCGGCATCGAGCGCCTTGGCCTCCGCATCGGTCTTGGCCGCCACCGCACGGGCCAGATCAGCCTCCAGCGCCCGGATGCGCGCCCGCGCCTCGGCCAGCGCCGCGTCGCGGTTCTCCAGCGTCCCGCCCGTCTCGTCCAGCGCGGCCCGGGCCTCAGCCAACGCGGCCTCTGCCTTCTGCCGCGCCGCGCGTTCGGCCTCAAGCGCCGCTTGCGCCTCGCCGATCCCCGCCTTGCGCGCCGCCTCGGCCTCCTCGGCGCGCAAGAGCGCCTGCGCCAGCGCGGCATCGAGATCGGCCTGCGCCTCTTCGGACGCGGCCAGCAGGGTCAGTGTCTCCTCGGCCCGCTTGCGTTCTTCTTCGAGGGCCAGCGTCATCGCGGTCAGTTCGGACCGCGCGTTCTCCAGCCGCTTGCGCAGCGCCGCCGCCGCCTCGGCCTCGGCCAGCCGCGCGGCCTCTTTCTCGCTCAGCTTTTCCTCGAGCGCGCTCACCTCCTCGCTCAGCGCCGCCCCGGCCTGCCGTGCCTCGACATTACGCGCACGCAGATCGGCGATCAGCGCCTCCAGTGCTTCGCGCCGCGCCGCCGCCAGCCGCGCCGCCTCGGTCTGCGCATCGACCTCGTCGCGCAGCCCGGCGAGCCGGTCCTCCAGCGCCGCCTGTTCATCGAGCAACGCCGCGCGCTCCCCTTCCAGCGTCGCCACCTCGTCGCGCGCCGCGTCGCGCTCATCCTCCAGCCCGGCGGCGCGGTCGCGGGCTGCGTCGCGCTGCGACAAGAGCCGCGCCACCTGCTCCTCGAAGGACGCAATCCGGCCCTCCGCCGCCGTCAGCGCCTCGGATTGCGCCGCAGTCTCGGCGCGCAACGACGCGATCACATCGGCCTGTTCCTCGGCCCGCGCGCGGGCGTCGCCCAGCGTCGCGGTCAGCACGCCCACCCGTTCCTGCAACGTGGCATTGCGGTCCTGTTCCAGCCCCAGCGCCCGCGACAGCGCCGCCACCTCAGCCGACAGCGCGTCGAGCTTGGTGGCCTGCCCGCTGATCTCCTCGCGCAGCACGAACTGCACCACCATGAAGATCGTGAGCACGAACATCAGCACCAGCAGGAGGCCGGTCATGGCATCAACAAAACCGGGCCAGATCGCGCTCTGAAACCGCGCGCCGGTGCGCCGCGACAGCGCCATCTCAGCCGCCCTCGCCAGACTCGCCCGGCCCCTCGCCGGACGCGTTGCCGCCGCGCGGCACCACCGGGCGCACGGGACGCGGCGTGGGACCGCGCGCCTGCCCCATGAGCCGCGTCAGCGCCGCCAGATCGGTTCGCAGCTCGGTCATGGTCTCCTGACGCCCGGCGCTGATTTCCTCGAGAATGCGCAGCATCTGCACGTCGATCGAGCGCAGGCGCATCCGGCTCTCGGCATCCAGCCCCTCGCTCGTCTCGCGTGCCTCGATCGCCTCGATGAGCCGCTCCTGCCCGTCGGCCACCCGCATCAGCGCCACCTGCACCGGGCTCTGATCGCTCATCCGGTGCGTCAACCGCTCGATGGAATCGGCCAGCACGCCGAGTTTCTCATCGACCAGCGCGCGGCTCATCTCGGATTGCGCGATGGTGCTCTGCAACGCCTCGACCTGCCCGGTCATGTGGTCAAGTACCTCGGCCACCATCGCGCGCCCGCCACCATCCTCGCCGTCGCCCTCGGAAAGACCAAGCCGCGTGATGGTCGATATCCATTCCTCCAACTCGCGATAAAACCGGTTCTGCCCGTGCCCGGCAAACAGCTCCAGCAGCCCCACGACAAGCGAGCCCGACAGGCCCAGCAGCGATGAGGCAAAGGCCACCCCCATTCCGCCGAGTTGTTTCTCCAGCCCGGTCATCAGCCGGTTGAATATCGCGATTCCCTCCTCGCCCTCCTGCGGGGCCAGGCTGCGGATGGTATCGACCACCGCAGGAACGGTGGTGGCGAGACCGTAGAACGTACCCAGCAGCCCGAGGAAAATCAGCAGGCTGACGATATAGCGGGTGATCTCGCGCGCCTCGTCGATACGCTGCGCCACCGAATCTAGGATCGAGCGCGCCGAGCTTGACGCGATCTGCATCCGCTTGCCGCGCCCGCGCAGCATGGTGGCCAGCGGTGCCAGAAGCGACGGCGGACGGGTAAGCTCATGCCCCGGCGTCTGCACGGCAAACCCCTCGATCCAGCGCGCCGAACCGATGAGTTGGATGACCTGCCAGAAGGTCGCGATCACCCCCAGAACGAAGACGAAAAAGATGAACCCGTTGAGCCAAGGGTTCGCCTCGAATACCGGCAGCACCCGCGGCAATGCCAGGAACGCCCCCACCGCCGTCAGCGCCAGCACGACCAGCATCAGCAGGATCTGCCGATAAGGGGTGGAAAACTGCGGCTCGGCCTCGCGGTCCGGCTGGTCCATCTGGACGCTCCCGACACGTTTCTTTACAGGGTTTTGCACGTCTTTGCAGGCGCAACCCTACGCCGCCTGCCCGCGCAAGCCAAGGCTTATCCGCAGATATGGCGCACCCGGCGCACCAGCCAGTCCAGATCGCGATCACCGAGGCCCAATTCGCGCAGATGCGCATCGGTCTGGAACAAATACTCGGTATTCGGTCCGCGCCCGCCATGCGCGCGGGCGATGATCTGCGCCTGTTCTTCCAGATCGAGCCCGCCGCAATACTGCGCATGGTCCGGGTCGACGACATAGGTCACCGCCTCCACCTCGCGTCCGTCCGTGAGCATGACCGGCAGCCGCGTCTCGTGATAAGCGGCCGAAACCAGCTCGCGCTCGCGCAAATACGCCAGCACCTCGTCGGCGCGCGCAGGGTCGGCGCGCAGCGCCACACCCGAACAGGCTGTATCCGTCGCGCGGTCCAGCGCAAGCACCAGCCCCGGCGCATCGGGCGTGCCGCGATGGTGGATCGAGCGCATGCAGAAACTGCGCCGATAGCCCGGCAGCCGCGCGATCACCCGTTCCACCGTGTCAAAGCCCGGATTCCACACCAGCGAGCCATAGCCGAACACCCACATGCCTTTTCCCCTGTTCCTCACGTTCCGCTCCCTATAAACACCCTTCGCGAAGGGCATGAAAGGGGCAAGCCATGCGGGCACTTCTGGCCATCATCCTCGTCGCCGCCGGGCTCTGGGCCGGCTATTGGGTCATCGGCAGCCGCGCCACCCTCTCGGCGTTCGAGACATGGCTCGATGCACGCCGCGCCGAGGGCTGGGTCGCCGAGACCGGCAGCCTCGACGTGCAGGGCTTTCCCAACCGGTTCGACGTGGTGTTCGAGGATCTGATCCTCGCCGATCCCGCCACCGGGCTGGCGTGGGAGGCGCCCCGCTTTCAGATCGACGCGCTGAGCTACCGGCCCAACCACGTCATCGCGATCTGGCCCGACCAACAGCGCATCGCCACCCCACAAGAGAAGTTCCGTATCGAAAGCCGCGACATGCGCGCCTCGCTGGTAATGGCGCCCGACGCAGCGCTCGCGCCCGAGCGCATGACGCTCACCGCCGATTTCCTGCGCGTCACCCCCGAAACACGACCCGAGGAAACCACCGCGCTCTCCACCCTCAGCCTCGCCGCCGAGCGGCAGGAGGGAACAACCTACCGGCTCGGCCTGCGCGCCGAGGGGTTGACGCTCGCCGCGCGGACGCGGACGCGGCTCGATCCCGAGGGGCGCCTGCCCGACCGCATCAGCGGGTTTTCGACCGATCTTGTCGCCACGTTCGACAAGCCGTGGGACCGCACCGCCATCGAGCAGGCGCGTCCACAGCCCACTAACCTGCGCGTGCGTCTGGCCGAGGGGCGCTGGGGCGATCTGCTGCTTCAGGCGGCGGGCGAGGTGGACGTGACGCCCGAGGGCTGGCCCGAGGGCGAGATCACGCTCAAGGCCCGCAACTGGCGCGAAATCGTGAGCATCCTGCGCAGCGCAGGCGTCCTGCCCGAAAGCCTTGCCTCAAGCGTCGAGAGCGGCCTCGGCATGATGGCACGCCTCAAGGGCAACCCGGACACGCTCGACATTCCCTTGGGCTTCGGCGGTGGTCGGATGTGGCTCGGCCCCGTCCCCCTTGGCCCCGCCCCGCGCCTGCGGCTGCGCTGATCCCCTGTCGGCCGCCCGCCGCGTCAGCCGCCCGGCGCGCTCACCATCCCCATGATATCATAGGTTCTACGCAGGATCGGTGCCGCGATGGCGCGGGCACGGCCCGCGCCATCGGCGAGGATACGGTCGATCTCGGCCTCGTCGTGCATCAGCCGCTTCATCTCGATCGAGATCGGCGTGAGCCGGTCCACCGCCAGATCGGCCAGACGCGGCTTGAAGACGGAAAAAGGCTGCCCGCCCGCTTCGGCCATGACCTGCTCTACGCTCATATCCGCCAATGCAGCATAGATATTGACGAGGTTGCGCGCCTCCGGCCGGTCCTCCAGCCCCTCGGCCTCCGAAGGCAGCGGTTCAGGGTCGGTCTTGGCCTTGCGGATTTTCCTGGCGATGGTTTCGGCATCGTCGGTGAGGTTGATCCGGCTCATGTCCGACGGGTCGGATTTCGACATCTTCCTGGTTCCGTCGCGCAAGCTCATCACCCGCGTGGCCGCCCCTTCGATCACCGGCTCGGGCAGCGGAAAGAACTCCACCCCGTAATCGTGGTTGAACTTGGCGGCGATATCGCGCGACAATTCGATATGCTGTTTCTGGTCCTCGCCCACAGGCACGTGGGTGCCATGATAGACGAGGATGTCGGCAGCCATCAGCGCCGGGTAGGCAAAGAGCCCGAGCGAGGCGTTCTGCGCATTCTTGCCAGCTTTGTCCTTGAACTGCGTCATCCGCTGCATCCAGCCCATGCGCGCCACGCAGTTGAATACCCAGGCAAGCTGGCTGTGCTCGGCCACCTGACTCTGGTTGAAAAGGATCGAGCGCGCGGGATCAAGCCCCGAGGCGATAAACCCGGCAGCAAGCTCGCGCGTGGCGCGGCGCAGGTCGGCAGGCTCTTGCCAGACGGTGACGGCGTGCAGGTCGACCATGCAATAGAGCGTCTCGACGCCCCGATCCTGCGCCTCGGCAAAACGCTTGAGCGCGCCGAGGTAATTGCCGAGATGCAGGTTGCCCGAGGGCTGGATTCCCGAAAAGACGCGGGGGGTAAAGGCCGCCTCGCTCATGGGCGCACTCCGTGGTGGATTTCTCTGAAGGTCTCGCTTACCCATGCGCCCGTGCCCCGTCAACCAGTGCCCCATCAAGGAGAGCTGCCATGAGCGACGATCCCAGTCCTCTCAACCCGATCCCGCCGGTGGTGGTGGTGCTGTTTCTGGTGATCATAGGGGTCGAAGCGGCGTTCTCGCTCGGCGCGCGCGGGATTGTCGGCGGTGCCGACGCCGTGGGCTGGCGAAGCGCGGCAATCCAGGATTACGGGTTTCACGGCCAGATCCTGGGCTGGATGATCGAGACCGGGCAAATGCCGATCGAGCACCTGCGCCGCCTCGTTACCTATGCCTTCATCCACCGCAGCTTTACCCACGCGCTCTTCGCCGCCGTGCTGCTTCTGGCGCTGGGCAAGTTCCTGGGCGAGGTGTTCCGCCACTGGGCGGTGCTGGTGATCTTCGCCACGGCGACGGTGGGTGGGGCACTGGCCTACGGGATGCTGCCGGGTGATCGGCCGTGGCTCATCGGGGCGTTTCCCGGCGTCTACGGGATGATCGGGGGGTTCACCTACGTGATGTGGCTGCGGCTGGGGCAGATGGGCGCCAACCAGGCCCGCGCCTTCACCCTCATCGGCGTGCTTATGGCGCTGCAACTGGTGTTCGCGCTGCTGTTCGGCGGCTCGCCCACATGGCTGGCCGACGTGGCGGGCTTCGCCGTGGGCTTCGCCGTCTCGGTCCCGCTCAGCCCCGGTGGCCTCGCGCGCCTGCGCGCGCGGCTGCGGCACGACTGACGGTCAGGTACCGGGCCGAGACGCGCTACCGCCGCAGACGCTCGCGCAACTCCTGCACCCGGAACGCCCCCAGCCCCTGCCCAAAGAGCCCGTAACTCACCACCCCGAGGCCGACCAGCAGCACCAGCGCCAGCCAGCGCCAGCCGCCCAGCGCGAGGAACGGGCCAAGAACCACCGCCGCGCCCCACAGCACCGCGCCCATCAATCCCGATGCCAGCACGATCCGCCACAGCCTGCGGCGGAACTGCGCGTCAAACCGCGCCACCTCGCCAAAGCCCTGCGCGCCACCCGCCAGTTGCCAAACCATAACCCAGGCGGCCACCGTGGTCGCCAGCGCCGCGGCGATCCAGCCCATAACCGGGGCGAGGCCAAAGGCGAGCGCGGCGTTCACCATCATCGCCACCACGGCGTAGTGGAACGGTCGGCGTGTATCCTCGCGGGCGAAAAAGATCGGTTGCAAGATCTTCTGCAACACGAAGGCGGGCAGCCCCAACCCATAGACCGCCACGGCGAGCGCGGTGGCGGCGCTGTCATCGGCACCGAACGCGCCGCGCTCGAACAGCACCGAAACGAGCGGCAGCGGGATCGCCACCAGCGCCACGGCGCAAGGCACCGTCAGCGCCAGCGCCACCTCGCCGCCGCGCGACAGGGCGTGCCGCGCGCCATTGTCATCCCCGGCCTTGAGCCTGCGCGCCAGGTCGGGCAACAGCACAATCCCGACCGCGATTCCCACCACGCCCAGCGGCAACTGATAGAGCCGGTCGGCAGCGTAGAGCCAACTCACCGCCTTGTCGGTCTGCGAGGCGACAAGCTGTCCCACCACGAGGTTGACCTGTATCACTCCCCCGGCCAGCGCCGCCGGGATGGCGACGCGCACGAGCTGCGCCATCTCTGGCGTCCAGCGCGGGCGCATGGGGCGGATGCGCAGCCCC
>JADQCC010000289.1 GCA_016278295.1 Roseovarius sp. | reverse complement strand
TGGCCTGAAGCTGCCGTTGACGAGCGGAATCTTGAAAAGATTCCGTACAAGAAAGTTTTAAACTTTCTTGATCTTACCTTGCCGTGACGGTTCAGCCCGACACTGACGTCCAACGACCGCCTCAGACCGACAGCCGCGCCCCGTGTGCGCCGCGCTCGCGGTAGGGGGTGGTCTGGTAATGCGCGCGGTAGCATTTGGAGAAATGCGACGGCGAGGCGAAGCCGCAGGCAAGCGCCACGTTGATCACCGTCATGTCGGTCTGCATCAACAGGTTGCGCGCCTTTTGCAGCCGCAGTTCCATGTAATAGCGCTTGGGGCTGCGGCTGAGGTAGCGGCGGAACAGGCGTTCGAGCTGGCGGGTGGACATGCCCACCTCGCGGGCCAGGATCGAGGGGCTGATCGGTTCCTCGATATTGCTCTCCATCATCTGGATGACCTGGCTGAGCTTGGGGTGGCGCACGCCGATGCGGGTGGGCACCGAGAGGCGCTGGGTGTCCTGATCGGTGCGGATCGAGGAATAGATCTGCTGGTCGGCCACCGCGTTGGCGAGCTTTTCGCCATGTTCGGCGGCGATCAGGCTGAGCATCAGGTCGATCGAGGCGGTGCCGCCTGCCGTGGTCATGCGGTTGCCGTCGATCATGAAGATCGACTTGGTCAGCGTCACCTCTTCAAATTCCTCGAGAAAGGCATCGTGATTCTCCCAGTGGATGGTGGCGCGCTTGCCGTCGAGCAGCCCGGCGCGCGCCATCACGTAGGACGCGGTGCACAGCCCGCCGATGCGCAACCCGCGGCGCGCCTCGCGGCGCAGCCAGTTGAGCATCCGCTTGGTGGCGGTCTTCTGGACATCGACCCCGCCGCACAGGATCAGCACATCCTCTCGTTTCAGTTCGGAGAGCGGGAAATCGACGTGGAATCGCACGCCGTTGGAGCAGATCACGACATCGTCGGTGTCGCCGGTCAGGGCCCATGCGTAAAGCTCTGCGCCCGCCATGCGGTTGGCGATGCGCAGGCATTCCAGCGCGCCGGCAAAGCTCAGCAGCGTGAACGAGTCGAGCAGCACGAACACGAACCGTGTTGGTGCCCTCGGCACATCCACCTTGACTGTCACGGCATCCGACATCGGGCCTCCTCTTGCGCTCCGTTTCAGCGTCACTGTCACCAAAACGTCGCGATTCACAAGCCAAACACGCGCATTCGTGTCGTATTTTGACCGATTCCGCGGCTGGTCTCCGCGCGCCCGGTCGAGTATAGAGAGGTCCGACCATTTGGCAAAGCGGAGACCGAAGATGACGGAGTGGCAGAAAACCGGCTGGCGCGCGAAAGAGCGGGTGCAGATGCCGGATTA
The DNA here is from genome assembly GCA_016278295.1 of Roseovarius sp. Lineage (GTDB taxonomy): Bacteria > Pseudomonadota > Alphaproteobacteria > Rhodobacterales > Rhodobacteraceae > Roseovarius. Next base: position 1,601 of record JADQCC010000289.1, on the reverse strand, counting down.
CCCCGATGCCGGGGCGCTCGCCCGCGTCGAGGATCACCTGCGCCAGTATCCGCCGCTGGTCTTTGCCGGGGAGGCGCGCAGGCTCAAACGCGCGCTGGGAGCCGCGTCGCGGGGCGAGGCGTTCCTGTTGCAGGGCGGCGACTGCGCCGAGGCGTTCGATCAGTTCAGCGCGGATGCGATCCGCGACACGTTCAAGGTGATGCTGCAAATGGCGATGGTGCTGACCTATGGCGCCAAGGTGCCGGTGGTCAAGGTGGGGCGCATGGCCGGGCAGTTCGCCAAGCCGCGCAGCGCGCCCACCGAGGTGGTGGAGGGGGTCGAGCTGCCCAGCTATCGCGGCGACATCGTCAACGAGCTGGCCTTTACCCCGGAGGCGCGCATCCCTGACCCGGCGAAGATGTTGCAGGCCTACACACAGGCGGCGGCAACGCTGAACCTGTTGCGCGCGTTCTCTACCGGCGGCTATGCCGACATGCACCAGGTGCACCAGTGGACGCTGGGATTCACCGAGAGCGAGAAGGCCGCGCGCTATCGCGAGATGGCCAGCCATATCGCCGACGCGCTCGATTTCATGAAGGCCGCGGGTGTGGACAGCGAGAGCGCGCACACGCTCAAATCGGTGGATTTCTATACCTCGCACGAGGGGCTGCTGCTGGAATACGAGGAGGCGCTCACCCGCCTCGATTCGACCTCTGGCAAATGGTTGGCGGGGTCGGGGCACATGCTGTGGATCGGTGACCGCACGCGCCAGCCCGACGGCGCGCATGTGGAATTCCTGCGCGGGGTGCTCAACCCGGTCGGGCTGAAATGCGGCCCGAGCATGACCTCGGAGGATCTCAAGCGGCTGTTGGCGACGCTCAACCCCGAGAACGAGGCCGGGCGGCTGACGCTGATCGCGCGGTTCGGCGCGGGCAAGGTGGGCGAGAACCTGCCGCGGCTGATCCGCACGGTCGAGGAGGAGGGCGCCCGCGTGCTGTGGGTCTGCGACCCGATGCACGGCAACACCATCAAGTCGGCCAGCGGCTACAAGACCCGGCCGTTCGACTCGGTGCTGCGCGAGGTGCAGGAATTCTTTGCCATCCACCGGGCGGAAGGAACCATCCCCGGCGGCGTGCATTTCGAGATGACCGGGCAGGACGTGACCGAATGCACCGGCGGAATGCGCGCGCTGAGCGAGGAGAGCCTGTCGGATCGCTACCACACCGCGTGCGATCCGCGGCTCAATGCCTCGCAGTCGCTGGAGCTTGCGTTTCTCGTGGCCGAGGAGCTCAAGGGCCTGCGCGAGCGCATGGATGAGGCGCAGGCGGTCTGACGGCGGGGCGGTTGTGGCGTGTTTCTGCCATTCGGTTCTTGCCCCTGGTGCGGAATCGAGGGCGAAGCCCGCCGCGCCATCGGTCATGCCGGAGGCATGCTTTCAGCATGACCCGCCCCCCGGACTGGCGATTTGTCCAAGCTTGTGCACCGATTACAGGTTTTTCGGATTCGGCGGGCATAAAGCGCCCTGAAAAACCGTCGGATCGCCAGCCCGCGGCCTGGCGATGGCGCGGCTTACGGCAACGTCCCCTTCAGGCCAGCCGCGCGCGGCCCGGCGCTCAGGTGAC
>JADQCC010000040.1 GCA_016278295.1 Roseovarius sp. | reverse complement strand
AGCGCGCCAAGTCAATCGTCATTGACGACCTCAAGAAGTCCACGCTGATCCCGATCCTGCGAGAGAACATCGCCCGCGAAGCCTATGTCATGACTGACGAAGCCCGCCAGTATCAGGGCATCGGCGCTGGCAAGGTGTTCGAGGCGCACGGCTGGACCAACCACAGCGCGGGCGAGTATGTGAACCTAGAGGATCGCGAGATGCACACGAACACCGTCGAGGGCTTCTACAGCATCTTCAAGCGCGGCATGAAGGGCGTCTATCAGCACTGCGCCAAGAAGCACCTGCACCGCTACGCAGCGGAGTTTGATTTCCGTTACAACAATCGTAACGCGAATGGAATAGACGATTCTCAGCGGGCGGTGAACGTGCTATCCTGCACTTCAGGCAAGCGCCTGACCTATAAATTGTCTGATTGAAAATGTCCCAACCCGGCGCAAAGGATCTGAAGCTGACCATTTATGGCCTCGACGCTCAAGGCGACGAGGTCGATGCAGTCGTGTTTGCAGACAAACTCAAGAAGGTCGTTTCCGCTCTGAAGAAGCTAGATTCATTCTATAATGCCAAGGGGCAACATCGCTTCATGATTAACGATCTCGCGTTTGCGAGCGCAAGCGTTTGGCTCCGCGAGAAGCAAATGAAGGCAAAGCGTGTTCGGCGTTCCCCGTCGCAGCGATTTGCCGAGATAGGAGCGATGGCCTCATCTGGTGTTGGAGTGTCAGTTGAGAACGCTGCCGATGAGTATGCGCTCTCGACGTATGAGAGCATTTCAAAGGGTGCTGGCAAGACCTTCTCCTACGGGATAGTGGAGGCCCCGCAAGTGTCCCCCGTTCGCCTGGACGGCCTGCTTGAGCGCCGTGTTTCGGAAATCATTGCGACTGCTTCTGATGCGGCAGAAGCTGCTCCGCGAAGATACTTCCAAGGCACCGCTATCGAGACTTATGATGGCGTCGTTAAGGCGGTTGATCTAAGAGGGCTATTCCCGGAAGCAAAGTTGGTTCTGACCGCAGGGAAGAAAGAAATCAGTTGCATCGTTTCCGCCGAGGACGTTGAAATGCTGCGCTCCGCGCTTGACAATCGGTCCCTTGTTACTGGGCGCGCCCAACACGATGGGAGAAGCATGCTCCCAGACAGGATTGATGTTTCAAACATTCGGCTGATCGACCCGAATAGAAGTGTTCTTTCGCTCAAGGGCGCTTTGCATGGCCTCAGCGATCAATTCCTTCGAGAGGTCGGGTAATGGCTTCAAAGGCGTATTTGTGGGACGCGTGCATTTTGTATCGATGGCTTAACGCCCAGCCGCCGGAATATTTGGACCACATTAAAAAGCACTTGGAAGAGGCTTCATCTGGCAGTGTGGATATCTACATATCAACAATAACTCTGGCCGAGATTAAGCCCAGCAATATGGGCAGGAGCGGCCTAACGCCATCTCAGGTAATCTCTAGTATTAGCAGTTCATTCATCTACATCGATACGTCCCCCGACATTATGTCGTTAGCTGGATACCTGCGAGATCAAACCTACGAACAGGTTGACGGCCCCATTGACCGAGCGGCAACTAGGCCCTTAGGGCTTGGTGACTCAATCCAACTTGCAACTGCTGTAGCGCTGCGAGAGGAGTTCGGAGTTCAAAATCTCACGCTTCACACCTTCGACGAAGGGAAGAAGAAAGACGGGCAAGAAGGCAAGAAATGCGTTCCCCTGATTGGCCTTGAGAACTGGTGCCGCAACTGCGCCAAGGACGAAGAAGTTCAACGCGTTCTGTCAGTGCCCAGAAAGAAACCGGATCACCCATCATGTCCACTACCTCCAAAAGACAACTCGACAAGTTCAAGGAAGCCGCCCGCCAGCTAGAGACGGACGACGACGAAGAACGGTTTGAGGAACGGCTTAAGAAGCTGGTGAAGAAGAAGCCGAAGGACGACGACAAGAGTAAGTGAGGTATTGAATTACCCCATGAGATGGGGTATAATGATACCTATGATACATGAGTCAGATTGCTCTATAAACGCTGGGCCTGCTAGGTGGCCGATGCCTTGCGATTGCGAGGTCAGAGGCGGCAGACAATCCGGGCAATCGTCTCGTCGTTGGGGTTATAGCCCTGTCGCGCCCCTGAAAACCCTGTCAGACCTATGGTCAGCCCGGATAGCTTGGAAACGTGAAAATCGCGCCAGCCTCGCCCGCTTCCTCCTTCTAGCTGCCACGCGCTCAGTGTTAGGTCCCCGTCACTATCGTATCCGAGAAGGTGTGGCTCGATCTCGCGCCGCCGCCCGGAATACATGAACGACAGTAGCTTTTGCTCGCGGATCGCGTTGCAGATTGTGTCTTGGCTCATCGAATCCCCCGTGAAATATGGGGTCAGCCTGCCCTCACGCTGCGGGTTTGTCAAATATACAATCGCCCTTTTATAGGCCGAAATCGACGTATTTGCCGAACGAGGCAAAGCAGAAATTCGAACTCATTAATACAGCTCAACAAAGCCATATTTTCAAAACTTTTGCACTTTTGGGTCAACGACGAAAAAAAGCGATTTCGAACCGTAGAATATGGCTCAGCAGAGCCGTAAAATCGCCATTTTGGGACTACCCGTCCCACAAGGCGGGCTTGTCCGACTCACTCTTCGAACCGCTTGCATGGATCGACGTTCCCCGAGAAGATCGCGCGGTCGCGGTGCCAGTAATTGTTGATCCGGTGGTGGCGCCTGAAGCCCGCCTCGACCAGCCCGTCGTAGCACGGAAGCCATCGGTGGTGATCTCGGCCGACGCTCCACGCGGCCTTCGATGATGGCCAGCAGCGTTGCTTTCGAACAGTATTTCACGATCTGGCAATGGACGCGCTCGCCCCGTTCGAGGATGCCGAAGACGGCACCTTGCCCCGGACCCCCCGGCCATTTCAGAGGTCGGGTTTGCCTCTTGTCAACGCCGCGTTAAGAATCCCCAGAAGTGCCGAAGTAAATTTCCCCACTTGC
>JADQCC010000109.1 GCA_016278295.1 Roseovarius sp. | reverse complement strand
CGGCTCGCCGCGCGGGCGGCGCTCCGGGTCGGCGCGGGGCTGGTGACGCTGGGCGTGCCGGGGTCGGCACAGATGGAAGTGGCGGCGCAGATCACCGCGCTGATGCTGGCCCGCGTGGACGGGGCCGAGGGGCTGGCCGCCGCGCTGGAGGACCGGCGCCTCACCGCGCTCTGCCTCGGGCCGGGGCTGGGGATCGAGCGGGCGCGGGCGCTGGTGCCGGTGGCGCTAAGGGCTGCGCACACGCCCGGCGTGGTGCTCGACGCCGATGCGTTGACGGCCTTCGAAGACGCGCCGGAGACCCTCTTCGAGATGCTGCACGCCGACTGCGTGCTGACACCCCACGCGGGCGAATTTGCGCGGCTGTTCCCCGATATTGCGGCGACGCTGAACGCGCCCGCAACCAAGGGCCCCGCCTGTTCCAGGGTGGACGCCACGCGCGCGGCGGCGGAACGGGCAGGCTGCGTGGTGCTGCTCAAGGGGCCGGACACCGTGATCGCCGCGCCGGACGGGCGGTGCCGCATCCACGCGGCCCGTTACGACCGTGCGGCGCCGTGGCTGGCCACCGCCGGATCGGGTGACGTGCTGGCGGGGTTTGTGACCGGTCTTATGGCGCGGGGCCTGGGCCCGGCACAGGCCGCAGAGACCGCCGCCTGGCTTCATGTCGAGGCCGCCCGCAGGTTCGGCCCCGGCCTCATCGCCGAGGATCTGCCCGAAACCCTGCCGCAGGTGCTGCGCGCGCTGGGGGCCTGAGCCCGGTTCAGGCGCGGCGGCGGCGGCGCGCGCGGCGGGGCTGTGCCGCGTCCTCGCCGGTCCCGTCGGAGGGCGACGAGAACGGCCCGATCTTGTCGGTAATCTGCTCGGGCGTGGGGCGCGGCCCCATGGGGCGCTCTTCCAGCGCGGCACGCATCAGGCGCAGGTGATCGCCCATCGTGCCGCAGCAGCCGCCGATGATGCGCGCCCCCGCGTCCCGCGCCAGCACCGCGTATTCGGCCATCAGCTCGGGCGTGCCATCGTAATGGATGTGCCCGTCATGGTATTTGGGGATACCGGCGTTGCCCTTGGCGACGATCGGCCGTTCCGATCCCTGCGCCACGAATCCCAGCACCGTGCGCAACAGGTCCGATGCTCCCACGCCGCAATTCGCACCATAGGCGATGGGCTGGTTGGGCAGCTTCTCCACCATCTTCGCCATGTCCTCCGAGGTCAGCCCCATCATCGTGCGCCCCGCCGTGTCAAAGCTCATGGTGCCGCACCACGGCATCCCGGCGAGCGCGAAGGCCTCCGCCGCGGCCTTGTATTCCTCGGGCGCGCTGATCGTTTCGAGCCAGAGCACGTCGGCCCCGCCTTCCTTGAGACCCTCGGCCTGCTCGTGGAATATCTCCACCGCCAGCGAATGCGTCAGCGCGCCCATCGGCGCCATGATCTCGCCCGTCGGCCCGACCGAGCCCGCCACCACCAGTGGGCGGTCGCAGCGGTCGGCCACGTCGCGCCCGATCTCTGCGGCGATCCGCGAGAGCTGTCGCGCGCGCTTCTCGGCACCGTGCAGCTTGAGCCGCGCGGCGTTGCCGCCAAAGGAATTGGTCAGAAACAGGTCGCTGCCCGCGTCCACCGCGCTTTGATAAAGTTCGCGAATACGGTCCGGGTGATCCTCGTTCCACAGTTCCGGGGCGTCGCCGGATTGCAGGCCCATGTTGAACAGGTTCGTCCCCGTGGCCCCGTCTGCGAGAATCCACTCGCGCCCGGCGAGCATCTTGGTGAGGGCGTCGGTCATATCGCGCTTCCCGCAATGTCTAAGACCGGAAGCGATGCCACCGCCCGCCCCGGAATGCAAATCAGAAATCCTCATCAAGAACGTGAGGTGCGCTTGAATCGCGCCCGCTCAGTGCTCCTTGACGAGCTGATCCTTGGCTACCTTGAGCAGCTCGTCCATCTTGGCGCGGATCGTGGCGGCATCGGCGATGTCGCCCAGGTCGGCGGCGACCTTGCGCACCACGTCCTCGTGCCCGGCCTCCTCGAAATCGGCCTTGACCACCGTGATGGCATATTCGTTGGCCGCGTTGCCGGTCTTGCCCAGCAACTCGGCGGCCCAGAGCCCCAGGAGCTTGTTGCGCCGCGCCTCGGCTCGGAACTTCATTTCCTCGTCATGGGCGAACTTGTTCTCGAAGGCGCTCTCGCGTTCGTCGAAGGTGGTCATCGGGCCGATCCCCTTGCACTGATTGCATTCGTGTCCGATATGCCCTCTGCGCCCCGCAAGGGCAAGAGGCTCCGCCCGGATGCGACACCTTGCGACCGCGCGGGGCTTGCACTATGAGAACGCATCGGCGCGGGCCCTCCGCGCCCCCAGCCCAGCGACGGAGACTGCATGGCACGGCGCAAGAAAATCTACGAAGGCAAGGCCAAGATTCTCTACGAGGGCCCCGAACCGGGTACCATCATCCAGTATTTCAAGGATGACGCCACCGCCTTCAACGCCGAGAAAAAGGCGGTGATCGAGGGCAAGGGCGTGCTCAACAACATGCTGTCCGAATACTTCATGGCCGGGCTCAACGCCGTCGGCGTGCCCACGCATTTCATCCGCCGGGTGAACATGCGCGAACAGCTCGTGCGCGCCTGCGAGATCGTCCCGCTCGAAGTGATCGTGCGCAACTATGCCGCCGGCACGATGGCCAAGCGGCTGGGCATGGACGAGGGCACGCAGCTGCCGCGCCCGATCGTGGAATACTGCCTCAAGGACGACGCGCTCGGCGATCCGCTGGTGACCGAGGAACATATCGCCGCCTTCGGCTGGGCCACGCAGCAGGACATGGACGACATCCTCAGCCTCGCGCTGCGGGTCAACGATTTCATGTCCGGCGTGATGTACGGCGTGGGCATCCGCCTGGTCGATTTCAAGATCGAGGTGGGCCGCGTCTACGAGGGTGATTTCCAGCGCCTCATCGTCGCTGACGAGATCAGCCCCGATAGCTGCCGGCTG
>JADQCC010000286.1 GCA_016278295.1 Roseovarius sp. | reverse complement strand
CCGCGCCTGGGCCGCCACCGAGCCGCAGGCCGCGCGGGCCGTGGCCGCGACCGATGCCCGCCGCCTCGACCACCTCGGCGCGGCGCTCTCCGCCTGCGGCATCGCCAACCCGGACATGGCGCGCATCATCCTCGGCGCGGCCATCGGGATGCAGGCGCTCGGCGCACCGGACGCCAATCGCGATGCCATCGGCTCGCTGGTCGACCTCGTGCTGGCTCTGAGGTGATCGCAATGCGTATCGCACTCCTGATCGTCGCCATGTCGCTCCTTGGATACTGCCAGGACGAAACGGTGTCGGGCTACGACGGGCAGGACACGACATGGGCGCTGCGCAGCATCGACGGCACGCCCTTTGCCGCCCGCGCCACGCTCACCTTCCCCGAAGAGGGCACGCTCGCCGGCGAGGCCCCGTGCAACCACTACTCGGGGCAGCAGGCCGTGCCCTACCCGTGGTTCTCGGCCGAGCGCATCATCTCCACCAAGCGCGCCTGCCCCGATATCGAGGCCGAGACCCGCTACCTGCGCGCGCTCGCCGACATGACGCTGGCCGAGATCGCGGGCGACACCCTGATCCTGTCGAACGACGCGGGCCGCGAGATGATGTTCCGCGCGCAGGAGTAGGGGGACGCGGCATGGGGACATGCGTGCGCTTTTGGCCTTGAGTGGTCGTTTGGGGGGCACCCACCGCACGGTGCCCTGCCCGAACCTTGCGGTTCGTCGCTTGAACCTACAGGTTCACCCCGCGCCCGCCCGCGCCGTCACCAGATCGACCAGCCGAGAGCGGGCATCGGGCAATGGCTTGTCGCCGAGATGCGGCGCGAGGTGATGGCGCAGGAAATGACCAGTTATATCAAGGCCTTGCACGATCTCTGTGTCGGGTGCGGGGCCGTCTCCCAGCAGGCAGGGCGGCAGCGGCAATAGCCGGTCGGCCCAGTCCCCCGCCCCCGCCCGCGACACCGCGCGCCCCGTGCGGGGGGATATGTAGCTGAGATCATTGGATTTTTCTCCCATCACCGCACAGCGTCGCAGGTCAAGACCAAAGCCCATCTCCTCCAGAAGTGCCATTTCCCAGTTGAGATAGGCCAACGGCCAGATCTCCGGCTGGTCCAGAAGATCGAGTAAAATCAGGCTATTGCGGTACAGTCTCCCATGCGCCTCGCGCTCGGGCAGGGCAAAGCGCAACAGCGCGCACACCGCGTTCAGCCCGGCCAGCGCGAGCCGGTCTCCCATCACCCAAGCTCTTGATTTCAAAGGCTCAACCCGGAACACCCCCAGGTGATCCTCAAGCCGCGCGCGCCATTCCACGTCCACTTGCGCGCCGGTTTGCAGCACCGGCGCCATCCGGCGCGACACCCCGCCCCGCACCACACCCGCGTGCCGCCCATGTTCCGGCGTGAATACTTCAATGATAACAGAGGTTTCCCCGTGGTGTCGGCTGCCCAGCAATATGCCCTGATCGCGCCACTCCATGGTCGGATGCTACCCCCCCAGACCGTCCGAGTCGAGCAAGTGCCGCCCCGCCCGGTCCTCCACCTCGATCACCCACAGGTCCGGGTCGAAACGCCGCTGCCGAACGACCGCCGCATCCACCTCCGCCTCGTCCCCCTCGGCCAGGGCAACCCACGCCCTGTCGCCCGACATGAGGTCTATAGTCCTTTGAAAAAGCTTTGCTTTTCCATTCAGCGTGTTGAGTTTGACCAGCACCGCGCCGGCCGTATCATCGCCATGCGCCACCACGAAACCGGGGATATCCGCCAGCCGCAACCGCGCCAGATAGGCGTCGATCCAGAACCGTGCGGTCAGCCGGGCCACGGCCCTCAGCTCCCGTCCTTGAAATCCAGCCCCATCTCGGAATAACGCTCGGACTCGTCCATCCAGCCGGATCTAACTTTTACCTGCAAGAACAAATGGATACGCCGCCCCATGAACGCCTCCAGCTCCTCGCGCGCGGCCTTGGAGACGGCCTTGATCGTCTCGCCGCGATGGCCCAGAACGATCCCCTTGTGCCCGTCGCGCATCACGTAGATCACCTGATCCACCCGCGCCGACCCGTCCTCGCGCTCTTCCCAATGCTCGGTCTCGACGGTCAATTGATAGGGCAATTCCTGGTGCAGCCGCAGCGTCAGCTTCTCCCGCGTCATCTCGGCGGCGATCATCCGCATTGGCAGATCGGCGATCTGGTCTTCGGGATACAGCCACGGCCCCTCGGGCACCTCGCCCGCCAGCCACTCCCGCAGGTCGCCCACGCCATGCCCCTTCTCGGCAGAGATCAGGAACGTCCGCTCAAAGCCGAACCGGTCATTCATATCCTTGGTCAGGGCCAGCAGGACGGGCGCCTCCACGCGATCTATCTTGTTGATCGCGAGGGAAATTCTGCGCCCCTTGGCAATCCCTTCCAGCCCCTGGAGGATGCGCTCGACCCCCTCGGTGATCCCGCGATGCGCCTCGATCAGCAGCACCACGATATCGGCATCCGCCGCGCCCCCCCACGCCGCAGCGACCATCGCCCGGTCGAGCCTGCGGCGCGGCTGAAAGAGCCCCGGCGTGTCCACGAACACAAGCTGGCTGTCACCCTCCATCGCGACGCCGCGAATACGTGCACGGGTGGTCTGCACCTTGTGGGTGACGATGCTGACCTTGGCGCCCACCATGCGATTGAGCAGCGTGGACTTGCCCGCATTGGGCTCTCCGATCAACGCGACGAATCCGGCGCGGGTGGTGGTCATGTTCCTGTCTCCAATCGGGCCAGCAAGGCACCCGCCGCCGCCTGTTCGGCCTGCCGCTTCGATCCGGCGGTGGCCACCGTGCTCTCACCCGTGGCAAGCCGAACCTCGATAGTGAATTTGGGTGCGTGATCGGGGCCCGACCGGCCCGTCTCGACATAGGCGGGCGGCGCCAGCCCGCGCGCCTGCGCCCATTCCTGAAGGCTGGTCTTGGGGTCGCGCGCATCCGCCTCCACGGTCGCGATCCGCACGCCCCAAAGGCGCAGGACCACGTTACGCGCAGCCTCGTAGCCCCCATCGACGTAGACCGCCGCGATCACCGCCTCCATCGCGTCGCCGAGCAGCGCCTCCTTGCGCCGCCCACCCGAGAGCATCTCTGACCGGCCCAGCTTTAGCACCTCTCCGAGGTTGACCTCGCGCGCCACAGCCGCACACGTCTCCTTGCGCACAAGCGCGTTGAAACGCGGCGCAAGCTGGCCCTCGGCGGCGGCGCGATCCGCCTCCAGCAACGCCTCGGCCATCACGAGGCCGAGCACCCGATCACCCAGAAATTCCAGCCGCTGATTGTCCTCGCGCCCCGGCGAAGAGATCGAGGAATGCGTAAGCGCCTCGATCAGGAGCCCGGGCCGGGAAAAGTCATGCCCGAGCCGCGCCGCAAAGGCCCGCATCTCGCCCGAAAGCTTCACTCCAGCCCCTCGAAGAAGCGATCCCCGCGCCAGGTCCAGAAAAACAGCATCGACCGCCCCGCCGAGGAAAAGATCACGCGATTGGCGCGCCCGATGAGGTTCTCATATGGCACAAAGCCCACGCCCCCCACCGCTTGGGGAAAGCGCGAATCGGTGGAATTGTCGCGGTTGTCACCCATAAAGAAATAATACCCCTCCGGCACCGTGAACACGCCGGTATTGTCCGCGCGCTGCGGGCCGATGTCGAGGATCGCATGGCTGCGCCCGCCCGGCAGCGTCTCGATATAACGCTCCTTGATACAGTCCGCGCCCAGCCCAACAACACCATTGGAACAGCGCGGGCGGATGCCCATCGGCCCCTGCGGTGCGAATTTCTCGACGAATTCACCCGCTGGCTCGATCTTCACGGGCTTGCCGTTGATGTGCAGCACCCCACCCTTCATCTGGATCCGGTCGCCCGGAAGCCCGATCAGCCGCTTGATGAAATCGGTGCCCTCCACCGGATGGCGGAACACGATGATGTCGCCGCGCTCGGGCTTGCTGCCCAGGATGCGGGTGTTGTCGCCATCGAACCAGCCGCAGATATCACGCGCGTCGATATCCAGCACGCCCAGCCGGATAGATGGGCAAGAGGCATAGGAATAACCGTAAGCCATCTTGTTGACGAAGAGGAAATCGCCGATGAGCAACGTATCCTTCATCGACCCGGACGGGATCCAGAACGGCTGAAAGAACAGGGTGCGGAAGATGCCTGCAATCACCAGTGCCCAGAAAACGGTCTTGACCGTCTCCCAGATGGAGCTGCCTTTCTGGGTCTCGGATGCCATGCCTGTCTCCGCCGGGGTGCCTGTGGTCCGGCGCTTCATGAGGCGCGGGGCGCGGGGTGTCAAGGCGCGGGCACGATCGGGCGCGCCTCGATCACCACGAAAGCCTGCGCCCAGGGGTGATCGTCGGTCAGCGTGACGTGGATGATCGCCTCGTGCCCCTCGGGTGTCATCTCGGCGAGCCGGTCGGCGGCCCAGCCTGTCACATGCATCACCGGCTGCCCTGTCGCCAGATTGCTGACGGCCATATCCTTCCAGGCGATCCCCATGCGCAGCCCCGTGCCGAGCGCCTTGGAACACGCCTCCTTGGCGGCCCATCTCTTGGCATAGGTGCCCGCCACATCGGCGCGGCGCTCGGCCTTGGCCTGTTCGACGTCGGTAAACACGCGGTTGCGAAAACGGTCGCCGAACCGCTCCAGCGTGCCGGCGATCCGGTCGATATTCGCGAGGTCCGTGCCGATGCCGAGGATCATTCGGGAGACACCTCTCCCATTTCACAAGCAAGGATCATGCAAGCCCACTCCGTAACCCACGCCGACCCGGATGCGTACTCTTCAGATAAGTCCGGCAAATCCGGCATATATTCCTGTGCCTCGTTCCATGCGGCAAGGGGGCTTTCGCGAATGGCCTGCCAGACTTCCGCGCGATCAGGAACGCGGGTGCCACAGACCTCGGTTCCGTCTATTGCGCTCTCGGGATTAAACGCAACATCAAGCTCATGAAGGTCTTTCATCATCTCGCAGGAGTCGTTTAACTCCCAGGCCGTGGCTGCAACGATCACTCCCACCCCCACAAACGGCAGGGCCTCGGCAAAGACCGATGCAGCGTTCCGGCTTGAAGCAATCGTTACGCGGCGCGCCAGTCGCCCGCTTGTGTCCTTCACCGCCTCTCGTGCCTGTAGGACCCGCCCCCGGTAAGTCACTCTTGTGTCCGCTAGCGCTCGTTTTACGCGCCCGTTCTCTGCGGCCAGTTTATCGTTGCGCGTCTTCAGTTCAGCGTTCTTAATCGACAAACCGTGAAGTCTAGCCTGATGCCTTGCCCGCACCGTTCGCGGGCCGGTCACCGCCTCTACCGCGCTAGACAGTGTAGAGAACACCCCGGAGACCGTCACCGTTGCGAGGCTCAGCGCGAGCGAGCCGACCATTAAGAGGGTGAGTGCTCCTTTTGACAAAGAAAGGAGAAGGGTTATCGGCAAAATCAGACCCTTGAAAATTCGCCTCACGTCCTCAACCCTTTTCAAGAAATTACTTGTCCAGCCTCAACTCCGCGCCTCGTCCATAAGGCGGCGCATCTCTGCGATGGCCGGTTGCAGCCCCATGAATATCGCCTCGCCAATGATGAAATGGCCGATATTCAGCTCCCTCACCTCCGGCAATGCCGCCACCGGCTGCACCGTATCATAGGTCAGCCCGTGCCCGGCGTGCACCTCCAGCCCCAGTGAACGGGCATAGCTGGCCATCTCGCGCAGCCCCTCCAACTCGCGGTCGCGGGTGGTGATATCGCCCTCGGCATGGGCGTCGCAATAGGCGCCGGTGTGCAGCTCGATCACCTCCGCGCCGATCCGGTGGGCGGCGTCGATCTGCCGCTTGTCGGCGGCGATGAAAATGGACACCCGGCAGCCCGCCTCGCGCAGCGGCGCTATGTAATGCGCCAGCCGGTTCTCCTCGCGGGCCACCTCCAGCCCGCCCTCGGTGGTGCGTTCCTCGCGTTTTTCGGGCACCAGACAGACGGCGTGGGGCTTGTGGCGCAGGGCGATCTTCTGCATCTCGGCGGTCGCCGCCATCTCGAAGTTGAGCGGCACGCTCAGCACCGCCATCAGCCCGTCGATATCGGCATCCGAGATGTGGCGGCGATCCTCGCGCAGATGCGCGGTGATCCCGTCGGCGCCCGCCTCCTCGGCGATGCGCGCGGCGCGCAGCGGGTCGGGGTAGGCCCCGCCCCGCGCGTTGCGCACGGTGGCAACATGGTCGATGTTCACGCCAAGGCGCAGTCCTGTCTCAGCCGTCATCGGTCGTTTCCTTCGTCTGGCGTCGCGCCCGGCCCACCCTGGTCAACCTCGTGGTTGTCGTCGGCCTCGTGCGCTATCTTGTCCTTTTCCGCCCGCTTTTCGCGGAGCGCCTCCCACTTGGCCTTGAGCACGCCCCTGCGTCGCTTCTGATAGGCGGCGACCACTGGCAAGCTGATGTAATATGCGGCAAGCCCGGTCACGATCCCCGGCACGATACCCCCGATCATGTAGGGAAAGAACACCTCGTCATAAAAGATGCCGAGCCCGTGCCAATCGGCCTGCCCGTCCGTAAACATGGCGACAAGATTGTGCCTGAGATCCTCGCCCGCATCGAGAAACTTGCCACCGAGGGAGCGGCTGATCTCGTCCTCGTGAGGTGTGTGCCGCCCGAGGATGGCATGCCCGGTTTGCAACGACATGACCCCGATCGGCACATAGGTCAGCGGGTTGCCGAAGAACGTCGCCAGGAGAGCCGCCGGAATGTTGCCGCGCACCACCAGAGCAATCGTGGCGGCAACGATGAAATGCAGCCCGTAGAACGGCGTAAACGTGGTGAACACGCCCGCGAAAATGCCGCGCGCGATTCGGTCGGGCGGGTCGGGCAGCCGGTGCAGGCGGTGCTTTACATAGGTGAAGGCGCGCGCCCAGCCGCCGCGCGGCCAGAGAAAATCTGCCACGATGCGCCACCACGGCCTACGGTCTCGGCGTCTGAAAATCACGCCTACGGCTCCTCGCGCTTGTCCCCCGAGCGGGACGGATCGCGATAGCGTTCCACGGCGGCAACGTCCGCCTCGGCGTCGAGCGCCGACAGGACGCTGTGCAAATGCTCGGCATCGCGCAACTCGACATCGATCAGCAATCGGTAAAAATCTGGTTTCCGGTCGACGAATGTCAAATCCGAGATATTGGCCTTCTGCTCGCCAATCAAGGTGCAAATCCGCCCCAGCACGCCCGCGTCGTTGCCGATCGTCAGGTCGAGCGTTACGGCATAGGCCGCCGGGTGCTTGCCGGTGTGCCAGTGCAGGTCGAGCCAGCGCTCGGGCTGCTGATCGTAGCGCGACAGTGTCTCGCAATCTATGGCGTGGATCACCACACCCTGCCCGCGATGGGTGATGCCGACGATGCGCTCGCCCGGCAACGGCTGGCAACAGCGGGCGCGGGCAAAGCCCTGATCGGCGCGCAGGCCGATCACCGCCCGTTCGCGCGCCACCTCGGCCTCGCCCGCGGGGGCGAGATCGGGATAAACCGCGCGCAACACCTGCTGCGCGGTCAACTCGGCGCTGCCCAGGCGGGCGCGCACCTCGTCGGCATCCTTGAGTCGCAGTGTGCGCGCCGCGGCCTCCAGCGCCTTGTCGGTGGCGCGCTTGCCCACGTGCTCGAAGGCCGAGCGCGCAAGCTCGCGGCCCAGCTTGACATAACGGTCGCGGTCCAGCTCACGCAGTGCCCGGCGAATGGCCGCGCGCGCCTTGCCGGTGGTGGCAATGTCGAGCCACGCGGCCTGCGGCATCTGCCCGCCCGCAGTGATGATCTCGACCGATTGCCCGTTCTTGATCCGGGTCCAGAGCGGCACACGCATCCCGTCGACCTTGGCGCCCACGCAGGCGTGCCCGATCCGCGTGTGGATGGCATAGGCGAAATCAATCGGCGTGGCCCCGCGCGGCAGCTTGATGACATCGCCCTTGGGGGTGAAACAGAACACCTTGTCGGCATACATCTCGAGCTTGACCGCCTCGAGGAAATCCTCGTGGTCCTCCTCGGCGTCGAACTGCTCGTTCATCGCCGAGATCCAGCGCGCAGGATCGACGGCAAAGGGGTTCTCGGCGCGCACCCCGTCACGATAGGACCAGTGCGCCGCGACCCCGGTCTCGGCCACGTCGTGCATCGCCTGAGTGCGGATCTGCACCTCCACCCGCTTGCCGTCCCGCCCCGACACAGTCGTGTGGATCGAGCGGTAGCCGTTGGATTTGGGCTGGCTGATGTAGTCCTTGAACCGCCCCGGCACCGCGCGCCAGCGGCGGTGGATCACGCCCAGGACCGCGTAGCAATCGGCCTCGGACCCGGTGATGATGCGAAAACCGTAGATGTCGGACAGGCGCGAAAAGCCCATCTGCTTTTCCTGCATCTTCCGCCAGATCGAATAGGGCTTCTTGGCGCGCCCGAACACCTCCGCCACGATCCCGGCACGGTCGAACTCAAGGCGCATGTCGCCGGTGATTCGCTCGACCACGTCTCCGGTCTCGCGCTGAAGCGTGATAAAGCGGCGGATGATCGACGCCCGCGCCTCGGGGTTGAGCACGCGGAACGCGAGATCCTCTAGCTCCTCGCGCATCCACTGCATCCCCATGCGCCCCGCGAGCGGCGCGTAGATATCCATCGTTTCGCGCGCCTTCTGCGCCTGCTTGTCGGGGCGCATCGCCTTGATCGTGCGCATGTTGTGGAGGCGGTCGGCGAGCTTTACCAGGATCACCCGGAGATCACGCGACATGGCCATGAACAGCTTGCGGAAATTCTCCGCCTGCTTGGTTTCGGAGCTAGACAGTTGCAGGTTGGTCAGCTTGGTCACGCCATCGACCAGCTCGGCGATCTCGGTGCCGAAGCGCTCTTCCACCATGCGGTAGGATGCCTTGGTGTCCTCGACCGTGTCGTGCAAAAGCGCGGTGACGATGGTCGCGTCGTCAAGCCGCTGTTCCGTCAGGATCGCGGCCACCGCGACGGGATGGGTGAAATACGGCTCGCCCGAATGCCGCGACTGACCCTCATGCATCTCGCGGCCAAACGCATAGGCGTCGCGGATGAGGGTCTCGTCCGTCTTCGGATTGTAATGGCGCACCAGCGAGATCAGGTCATCGACGGCGATCATCTGGTGGCACGCCCCGGTCCCTTGGCGGCTGCGACGGGCCTCAGCCCTCGCCCTGCGCTTCCATCAGGGCGCGCAGCAGCTTTTCCTCGGACATGTCGTCCGGCTCCGGCTGGTCGGCTTCCGCCCCCATCATCAGCGCCATCGTGTCCTCTTCGGGCTCGTCCACCTCGATCTGGGTCTGGTGGGATTCGATGAGCCGCTCGCGCAGATCCCCCGCCGATTGCGTCTCGTCCGCGATTTCGCGCAGCGCCACGACAGGATTCTTGTCGTTGTCGCGATCCACCGTGAGCGGGGCCCCGGCGGCGATCTCGCGCGCCCGGTGAGCAGCGAGCATCACCAGATCGAATCGGTTCGGGACCTTGTCGACGCAGTCTTCTGTGGTTACGCGGGCCATGCGACCTCCGGCAGTTCTCGGGCATTTCGATCAGAAGCCCGGTATTTAAGGCGTCAGGCCGGGATTTACAAGCGCCGATTCGGCAGCGCCACGACCTCGGCGCGCGCCGCATCGGGCAGAGCCGCGAGCATCTCGCGTACCGTTCGCCCAAGGATCGGATGACGCCAGTCAGGGGCCACATCCGCCAGTGGCACCAGCACGAAGGCCCGTTCCTGCATCCGTGGATGTGGAAGGATGAGCTGGTCGGGAGCCTGCCCCTGCGCTTCCAAAGGTCCAAGTGCGCGCCAGCGCCCGTGCGTTCCGGCATCCGGCAGGACACGCGCACCGATGGCCAGCAGATCGAGATCGAGCGTGCGCGCACCCCAGCGTGCGGCACGGCTGCGTCCGAACTCCGCCTCGACCGCGTGCAGTTGCGCGAGCACCGCCTCGGGCGTGCACGCCACCCGCAGCGCGGCAGCGGCATTGACGAAATCCGGCCCCGACCCCGGCGGAAAGGCCGGTGTGCGGTAGAACGCGCTAATCGCGACCTGCGTTCCTGCCATGATCTCCAGGCGTTTCAGCGCGGCATCAAGCGTTGCCGCCGGCCCGCCCTCGCGGTCGCCATCGCGCAACGGCAAATTTGCGCCCAGCGCGATCAAGCACAGTTGATCCGACGTCATCACAAATCTATCCTTTTGTGACGTGCCACTCACTTGAAGCCAGCAAGGTCACCGATTAACTCTCCCGCTACATCCGGCTTGCCGCACCACTCACACACTCACTCGTCCACAGGCAATCCGGGTCGATTTGAAAGGATATTCCACGATGTTTTACAAGGATGATCGTCTGGCCCTGTTCATTGACGGGTCGAATCTCTACGCCGCCGGCAAGGCACTCGGATTCGACATCGACTACAAGCTGCTGCGCAATGAATTCATGCGCCGGGGCAAGCTGCTGCGTGCGTTCTACTACACCGCGCTTCTCGACAATGATGAGTATTCGCCGATTCGCCCCCTCGTCGACTGGCTGCATTACAATGGCTATTCGATGGTGACCAAGCCTGCGAAGGAATACACCGACAGTCAGGGCCGTCGCAAGGTCAAGGGCAACATGGATATCGAGCTCGCCGTCGATGCGATGGAGCTTGCGCCGCGCGTCGATCACATCGTGCTGTTCTCGGGCGACGGAGATTTCCGACCGCTTGTCGAGAGCCTGCAACGCCAGGGCGTGCGCGTCTCGGTGGTGTCGACCATCCGCAGCCAGCCGCCGATGATCTCTGATGACCTGCGCCGCCAAGCCGACAATTTCATCGAACTCGACGACCTCAAGGAGGTGATCGGACGTCCCCCGCGCGAACCGCGCGATCCGTCCGAGCGCGAGGCCGCCTACGCCTCCGCGCACGAGTGACGACCAGGGCAGGCGCGCGTTACTCGCGCGTCTCGCCACTCTCCTCGGGCACCGACGGCTCGCCGCGCCCGACTGACCGGCGACCGACCCGCGCTTCTTCCACTTCGTCACGGTCTTCTGGTTGATCCCGTGGCGCTTGGCCAGTGCCCTCGGGCTCTCTTGACTATTTTGTATCGTTCGACGGATCGCCGCTGCCGTCGTGGCGCTTTCGTGGCGCACCTGGCCCATATCGCATCCCTCCATTCACATTCATGCGAAAACAATGCACCATCAAAGCCTTGATCAAACACTTGGGGGACCCGGCATGATGACACGCGCCTCCGCATGACCCCCGACGCCGCGATGCTCGGACAGTTTGCCGGTCTCTTCGCCGCCGCCTTGGGCGCGGCGACGATCCTGCCGTTCCAGTCCGAGGTGGTATTCGTCGCGCTACAGATGGCGGGTGGCGCGCCGGTGGCGTGGCTGGTGGCGGTGGCGAGCCTCGGCAATACACTGGGCGCGGTGGTCAACTACGTGCTGGGGCGCGGGATCGAGCGGTTCCGCACCCGCCGCTGGTTTCCGGTGGGCGCCGCGCAACTGGCGCGCGCGCAACGCTGGTACGCCCGCTGGGGCGTGTGGACCCTGCTGCTAAGCTGGGCACCGTTGGGCGACGGCTTTACCGTGATTGCGGGGGTCATGCGCACACCGGTCTGGCTGTTCCTCATACTGGTGACCATCGCCAAGACGGGCCGCTATATCGTGCTGGCCTGGCTCACGGTGCAGGCGGGCGGCTGAGGGTCTTCGCCGCAATCCGTGATGAGGCCGATCACGAAGACTGAATTGACCAGCCGTTCAATCGCCGTACTCTGCGCCCGAACCGCGCGAGGCCCCGATGCAGAAATCCGCACCCCTTATCACGCCCGTCCTGATCGCGGGCTGCACGATCATCCTGATCTCCTTCGCGATCCGGGCCTCGTTCGGGGTGTTCCAGATCCCGATTGCCGAGGAATTCAACTGGCCGCGCGCCGAGTTCTCGCTCGCCATCGCGCTCCAGAACCTCGCCTGGGGGATCGGTCAGCCGATATTCGGGGCCCTGGCCGAGAAACTCGGCGACCGAAAGGCCATCATCCTCGGCGCGCTGACCTATGCGGCGGGGCTGGTGCTGTCGTCCTTCGCGGTCACCCCCGAGGCGCATCAGCTTTATGAGATCCTCGTCGGCTTCGGCATCGCGGGCACCGGCTTTGGCGTGATCCTCGCCGTGGTGGGGCGCGCAAGCTCGGACGAGAACCGCTCGATGAGCCTCGCCATCGCCACCGCTGCCGGGTCGGCGGGACAGGTTTTCGGGGCGCCGGTGGCGGAATTCCTGCTGTCGGTGATGACATGGCAGAGCGTGTTCGTGATCTTCGCCGCCGTGATCCTCGCGGTGCTGGCGATGCTGCCTATGATGCGCGCGCCCGAACCGGTGGATCGCAGCGTGACCGAAGAGTCGATGGGCACGATCCTGCGCCGCGCCGTCCGCGATCCGTCCTATACGCTGATCTTTCTCGGGTTTTTCAGCTGCGGCTATCAACTGGGCTTCATCACCGCGCATTTCCCGGCCTTCGTGACCGAGATGTGCGGCCCGATCCTGCCCGGTGGCGCGCTGCACAGTATCGGGATAACGACCACCTCGGCGCTCGGCGCGGTGGCGATCTCGCTCATTGGCCTCGCCAATATCGCCGGCACGCTGACGGCGGGCTGGCTGGGCCATCGCTATTCCAAGAAGAACCTGCTGGCGGGCATCTACCTGGGGCGCACATTGATCGCGGCGGCGTTCATCCTGACGCCGATCACGCCCGCCACGGTGCTCCTCTTCTCTGTCTCGATGGGCGTGCTGTGGCTGGCGACGGTGCCGCTCACCTCCGGCCTCATCGCGCAGATCTACGGACTGCGCTACATGGGTACGCTTTACGGGATCGTGTTCTTCTCGCATCAGCTTGGCAGCTTCATGGGCGTCTGGCTGGGCGGCAAGCTCTATGATCTGCACGGCGATTACACGCTGGTGTGGTGGGTCGGCGTGGGCGTGGGCGCGTTCTCGGCCATCGTTCATCTGCCGGTGCGGGAACGGCGGTTGCAGGCAGCATAACGCGGTCGTCCGCCGATCACGGTCAGGCGGCGAATATGCGGGCGGCCTCTCCCTTTACGCCGCGCGTCCCCTGCCTTACCTCTGGTCCAAGCAGGAGACGCGCGATGACCAAGCCCCCCCTTACCCTCTACCTTGCCGCCCCGCGCGGGTTCTGCGCCGGTGTGGACCGCGCGATCAAGATCGTCGAGATGGCGCTCTCTAAATACGGCGCGCCGGTCTATGTGCGCCACGAGATCGTGCACAACAAATACGTGGTCGATGACCTGCGATCCAAGGGCGCGGTCTTTGTCGAGGAGTTGGACGAGTGCCCCGTTGACCGCCCGGTGATCTTCTCCGCCCACGGCGTGCCCAAATCGGTGCCCGCCGAGGCATCCGCGCGCCGGATGCTCTATGTCGATGCCACCTGCCCGCTTGTGTCCAAGGTCCATATCGAGGCCGAGCGCCACCATGAGAACGGCCTCCAGATCGTGATGATCGGCCACGCGGGCCATCCCGAAACGGTGGGCACGATGGGGCAATTGCCGCCGGGCGAGGTGCTGCTGGTCGAGACCCCCGCCGACGTGGCCACGCTCGCGGTGCGCGACGCGGCCAAGCTCGCCTTCGTGACGCAAACCACCCTCTCGGTTGATGACACCGCCGAGATCGTCGCCGCCCTTCAGGCGCGCTTTCCGTCCATCATCGGCCCGCACAAGGAAGACATCTGCTACGCCACCACCAACCGGCAGGAGGCGGTCAAGGCGATGGCACGCGAAGCCGAGGCGATGCTGGTGGTGGGCGCACCCAACTCATCGAATTCCAGGCGTCTGGTCGAGGTCGGCGCGCGCGCCGGATGCACCTATTCGCAACTGGTCCAGCGCGCGACCGATATCGACTGGCGCGCATTGGAGGGCATTGCCTCCATCGGCGTCACCGCCGGCGCCTCGGCCCCCGAAGTGCTGGTCGAGGAGGTGATTGACGCCTTCCGCACCCGCTATGACGTGACCGTCGAGATGGTCGAGACCGCGCAGGAAAACGTCGAATTCAAGGTGCCACGGGTGCTGCGCGAGACGGCGTGAGGTGAGTGGCGGGTGCGACGTGTCGGGAGACCGCCAGGAGCCCGAAACGTGTGTTGCCGCGGTCGGTGCAATCGACGGGAAATGGCCTGGAGGGGGCGTTGCGTTTACCCAAAGGCTGGTCCGTTCGCACAACAGCCGCCCAACAACCTCCTCCATTCCACCCTTGCCAACCCAGCCCCACAGCGCCAATTTGCGCCGCATGTTCCAGACCATCCCGCGCGCCCCGCTGATCCTCGGCCTTGCCGGTCTCATCCCCTTCCTCTGGGGGGCGCTGACCGTGGTTCTCCCCGATCTCGGCTTCTGGACGATGCAGGCCATCGGCCCCCGGTTCGCCGGGCCCTACGTGATGTTGTTCTACGGCGCGGTGATCTTGTCCTTCATGTCCGGCGTCCTCTGGGGCTTTGCCAGCAAGGCCACCGGCACGCTCGCCGCCACCGGCTACGCGCTCTCGACCGTCCCCGCGCTCTGGGCGTTCTTCATGACCGGCGGCGGGCCGGTCTCGGCGGGGATGAACCTGATCTTCGGTTTTGCCGGGCTGTTGGCTCTGGACTGGCAATTCGCCCGCTGGGGCCTTGCGCCCGCGTGGTGGATGCCGCTACGGCTCCTGCTCAGCGCGGTGGTGATCGCGTGTCTGGCGGTCGGAGTATTTGCCTGATGCCTGATCTCTTCGCCTATACCGACGGGGCCTGTTCGGGCAATCCCGGCCCGGGGGGCTGGGGCGTGCTGATGCGCGCGATGGCGGGCGGTGAGATCGTCAAGGAACGCGCGCTTTCGGGCGGCGAGGCGCTGACCACCAACAACCGGATGGAGCTTCTGGCCGCGATCCACGCGCTTGAGGCGCTGTCAAAGCCCTCGGCCATCACCATCGTCACCGACAGCGCCTATGTGAAGAACGGCGTGACCGGCTGGATTCACGGCTGGAAGAAGAACGGCTGGAAAACCGCCGCGAAAAAGCCCGTGAAGAACGTGGAGTTGTGGCAACGCCTCGACGAGGCGCAGAAACGCCATGCCGTGACCTGGGAATGGGTCAAGGGCCACGCGGGCCACCCCGAGAACGAGCGCGCCGACGAACTGGCGCGCGCCGGAATGGCGCCGTTCAAGCCCGGCAAGACCGAGGCATGAGCTACCTCGCGCTCCTCGATTACGCCGCGGTGCTTATCTTCGCACTCACCGGCGCGCTGGTCGCCTCGCGCCAGCAACTCGACATCGTGGGCTTTGCCTTTGTCGCCTGTCTGACGGCGGTGGGCGGCGGCACGCTGCGCGATGTGCTGCTGGATCGCAACCCGGTGTTCTGGCTGGGCAACCCGGATTACATCCTCATTGCCTGCGCCGCCGCGCTTTTGGTGTTCTTTACCGCGCACCTGGTCGAAAGCCGCTACCGCTGGCTCCTGTGGCTCGACAGCTTTGCCCTCGCCGTGGCCGTGCCAGCGGGCGTCAGCGCGGCGATGACGATGAGTCAGACGCAGGTGATCGTGGTGCTGATGGGCATGGTCACCGGCTGCATGGGCGGGCTCATGCGCGACGTGGTGGTGGGAGAGATGCCGCTGGTCCTGAAACAGGGCGAGCTCTACGTCTCGGCGGCCTTCGCGGGCGCGCTCGGGGCGGTGATCGCGCGCCTCTTTACCAATGATCCGCTGGTGGTCCTCGGTATCTGCGCGACGCTCACATGGGCCTTGCGCGCGGGGTCGCTCGCCTTCGGCTGGCGTCTGCCGGTCTACCACGCCCGCCCGCCGCGCAACTGAGGGTCACCGGCGCTCCAGATACATCCGGTAAAGCCAGATCAGCAGCACCGCCCCCAGCACCGCCCCGATCAGCCCGCCAACAAGCCCCGTCACCGTCAGGATCACCCGGATCAGCACCCCGCCGATCAGCGCCCCGGCGATGCCCAGCAGCACGGTGGGCACCACCCCCGCCTGCACGCCCATCAGCCGCGTCGCGAGAAACCCCGCCGCCGCACCCACGATCACCAGCCAGACAACCGCCATCGCTTATCTCCACCGCCGCCAATGCGTGGGCACGATCACCAGCGCCCCCACAGACGAGAGGATCGCATCCACCCCCGGCGCACCAAAGCGGATGCCGAACATGATGCGGATGAAATAGAACAGGAACGCGCCGCCCACGCAGATGATGATCGACGGGATGTACCCGTTGCGCGTGAACCCGCTCTTCTCGCTGGCATAACCGACGATACCCGCGATCATCACCGTGCCAAAGAGTTGCAGGAACATCGCGTCACTCCAGTCGCATACCCGGGACAAGCGCCATGCCCCGCAGGAAATCGCCCGCATCCTGCGCCGCGCGCCCGGCGCGTTGCAAGCGCAAAAGCCGCACCGCACCGCGCCCGCAGGCCACGGTCGCCACATTATCCAGCACCTCGCCCGGCGCGCCCCGCCCCTCGACAAGGCGCGACGCCAGAAGCTTCACCCGCTCATCGCCGGCCATGCACCACGCGCCGGGAAACGGCGACAGGCCCCGGATCAGCCGATCCACCTCCTCAGCCGGAAGGCTCCAGTCCACCCGTGCCTCGGCCTTGTCGATCTTGACGGCATAGGTGATCCCGTCCTCCGGTTGCGGCTCGGGCTCCAGAGCGACCAGCTGCCCCAGCACCTCGACGATGAGCCGCGCGCCCATCTCCGACAGCCGGTCATGCAGCCCCCCGGCCGTCTCCTCCGGCCCGATCGCCAGCCGCCCGTGCATCAGCACCGGTCCGGTATCGAGCCCCGCCTCCATCTGCATGATACACACGCCCGTCCCGGCATCCCCGGCCATGATCGCGCGCTGGATGGGGGCGGCCCCGCGCCAGCGCGGCAATAGCGAAGCATGGATGTTGAGACAGCCAAAGCGCGGCGCTTCGAGCACCGCCTGCGGCAGGATGAGGCCGTAGGCCACCACCACCGCCACATCCGCCCCAAGTGCCGCGAAATCCGCCTGCGCCTCCGCCCCCTTCAGGCTCACCGGATGGCGCACCGGCATCCCCAGCGCCTCGGCGCGCGCCTGCACCGGGCTCGGGCGATCCTTCTTGCCGCGTCCGGCAGGGCGCGGCGGCTGGCAATAAACCGCGGCCACCTCGTGCCCTGCCGCCACCAGCGCATCCAGAACCGGCACCGAGAAATCCGGCGTTCCCATGAAGATCACGCGCATGCCGCCCCCTTCATCTTGCCAAAAATATCCAAGTCACAAGCGTTCCATGCACACCGGCCTCAGGTCAATTTCCGCGCCCGCCGCAGCAGCATATCCCGCTTCACGCGACCCAGCCGGTCGAAATACATCCGCCCCTGCAAATGGTCGATCTGGTGTTGCACGGACGTGGCCCACAACCCCACGAAATCGCGCTCCTCCATCGCACCATCGGCATTCAGGAACCCCACTGTCACCGCGCGCGGCCGCTCGATCGTCGCCGAGACGCCGGGCAGGCAGGGACTGGCTTCCTCGTGGGGGCGCAACTCCACGCTCGCATGCAGGATCTCGGGGTTGGCCATGCGCACCGCCTGCCCCCGTTTCGTGCTCGCATCCACCACCGCCAGCGCGCGCATCTCGCCCAGTTGCACCGCCGCCAGCCCGACACCCGGCATCGCCTCCATGACCGCGATCATCTCGTCCCAGAGCGCGCGCACCCCGTCGTCGATCTCCGCCACCGGGTCCGCAGCCATACGCAGCCGCCGGTCGGGCCAGCGCAGGACTGCCCGCGCGCTCACGCGCGGGCCTTCTCTCGCTTGAGCTTGACCATCCGGCGGGTGATCATCTGCCGCCGCATGGCCCCAAGATAATCGATGAAGAGCTTGCCGTTCAGGTGGTCGATCTCGTGCTGCACGCAGGTCGCCCACAACCCGCCAAAGCCTTCTCGATGCTCGGCCCCGTCGGCATCGATCCAGCGCACCTCCACCTCGGCGGGGCGCGTCACGTCGGCATACTGATCGGGGATCGACAGGCACCCCTCTTCGTAGGTGTTCATCTCCTCGGAGGACGCCACCACCTCGGGGTTGATCATCACCAGCGGGCGCGGCGCCTCGCCCTCGTCCTTGACGCAGTCGAGCACGATCACCCGTGACAGCACCCCCACCTGCGGCGCGGCGAGCCCGATGCCCGGGGCGTCGTACATGGTCTCGAGCATGTCATCGGCGAGCTTGCGCAGATCGCCGGTGATCTCCTCGACGGGCGCGCAGACCTTCTTGAGCCGCGGGTCGGGATGGATGAGGATGGGCCGTTTCATGGGGGTGATTTAGGAGATCGCCACGCGATCTGCAACGTCCTTGCAGCCACCGCCCAATCGTCTAGCCTGCGCGCGAGCACGAGCAGGGAGACCCTCCATGAATTTCGACGATATCATCGACCGGCGCGGCACCGGTGCCACCAAGTGGGACAACATGGAGGCCTATGGCGGTGTCTCACCCGAGGATGGAATCCCGATGTGGGTCGCCGACATGGACTTCCGGGCCGCCGACGTTCTGCAGGACGCGGTGCGCGGCCTTCTGGAGCGCGCGAATTACGGCTATTTCACGGGCGACGGAGCCATGAACGAGGCGATCGCCTGGTGGATGAACGAGCGCCACGGCTGGGCCGCGGACCCCGCCCACATGTGCAGCACAGCCGGGCTTGGCCATGCCATCGCGCTGCTGCTCGAAACCTTTACCGACCCCGGCGACGAGGTGATCATCTTCACCCCCGTCTATCACGAGTTCACCCACAAGATCGAGTTGACCGGCCGTGTCGTGCACGAGGCGCCGCTCGTGATCCGCGACGGCATCTATCACATGAACATGGACGCGCTCGAGGCCGGGCTGACCGGCCGGGAGCGGATGATGCTGATTTCGTCTCCGCACAACCCCGCAGGCCGTATCTGGACGCCCGGCGAACTGCACGCGCTGGCCGAATTCTGTGACCGGAACGACCTGCTACTGATCGCTGACGAGATTCACCATGACCTCGTGTTTCCCGGTCAGCGCTTCACCACGTTCCTCAACGCGGCACCGGAGGCGGTAGGGCGCTGCTTTGTGCTCACGGCTGCATCAAAGACGTTCAACACGGCCGGGGCGCGTCTTGGCACGGTCACGATTCCCGATGACGGGATGCGCAAGCGCTTTCGCCGGGCCCTGCTGGAGCACCAGACCCAGCCCAATCTGCTGGGGGTCGAACTGACGCGCGCGGCCTATTCGCCGCGCGGTGCGGCCTGGGTCGATGAGCTGGTCACCTATCTCGAGGGAAACCACCGGCTCTTTCTCGACGGGGTCGCGCGGATACCGGGGCTGCAGGCGATGCCGATGCAATCCACCTACCTGGCATGGGTGGATTTTTCCGGGACGGGGATGGAGATGGAGGAGGCCCTTCGCCGGGTGCATCGCGAGGCCCGCCTCGTGCCGTCGGTCGGCGCGGCTTTCGGCACCGGCGGCGAGGGCTTCCTGCGATTCAACATCGCCACGCCGCGCGCGCGGGTGGTCGAGGCAGTGGAGCGGCTGCAGGCGGCTTTCGCGGACTTGCAATAGGGCAAGCGCCGCGTCATCCCCGCGTCACCCGACCCGCGCGTTCGCGAAACGCCGCCACGATCTCGCGCGGGTCGCGGTCGGCCTCGATGGCCAGCCGCCGCAGCCCGAAATGCACATGCGCCATGTCCTGGTAATAGCGTGTATAGGCGTAATTCGTCGCCGCCCCCGCCGCCGCCCCAAGAAACGGCACGCTCTGCGCCGCCAGCTTCTGGCCCAGCACCGCCGCCAGCCTCGGTGCCACCCGCGCGATAAGCGTTCGCAGCGCCGCTCCGGTCAGCGTCACACGCGCCCCGATGAAGCCCAGATCGGCGCCGTCATCATCGCTGAGCGGCCCGGCGGTGCCGAACACCTCGACCGAGGCGAAGCGCACCCCCGGCTCGGCCGGATCAAACCCGTGCGCGGCGGCCTCGTCCTGGATCGCGCGCAACAGAACCGTCACCGTCACCGGCAGTTCGGCAAGGGCCGTGGGCAGGCCACCCATGCCCCCCGCCGCGCCCATCACCGTGGTGAGCAGCCGCGTGCGTCCCCGCGGCATGTCGGGCACCGAGTCGCGCGTGCCGTGCGCCGCCTCCGCCGCGCCCAGCAACGCGCGTTCCGTCACCGTGCCCAGCCGCGCCCGCGCCTCGGCCGGCAGCCGGTCGAGCAGTCCCTCGGCCTGCGTGCCGATGAGGTTGAGCACCTCCATCACGCCGCTGCCCGCACGCGCGTGCCGCGCCACCAGCGCGTCGAGCCGCGCCTCGACCGCCGGTTCTTCGATGGGCCGTCCCAGGATTTCCATGCCGTCCACCTCCCAGCTTCTGCAAGAGAGATGACGGCGGCCACACCGGAAATCAAGCTATCGGCGTCACCACCCCCTTGACCCCGTCCCACGCACCAGGGGTGAGCGCCAGCCCCAGTACCCGCGCCGGGTTCGTCGGTGGTGGCATCTCGACCTTGTCGAGCCGGGCAAACCCGAAGCGCCCGTAATAGGGCGCATCACCCACCAGCATCACCCGCGCCCAGCCAAGCGCGCGCGCGCGATCGACACTCTCGCGGATGAGCCAGCCGCCCAAGCCCTCGCCCTGATGGGTGGGGTGCACCGCCACCGGGCCCAATAGCAGGGCGCGCGCCGCCGCCACCCGCACCGGCCAATAGCGGATCGCACCCGCGATGATCCCGTCCTCGCGCGCCACGAGGCACAGACCGGCCACCGGCGGCACGCCCTCGCGCAGCCGGTAGGATGACAGCGCCTCGCGCCCCGGCGCGAAGCACAGGTCGAAGAGCGCTTCGACCTCCCACAGATCCTGCGGCCCCTCGGGCCCAAGCTCGACCATGACGCGCCGCCCCGTCGCGAGAATTGACTGGAAGGGCGCGTAGCACGGCGTTACCGCTTGCACAAACCGGATCATCCCCGAAGGAGAGAGCATGTTCTACCGCCCCGAGGACGGCCACGGCCTGCCGCACAACCCGTTCAACGCCATCGTCACGCCGCGCCCCATCGGCTGGATTTCCACCCGCGACGGCACAGGCCACGACAATCTCGCACCCTACTCCTTCTTCAACGCGGTGGCCTATATGCCGCCGCAGGTGATGTTCGCCTCCACCGCGACCAAGCCCGACCGCGACGGTACCAAGGACAGCGTCGCCAATATCCGGGAAACGGGTGTGTTCTGCGTCAACGTGGTGAGCGAGGCGCTGACCGACGCCATGAACCGCACCTCGGGGCCGTGGGGCCGCGAGGTGGACGAATTCACCAATGCCGCGCTGGAAAAGGCAGAGTGCAAGACGGTGGATTGCGCCCGCGTCGCCGCCAGCCCCGCCGCGCTGGAATGCCGTCTCACGCAGATTGTCCAACTGCCCGGCGAGGCGAATTTCGTCGTGTTCGGCGAGGTGACCGGCGTGCACATGGACGATGCCTGCCTCAACGATGGCCGCTTCGACGTCACCCGCTACAACCCGCTCTCGCGGCTGGGCTACATGGATTACACGGTTGTGCGCGACACGTTCAGCCTCCGGCGACCGGAATAGGGCGGTCGACGGGATCGCCGTCGGTTCCATCATGCCACGATTCGAACAGACAGGGCGGTCGGGCGCTCGCGCGGCGGCGTGCAAGCACGCCTCTATTCCGCGCGGGGCAGGAGGCGAATGTCCGCACCAGGCCACAAACGGCCCCGACATCCCTCACTCCGCAGAGATCGCCGCCCCCAGCCGCGCCGCCCGGCGGCTCTGCCCGTCGCGCCCCAGCGTTCGGCACAGGATCAGCACGGGGATGAGACCGAACGCCACCAGCACCAAGGACGGCACCGCCGCCTCCGCCAGCCGCTCGTCCGAGGCCAGCCGGTGCGCCTGTACCGCCAGGGTCTGAAAGTTGAACGGATGCAGGATCAGCGTTGCGGGCAGTTCCTTCATCACATCCACGAACACGATCAACAGCGCCGTCAGCACAGAGGTTCGCGCCACCGGCAGGTGCACCCGCCGCAAGAGGGCCGGACCGGGCTGCCCCAGCGACCGCCCGATCGCGTCAAGATTATAGGGCACCGTGGCCATGCCGCTGTCATAGGCGTTGAGCGCGGCTGCCATGAAGCGCACCATATAGGCCATCACCATCAGCCAGATCGACCCGGTGATCAGAAGCCCGGTGCTGATACCGAAATACTCGCGCATCACCGCGTCGAGCGCATTGTCGAATGCCGCCATCGGCACCATCAGCCCCACCGCGATCACGCCACCGGGCACCGCGTATCCCAGTCCAGCGCCAACCACCAACCAGCGCGAGGCCCGCCCCGGCCGCGTCCGCGCGCGGAACCCCACGAGCACCGCGCCCAGCACCGTCAGCACCGAGGCGACCGCGGCCAGCACCAGCGAGTTGGACATGAAGCCCATGTAGCGCGGCTCGAACAGGTTTTGCCCCGAGCCCACCGCCATCACCCCCAGCATCACCACCGGCAGCACGAAGCCCAGCAGCACCGGCAGGAAGCAGAAGGCGAACGCGCCCGCCGCCGCCGCGCCGCGCAGGTGCGGGCGCTCCATCGTTTCGAACCGCCCGCCGCGCCCGGCGGTGCGCGCCCGGCCCCGGCTCGCCCGTTCCAGCCCGGCGAGCAGCAGCGCAAAGGCCAGCAGGCAAAGCGCAAGTTGCGCCGCTGCCGCCCGATCGCCAAGACTGAACCACGCCTGGTAGATGCCGGTGGCAAAGGTCTGCACGTTGAAGAACGCCACCGTGCCGAAATCCGCGATGGTCTCCATGATCGCCAGCAGAACGCCGCCCGCGATGGCCGGTCTCGCCATCGGTAGCGCCACCCGCCAGAAGGCCCGCGCCGGCGACCGCCCCAGCGTCCGCGCCACGAGGAACGCGTTGGCCGATTGCTGCCGGAACGAGGCGCGCGCCAGCAGGTAGACATACGGGTAGAGAACGATGGTCAGCATCGCCGCCGCGCCGCCAAGCGAGCGCACCTCGGGAAACCAGTACTCGCGCGGGCCCCACCCCGTCATCGCCCGCAGCGCCGTCTGCACCGGGCCGGGATGATCGAGCATATAGGTATAGGCATACGCCATAACGTATGCCGGAAACGCCAGCGGCAGCGCCAGCGTCACCTCCAGGATGCGCACACCCGGAAAGCGGTACACCGTTACCAGCCACGCCGACCCCGCGCCGATGATGGCCGTACCCACCGCCACGATCGCCACCAGCTTGAGCGTGTTGGCCGTGTAGCGCGGCAGCACCGACGACAGCACGTTGCGCCACGTCTCCAGATCGCCCGTCACCGCCGCGAGCGCCGCCGCGATGATGGGCGCGAGGCACAGGATCACCACGATCCAGGCGAGGCGGTGCAGGAAGGTCTCGCTCATCTCGGGGGACGGGCTCCGGGGCTAGCTAATCCGACGAATTCGATCCGTATTCGCACCGCCCCGCGCGGTCAAGCTGTGGCACCCTTGCGCCTCAGCCGTTCACCGGCAATGCGGTGGTCGAGAACACCGTGCGCAGCGCGAAGCTTGACTGCATCTTGGCCACGCCGGGCAGCCGGGCGAGGTATTGGCGGTGGATGCGGGCAAAATCCTCGGTATCCTCGGCCACCACCTTGAGCACGTAATCTGCCGCCCCCGCGGTCAGGTGGCATTCCAGCACGTCGGGCACCCGCGTAACCGCCTTCTCGAAGGCATCGAGCACATCGTCGGCCTGCGTGGTAAGCGTGATCTCGACGAAGATGACCGCCGGCACCCCCATCCTGCGCGCGTCGAGCAGGGCGACATAACCGGTGATATACCCTTCCGCCTCCAGCCGCTGCACCCGCCGGTGACATGCCGAAGCCGACAGGCTCACCGCGTCGGCGAGATCGGCGTTCGAAATGCGCCCGCGTTTCTGAAGCACGCGCAAGAGCCGCCTGTCCGTGTCATCCAGCGCCACCCCGCAAGACCCTCCCCCGAAACATCGTTATCATCGAAGTATATTCACAAAATCATCCGTCAGGCGAGTGAAATTTCAACCGCCTTGCAAGCCATCCGCGCCACAATGGATCAGAAACCCAAGGAGGAGACCCAAATGAAGATCGGCTGCCCCACCGAGATCAAGCCCCAGGAATTCCGCGTCGGCATCACCCCCATCGCCGCGCAGGAGGCCGTGGGCCGCGGCCACGAGGTGATCGTGCAATCCGGCGCCGGTGCTGGCGCAGGCTTCGACGATGCCGCCTACGAGGCGGTGGGCGCGCGCATCATCGCCACCGCCGGGGAAGTATTCGCCAAAGCCGACATGATCGTAAAGGTCAAGGAGCCGCAGGCGGTCGAGCGCAAGATGCTGCGCGAGGGGCAGCTTCTCTTCACCTACCTGCACCTCGCCCCCGACGAGGCGCAGACCCGCGATCTGCTCGCCTCGGGCTGCACGGCAATCGCCTACGAGACGGTGACGGACCGCGCGGGCGGCCTGCCGCTGCTGGCGCCGATGTCCGAGGTGGCGGGCCGCCTCGCGCCGCAGATGGGCGCGTGGACCCTGCAAAAGGCCAATGGCGGGCGCGGCGTGCTGATGGGCGGCGTGCCCGGCGTGGGGCCTGCCCGCGTCATCGTGATCGGCGGCGGCGTGGTGGGCACGCACGCGGCCCGCATCGCGGCGGGCATGGGCGCGGACGTTACCGTGCTCGACCGCTCGCTGCCGCGGCTGCGCTATCTCGACGACGTGTTTGGCGAGATGTTCAAGACCGGCTATTCCTCCGCCGGGTTGCTGGAAGAACTGCTGCCGCAGGCCGACATGGTGATCGGCGCGGTGCTCATCCCCGGGGCCGCCGCGCCCAAGCTGGTGCGCCGCGACCAGTTCGGGGTGATGAAGCCCGGCGCGGTGCTCGTCGATGTGGCGATCGACCAAGGCGGATGTTTCGAGACCTCGCGCGCCACCACACATGCCGATCCGGTCTACGAGGTGGACAGGATCATGCATTACTGCGTGGCCAACATGCCCGGCGCGGTGGCCCGCACCTCGACGCTGGCGCTGGGCAACGCCACCATGCCGTTCATGCTGGCGCTGGCCGACAAGGGCTGGAAGCGCGCCTGCGCCGAGGACCCTCATCTGCTCGCCGGGCTCAACGTCCATGCGGGCCAGCTCACCTACGCCGCCGTGGGCGAGGCGCTGGGCATCGAAACCGTCCACCCCGAAGCACTGCTCTGAGCCGTTCCCCCGGCCCGCCCGCGCGGGCCGGGGTCGTTTTCAGGATATTCGCGTCGCAATTTAAACTGGACCGAACGCACCCCCTCGCATAGCGTCGCTGAACAAAAACGCCGACAGGGGGGCGTGACATTGGCCAAGTTCATCCTGCGCCGCGTGGGCGTCATGCTGCTCACGGCGCTCTGTCTGACCTTCATCGTCTTTTTTCTGACGAATCTCTATCCCAACCTCGAAAAGCTCGCCAAGACGCAGGGCAATTTCCGCATGTCGGACGAGGAGGTAGCGAGCTATCTCGGGCGCAACGGCTACTTGCAGCCGCTGCCGGTGAAATACGGACAATGGCTGGGCGTGCTGCCGGGCTGGACGCAGGAAGGCGAGGACGGCACCCTGCGCGGGCGCTGTATCGACCAGGACACGCCCGCCGCCGACGCCCCGCGTTTCTGTGGCATCCTGCAGGGCGACTGGGGCTATTCCACCGTGTTCCGCGCCGAGGTGAGCGGCATCATCGGCGAGAAGCTGGGGCTGACGGGGCGGCTGATGCTGTGGGTGATGCTGCTGATGGTGCCCTCGGCGCTGATCCTGGGCGTGATGGCGGGGATGCGCGAGGGCTCGCGCACCGACCGCACGCTCTCGACTTTCGCGATCACCACCACGGCGACGCCCGAATACGTCTCTGGCGTGCTGTTCATCGCCATCTTCGCAAGCTCGGCGGTGGGGCTGAAATGGTTCAAGGGCACGGCGACGAGCGCGATGGGGAACCCGAGCTTCGAGAATTTCTTCCTGCCGGTGCTGACCATCGCGCTCTACGGCATGGGCTATATCGCGCGGATGACGCGCGCCTCGATGGCAGAGGTGATGACCGCGCAGTATATCCGCACCGCCCGACTCAAGGGGGTCAGCTTTCCCAACATCGTGCTGAAACACGCGCTGCGTAACGCGCTGATCGCGCCCTTCACGGTCATCATGCTGCAATTTCCCTGGCTCCTGAACGGGGTGGTGATCGTCGAGACGCTGTTCAACTACAAGGGCTTCGGCTGGACGCTGGTGCAGGCGGCGAGCAACAACGACATCGAGTTGTTGCTCGCCGTATCGGTGGTCTCGGTCATCGTCGTGCTGGTGACGCAGCTGATTTCCGATATCGGCTACGTCTATCTCAACCCGCGCATCAGCGTGACCTAGGAGGCTGCCATGGACCTGCTGAGCTGGGGCGAAATCATCCTGCGCATCCTCGCGCAGTTCACGCCGGTTTGGATCGCGCTCATTGCCACCTTCGCGCTGTCGATCACCTTCAAGCGGCGGCTTGGCCTCTACGGCAAGCTGTTTGACAGCCCGATCGGCATGGTGGGCTTCGGGCTTGTGATGTTCTGGGTGTTCACCGGCATCCTCGGTGGCGGCTTCGACATGATCACCACCCATGACGTGCTCGACCAATCCGCCTCGATGAAGAACAAGGTGCCCGGCACCCCCTATACCAAGATGATGGGCGAGGCGGCAGAGGGTGCCTATCCCTACTACCTGCTGGGCGGCGACAATCTCGGGCGCGACGTGTTCAGCCGCATGGTGGTGGGCGCATGGGAGGTGATCAAGATCGCGCCCTTCGCCAGCCTCTTCGCCTTCATGGTGGGCATCACGCTGGGCCTGCCGGCGGGCTATTACGGCGGGCGGCTCGATACCTTCCTGTCCTTCCTCGCCAACCTGATCCTCGCCTTCCCGGTGATCCTGCTGTTCTACCTGCTGGTCACGCCAGAGATCGTGCTCACCGGCATCCCGGTCTATATGGCAGCGGTTCTCTTCATCTTTCCCATTGTGTTCCTTGTGCTGCTGTGGAACTCGCGCTTTCACACGCAGCCCAAGACGCGCAACATCTATGTCGGGCTTACGCTGGTCATCGGGCTGTGGCTCTACTCCGGCATCGCGTGGAACGCCGATCCGCTGGGCCTGATCGGCTTTCCGCCCAACCTGCTGGTGGTTTTCGTGGCGGTCGTTTTCGTCAACTCGCCCACCGTGTTCCGCATCGTGCGCGGCCTGACCATGGACATCAAGACGCGCGACTACGTCGCCGCCGCGCAGACCCGCGGCGAGGGGCCCTGGTACATCATGCTGTGGGAAATCCTGCCCAACGTGCGCGGGCCGCTTCTGGTCGATTTCTGCCTGCGCATCGGCTATACAACGATCCTTTTGGGCACGTTGGGCTTCTTCGGCCTCGGCCTCAGCCCCGAGAGCCCGGACTGGGGCAGCACGATCAACGAAGGGCGTAAGCTCCTGTCGCTCTACCTCCACCCTGCCCTGCCGCCGGCGCTGGCGCTGCTGAGCCTCGTGCTGGGGCTCAACCTGCTGGCCGACGGGCTGCGCGAGGAAAGCCTGCGGGATTGAGTATTTGAGAAAAGATGAAGGAGACGGACATGGCCACGCCAGAGCATGACGGACCGATCCTCGAGATCGAGAACCTGTCGATCTCCTTCTTCACCCGCCTGCGCGAGATCCCCGCGGTGATGGATTTCTCCGTCTCGGTGCAACCGGGCGAGGCGGTGGGCCTCGTGGGTGAATCGGGCTGCGGCAAGTCCACCGTGGCGCTGGGCGTGATGCAGGACCTCGGCGTCAACGGACGCGTCGTCGGCGGCACGATCCGCTTCAATGGCCGCGATCTGGGACAGATGAGCGCCGCCGAGCTGCGCGACATCCGCGGCAACGAGATCGCGATGATCTATCAGGAGCCGATGGCCTCTCTCAACCCGGCCATGAAGGTCGGCCGTCAACTGATCGAAGTGCCGATGATCCACGAGGGCATATCGGAAAAGGACGCCTGGGCGCGCGCGCTGGAGATGGTGAACGATGTCAAGCTGCCCGACCCCGAACGCATCCTCAAGAGCTACCCGCACCAGCTCTCGGGCGGCCAGCAACAGCGGATCGTGATCGCCATGGCGCTCATGTCCAAGCCCTCGCTCCTGATCCTCGACGAACCCACCACCGCGCTCGACGTCACGGTCGAGGCGGCGGTGGTCGAGCTGGTCAAGGATCTGGGCCGCAAATACGGCACCTCCATGCTGTTCATCAGCCACAATCTCGGTCTGGTGCTGGAAACCTGCGACCGCATTTGCGTGATGTATTCTGGCGAGGCGGTCGAGACAGGCAGCATCAAGGACGTGTTCGACAAGATGCAGCACCCCTACACACAGGCGCTGTTCCGCTCGATCCCGCTTCCTGGCGCAAACAAGAACGTACGGCCGTTGAAGGCAATTCCCGGTAATTTCCCGCTGCCGCACGAGCGCCCGCCGGGCTGCAATTTCGGGCCACGCTGCGATTACTTCAAGGCCGGGCTGTGCGACGCGGGCGATATCCCGATGGCGGTGATCGAGGGCGACGACCGCCATTTCACCCGTTGCCTGCGCTTTGCCGACATCGACTGGCACGCCCCGGTCGCGGCGATGGCGCAGCACGAGGCCGGAGAACCGGGCCGTGTCGTACTCAAGATCGACAAACTCAAGAAATACTACGAGGTCGCGGCCAACGCGCTTTTCGGCGGCGGCGGCGCGACCAGGGTCGTCAAGGCCAACGAGACACTCAGCTTCGAGGCGCGCGAGAGCGAGACGCTGGCCATCGTGGGCGAATCGGGCTGCGGCAAGTCCACCTTTGCCAAGGTGCTCATGGGGCTGGAGACGGCGACCGATGGCGAAATCCTGC
Source organism: Roseovarius sp. (assembly GCA_016278295.1). Classification (GTDB taxonomy): domain Bacteria; phylum Pseudomonadota; class Alphaproteobacteria; order Rhodobacterales; family Rhodobacteraceae; genus Roseovarius. Next base: position 722 of record JADQCC010000286.1, on the reverse strand, counting down.
TCGACAACCGCAATATCGAGACCACCCCCATCCAGAAGCGCGACACCCAGACCGTCGCCGATATCCAGATGGTGTTCCAGAACCCGTTCGACACGCTCAACCCGTCGATGACCGTGGGCCGCCAGATCATCCGCGCGCTCGAGGTGTTCGGCCACGGTGCCACCGATGCCGAGCGCCGCAACGAGATGCTGCGCCTTCTGGACCTCGTCAAGCTGCCGCGTGAATTCGCCGACCGGATGCCGCGCCAGCTCTCGGGCGGGCAGAAACAGCGCGTGGGCATTGCCCGCGCCTTTGCCGGCGGCGCGCGCATCGTGGTGGCCGACGAGCCGGTATCGGCACTCGACGTCAGCGTGCAGGCGGCGGTGACCGACCTGCTCATGGAAATCCAGCGCGAGCACAAGACGACGCTGCTGTTCATCTCGCACGACCTTTCGATCGTGCGCTATCTCAGCGACCGCGTGATGGTGATGTATCTCGGCCATGTGGTCGAGCTTGGCACCACCGACCAGGTCTTCTCACCGCCCTATCACCCCTATACCGAGGCGCTGCTGTCGGCGGTGCCCATTGCAGATACCAGCGTGGAAAAGACCCATATCGTGCTCGAGGGCGACGTGCCCTCGGCGATGAACCCACCGCCCGGCTGCCCGTTCCAGACGCGCTGCCGCTGGAAGGCGGAGGTTCCCGGCGACCTTGCGAGCGCGAGGTGCCCCCGGTGCGCGAGC
>JADQCC010000267.1 GCA_016278295.1 Roseovarius sp. | reverse complement strand
TTGGGGGCTGGTGGCCACCAGCGTCTATCTCCTCCTCGTGGGGATCGTGCAACAGTTCGTTCCACCGCGCGACGAGATCTGAGGCATAGCGCCGCGCCGCGCCACAGGGCGGATCGCTGGGCAGGATCAGGTGCTTCATTTCGATGGCTCCTTCGGCGTGATGCATCCGGTGCAGCCGCCACAGCCCCGGCAACCGCGTGGAACAGCACGTGTTGCAGGTAGATCGCCAGATCGAGCAGCAGCACCGAGACGAGGATCGCCACCCAGTCCGGGACGGCAAAGTTGTTGAACAGGCCCCGGTCCCGCTCGGCCCCGATCGCCGCCAGACCGACGGCGAGGACCGGAAAGCTCAGCCGCAGGATCATCGGCTCGGCGCTCGGGAACGTCTCTGACATGGGCGTGTCTTTCGGGCTTGCGCGGCAGCGTGTCGCAACTATGATTCAAGCAGTCGCTTGAATAATCAGAGGCCCGCCACCCCATGCCAACCAGCCCCAAACAGGCCCTCCTGAAGGAATACGCCCTCGTCGCGCAGGCGCTTGCCGCCCCCGCGCGCCTCATGCTGCTGGAGCAACTGGCACAGACCGAAGCGGCGGTCGAGACGCTGGCGCGCAAGACCGGGCTGACGGTCGCCAACGCCTCGCAACACCTGCAACAACTGCGCCGCGCCGGGCTCGTCACCAGCCGCCGCGCCGGCAAGGCGGTGATCTACCGGTTGCGGGACGCGCGCGCCATCGCGCTCATGGGACTGCTGAGCGCGGTGGCCGAGGCCAATCTGGCGCAGGTCACGGATATCCTCGACGGGCTGTCCGGTGACGCCCCGGCCCCCGAGCCGATCACCCGCGCCGACCTCGTCCGGCGGCTGGCGCAGGGCACCGTCACCCTGCTCGACATCCGGCCCGAGGACGAATTCGCCGCCGGTCACATCCCCGGCGCGCGCAACGCGACGCTGGCCGATCTGGACCGGCTTCTGCCTGCGCTCGACCCCGAGGCAGAAATCGTCGCCTATTGCCGGGGACCCTATTGCATCTACGCCCACCAGGCCGTCGCCCTGTTGCGAAACCGCGGCTTCAACGCACGGCGCATGGACGGCGGCCTGCCGGAATGGCGCGCGGACGGGCGCGCGATCCTGACGGGCGGTCAGTCGTAGACAAAGCGCCCCGGCAGGAGGCGCGGGGGATCACGGCCACCCCGATCAGCAGACGCCTCAGGTCTGGTGGATATACGTCCCCGGTGCGTCGGCGAGGGCGGGATAGCCCGGATGGCTGCCGGGCGCCGGTGCGGGTACCGCGCCGCTGCTGTGACGCGCCAGCCAGCGCCCCCATTCCGGCCACCACGAGCCCGCCACCGGATCATGCGCCGCCAGCCATGTGTCGGGGTCGCGGTAATGCGCCCCGGCGGGCCTGTGGCCGATCCGGTAATGCCGCCCCCTGTGGCCCGGCTCGGACAGGATGCCACCGTTATGGCCACCCCTGGTGAGCAGGAAATGCAGGTCGCAATCGGTGAACAGCGCGGTCTTGTAGACCGACCGCCACGGCGCGATGTGGTCGGTCTCGGTGCCCACGACAAAGACCGGCACGGAAATGTCCTTGAGCGCGATCACCCGCCCCTCGACGGCGAAACGCCCCGCCGAGATGCGGTTTTCGAGAAAGATGCCGCGCAGGTATTCCGAATGCATCCGTGCGGGCATCCGCGTGGTGTCGTTGACCCAGACGGTGACATCGGTGGGCAGGTCGGGCTCGCCCAGGAAATAGCGGCGCACGGCGCGCGACCAGATCAGGTCCTCGGACCGGATGGCGGCGAAGGCACCCGACATCTGCGGTCGGTCCAGATAGCCCTGCGACCACATCAGGTCCTCCAGAAAAGCCACCTGGCTCTCGTCGAGAAACAGCAGCAATTCACCCGCCTCGGCGAAATCCACCTGCGCGGCCATCAGCGTGACAGAGGCGAGGCGGTCGTCGCAATCGCGCGCCATCGCCGCCGCCGCGATGGCCAGCAGCGTCCCACCGAGGCAATAGCCGTTGGCGTGCACCTTTTGCCCCGGCACGATGGCGTTGATCACGTCGAGCGCCTGCACGATCCCCTGCGTGCGGTAATCCTCCAGCGACAGCTCGGCGTGCTCGGCCCCCGGATTGCGCCACGAGATGCAGAACACCGTGTGCCCCTGCCCCACCAGCCAGCGAACAAGGGAATTCTCGGGCGACAGATCGAGGATGTAGTATTTCATGATCCACGCGGGCACGATCAGCACCGGCTCGGCCTGCACCTCCTCGGTGGTGGGCGAATACTGGATCAGCTCCATCAGCTCGTTGCGCCACACCACCTTGCCCGGTGTCGCGGCCAGCACCTTGCCCAGCGCGAATTCCCCGGGCACGGCGCGATGCTCCTGCGCGAGAATGTGGCAGGCGTCATCGGCATAATGCGCCGCGCCCTCCAGCAGGTTGCGCCCGCCGGTGGCCTGCGTCTTCTCGATGATCTCGGGATTGCCCAGCGGGAAATTCGACGGCGACACGCTGTCGAGAAGCTGCCGCATGATGAATCCGGTCCGGTCCGCGTTCTGCTTGCGCAATCCGCGCAGGTTCGAGGTGGCCGCCTCCCACCAGTCCTGCGTGGCGAGAAACCCCTGCTGCCAGAGCGCGAAGGGCGCCCTGTCCCAGCCCTCATGCGTCCAGCGCGTATCATGGCGCCCGGGCGCGAACGGCTTGTCCGGTGCCTTCCCGGTCATCCGCGCGGCGGCGTATTGCGCCAGCTTCATCCCGTTCGCCTGTGCCCGCTCCGCCAGCTCCAGTTGCCGCCCCGGCGCGCGGGCGAGGTGCATGGCCCAATCGCTCCAGGCGTCGATCATCGCGTGGGGCGACAGCCCGGCGGTGAACCGCGCGAGGCTGGCCATCGTGGCGCGATCGAGCGCGGCGTGCAGGTGCGGCTCCACCCGGCCGGGGCACGCGCCTTCGGCGGGCGCGGGCGCCTGCGGCACCACGGCAGGCGGGGC
>JADQCC010000269.1 GCA_016278295.1 Roseovarius sp. | reverse complement strand
GCCCGGCCCCGCCGGTCAGGACCAGCGCGTGACCGTGGCGGTATTTGTGCGCCCCTGCCCCCTTGGCAAGATGCGCCGCACCGGGGGTGGGGCAAAGCGTGACCGCCCCCGCCACGTCGCTGTCGTGCAGTCCGATATCCGCCACCGCGAGAGCGCCGCAATGGTCGGGGCCATCCGACAGGTAATGGCCCGGCTTGGCGGTGTGAAAGGTCACGGTGAGATCGGCGCGCATCGCCGCGCCGAGCACACGCCCGCTATCGGCGCAGAGCCCGGAGGGGATATCGACGGCCACGCAGCGCGCCGCGCGCCGCGCCACCAGCTCGGCCAGCCCCCCTTCGAGCGGGCGCGCGAGCCCGGTGCCGAACAGCGCGTCTACCACCAGCGCCGCATCCCCGGTCGCCTCGGCCGTGCGCGCGTCGTCGATCGGGCGGGTGACGCCGACAGCGGACCACCGCCGGTGGTTGGCCCGCGCATCCGGCGGCAGCCGCTCGGGGTCGCCCAGGAGGAACGTCTGCACGTCCCAGCCCCATTCCTTCAGGAGCCGCGCCACGACAAAACCGTCGCCGCCGTTGTTGCCCGGTCCGCACAGCACCGATGCGCGCTGCGGCGCGCGGGCGAGATCGGGCCAGTGCGCGAACGCGGCCTCGACCACGCCGCGCCCCGCGCGCGCCATCAGCTCCAGCCCCGTCGCCGCGCCCGACTCGATGGCGGCGGTTTCGACGGCCCGCATCTGCGCGGCGGTGAGCAGATTGGTCATCGGCAGCGGCCCTCCTCTACCCGGTGCGATTCAATTTCGCCCGGTTTTGCGGCATTTTGCATATTTTTTAGGCATTACCGCCAAAACCAGCGGCGTAAACGCCCAAAATCCAGCCTATCCGATTGTCGGTGCCCGCGGGAAGTGGTCTGAGCGGGGTCGAACACGGTCAGGGAGCCCTTTTGCCATGAAAAAGATCGAGGCGATCATCAAGCCATTCAAGCTCGACGAGGTGAAAGAAGCCTTGCAGGAGGCCGGTATCCAGGGTCTCTCGGTGATCGAGGTCAAGGGATTTGGCCGCCAGAAGGGGCATACCGAATTGTATCGCGGGGCGGAATACGTCGTCGACTTCCTACCCAAGGTAAAGATCGACGTGGTCGTCGATGACGATCAGGTCGAGGGCGCGATCGAGGCCATCGTGGACGCGGCGCGCACCGACAAGATCGGCGACGGCAAGATCTTTGTCAGCCCCATCGAGCACGCCATCCGCATCCGCACCGGCGAGACCGGGCCGGACGCGCTCTGACCCGCCCTCGTCACCCACATCTCTTCACAGCAACGAACACATCAACGAAAGGGACCAGCGCATGAGCACAGACGCGCTTCTCAAGCAGATCAAGGACGAGGATATCGAATATGTCGATATCCGCTTCACCGACCCGCGCGGCAAGTTGCAGCACGTGACCGTGATGGCCGATCAGGTCGATGAGGATTTCCTCGAAGAAGGGTTCATGTTCGACGGCTCGTCGATCCAGGGCTGGAAATCCATCGAGGCCTCGGACATGAAGCTCATGCCCGACACCGAAAGCGCCTATGTCGATCCGTTCTATGCCGAGAAGACGCTGTGCGTGCACTGCTCTGTGGTCGAGCCCGACACCGGCGAGCCCTATAACCGCGACCCGCGCGGCACCGCGGAGAAGGCCGAGGCCTACCTGAAATCGAGCGGCATCGGCGACACGGCCTTCTTTGGCCCCGAGGCGGAATTCTTCATTTTCGACGATGTCCGCGTCAGCAACAAGATCAACAAGGTGTCCTACGAGGTCGATGCGATCGACGCCTCGTGGAACACCGATACCGAATACGAGATGGGCAACACCGGCCACCGCCCCGGCGTCAAGGGCGGCTATTTCCCGGTCAACCCGATCGACGACGGGCAGGATATCCGCTCGGAAATGCTCTCGACGATGAAGCGTCTCGGCATGAAGGTGGACAAGCACCACCACGAGGTGGCGTCGTGTCAGCACGAGCTGGGCCTGATCTTCGACAGCCTGACCAAGCAGGCCGACGAGCTTCAGAAATACAAATATGTCATCCACAACGTCGCGCAGGCCTATGGCAAGTCGGCCACCTTCATGCCCAAGCCGATCTATGGCGACAACGGCACCGGCATGCATGTCAACATGTCGATCTGGAAGGACGGCAAACCGCTTTTCGCGGGCGACAAGTATGCCGATCTGAGCCAGGAGGCGCTGTGGTTCATCGGCGGTCTGCTCAAACATGCCAAGACGCTCAACGCCTTTACCAACCCCTCGACCAATAGCTACAAGCGGCTGATCCCGGGCTTCGAGGCGCCGGTGCTGCGGGCCTATTCGGCGCGCAACCGTTCTGGCTGCATCCGTATTCCGTGGACCGAGAACCCCAAGGCCAAGCGCGTCGAGGCCCGTTTCCCCGACCCGTCGGCCAACCCCTACCTGTGCTTTGCCGCACTGCTGATGGCCGGGCTCGACGGGATCAAGTCGCGCATCGACCCGGGCGAGGCGATGGACAAGAACCTCTACGACCTGCCGGCCGAGGAGCTCGAAGGTATCCCGACGGTCTGTGGCAGCCTGCGCGAGGCCGTGGACGCGCTTGCCGCCGATCACGAGTTCCTGCTCGCGGGGGACGTGTTCACCAAGGATCAGATCGACGGCTATATCGAGCTCAAGATGGACGAGATCGAGCTCTATGAGCACACGCCGCATCCGGTTGAATTCCTGATGTATTACAGCTGCTGAGGCGGCGGCGGCACAATCTCGCCAGATTTGCAACCATGAGGCGTCCCGCTCGCGGGGCGCCTTTCTCTTTGCGTGTGGGCTGTTTCGTGTCGCGCGCCAATACGCCCGTTCCGAACATTTTGCCCAAATGTATCCGCATTTGAAACAAACTGGTTGCCATATTTCCTGCCAGTTACATGGCTGAACTGCAACCGACGGGTGCCACCATGACCGATACAATGCAAAAGGTTCAGGCTGGACTAG
>JADQCC010000085.1 GCA_016278295.1 Roseovarius sp. | reverse complement strand
GCGACCCGGTCTACAAGGCCACGATCATCCCGCGCGGCGGTGCGCTGGGCATGGTTGTCAGCCTGCCCGAAATCGACCGGCTGAACTGGCACCGCTCGGAATGCGAGCAGAAGCTGGCGATGACCATGGCGGGCAAGGCCGCGGAAATCCTCAAATACGGCGAGGACAATATCTCGAACGGCCCGGCGGGCGACATCCAGCAGGCCAGCGGGCTGGCGCGCGCGATGGTGATGCGCTGGGGCATGTCCGACAAGGTCGGCAATGTCGATTACGAGCAGGCGCACGAGGGCTACATGGGCAATGCCGCCGGTGGCTTCTCGATCTCGGCGCATACCAAGGAACTGATCGAGGAGGAGGTGCGCCGCCTCATCGACGAGGCCTACCAGAATGCCAAGTCGATCCTCGAGGAGCGCCGCGAGGAATGGCAGCGGCTGGCTGAGGGGCTGCTGGAATACGAGACGCTCACCGGCGACCAGATCCGCCGCGTGATGGCGGGAGATTTGCCGGAATCGGACGATGATGAAGGCAGCGCGCCGGTGACCGAGAAGCCCTCTGTCATCGCCGTTCCCAAGACCAAGTCCAAATCCTCGCCGGGTGACGGCGGCGATGGCGGGCTGGAGCCCGAGCCCTCGACGTGAGCCGGGCCGCGCCCCAGCAACAGGACTGGAATCCCGGAGCCTATGCGCGGTTCCGGGATCAGCGTCTGCGCCCCGCGCTCGATCTGCTGAACGCGATCGGGCAGATGGGCGCGGGCGACGTGGTCGATCTGGGCTGCGGCAACGGGGTGATGGCCGAGGCGTTGCGCGCCCGCGCCCCCGGGCGCAGCCTGATCGGCGTGGATGCAAGCCCCGCCATGCTGGAAAAGGCGCGGGCGAGTGGCGGCTACGATGCGGTTCAGCAGGCCGACATCGCCGAGTGGCACCCGCGCCGCGCGCCGGGGCTGATCTATTCCAACGCGGTCCTGCACTGGGTGGGCAACCACGAGGCGCTGATGCCGCGGCTGGCCGGGATGCTGGGCAAGGGCGGCACGCTCGCCGTGCAGATGCCGCACCAGAACAAGGCGCCCTCGCACCGGGTCTGGCTGAGCCTTGCCGAGGAGTTCCGCCCCGGCGGGACCGGCAAGATGGGCACCCCCGGCGTGATGGCGCCGGTGCGCTACGAGGAATTGCTGGCCGGGCTGGGGCAGTTCCGGCTGTGGGAGACGGATTACTACCAGCGCCTGACCGCCGAGCCGGGCAGCCATCCGGTGCGCCGCTACACCGAGAGCACCTATGCCCGCCCCGTGCTGGCGATGCTGGAGCCGGACGAGAAGACCGAGATCATCCGCCGCTACGAGGAGGTGATGCACACCGCCTATCCGGTGCGGGCCGATGGTACGGTGCTGTTCCCGTTCCGGCGGCTGTTCTTTACTCTCACGGTCTGAGCGGGATGCCAGGCGGCCCTGCGGGGCGGATATTTCTGGCAAGATGAAGCGCGGAGGACGGCCATGCCGGCATTGAAACCGACAGAGTTCACCGCGCGGGTGGTGTGGCTGGGCCGGGTGACGGATCGCGAGGCGCGGCTGGAGGCAGAGCCGCTGGAGGCGGCCGACCTGACATTCGCCGGGATCGCGGGCGAGGCGCATGGCGGACGCACGCGGCCCTCGTGCAGCCGGGTCGTGGCGCAGCATCCCCGGGACACCGAGATCGCCAACGTGCGGCAATTGTCGGTCCTGTCGGCCGAGGAGATGGCGGCGATCGCGGCGGAGATGGGGGTAGAGGCGCTGGAGCCCGCCTGGCTGGGCGCGTCGCTGGTGATCGAGGGCATCCCCGATTTCACCCATGTGCCGCCGTCGTCGCGGCTTCAGGGGCCGTCGGGCGCGACCCTCGTGATCGACATGGAGAACCGCCCCTGCCACCTGCCTGCCCGGGTGATCGAGGGGCACTTGCCGGGCACGAGCCGCAGCTTCAAGACGGCGGCGCAGGGGCGGCGGGGCGTCACCGCCTGGGTCGAGCGCGAGGGGCGAATCGCGCTGGGCGAGATGCTGCGACTGCACATCCCCGATCAGCCGGCATGGTCGGGACACGATTGCATGCATCGCTGAGGCGCGCCTGCGACAGCCCGACGCAAGTGGGGCGGGATGTGTCGGATTCGCCTCTCTTGTGGGTCGGCAAAGCCGTTATAGGCGGGGGTGACGCAACCCCCCACCCCGCCCAGGGAAAGGACCGGACATGAGCTATAAATCCGACATCGAGATCGCGCGCGAGGCCCAGAAGAAATCGATCCAGGAGATCGGTGCCAAGCTCGGCATTCCGTCCGATCACCTGCTGCCCTACGGCCATGACAAGGCCAAGGTGAGCCAGGATTTCATCGATTCGGTGCAGGGCAACAAAACCGGCAAGCTGGTGCTCGTGACCGCGATCAACCCGACCCCGGCGGGCGAGGGCAAGACCACCACCACCGTGGGTCTCGGTGACGGGCTCAACCGTCTTGGCAAGAAGGCCACGGTCTGCATCCGCGAGGCGAGCCTCGGCCCGAATTTCGGCATGAAGGGCGGCGCCGCGGGCGGCGGGCGCGCGCAGGTCGTGCCGATGGAGGACATGAACCTCCATTTCACCGGCGATTTCCACGCCATCACCAGCGCGCACAGCCTGCTGTCGGCGATGATCGACAACCACATCTACTGGGGCAACGAGCAGGATATCGACGTGCGCCGGGTGGTCTGGCGCCGGGTGGTGGACATGAACGACCGCGCGCTGCGGCAGATCAACGTGAGCCTCGGCGGCGTCGCCAACGGATTTCCGCGCGAGGGCGGGTTCGACATCACCGTGGCGTCGGAGGTGATGGCGATCCTGTGCCTGTCGAAGAACCTCAAGGATCTCGAGGATCGCCTCGGCGCGATGATCGTGGCCTACCGCCGCGACCGCACGCCGGTGTTCTGCCGCGACATCAAGGCCGAGGGCGCGATGACCGTGCTGCTGAAGGACGCGATGCAGCCCAACCTGGTGCAGACGCTGGAAAACAAC
>JADQCC010000042.1 GCA_016278295.1 Roseovarius sp. | reverse complement strand
TGTCGCCTGTGTCAGGCCCGCGCCGCCCATCATCAGGCAGTAGGCCCAGGAAATGGGCAAGAGCGAGGGCGAGCCGTAGGGTGCGGCGCTGACCGGTCCCTCGGTGCCGCCGGTCGCCGGGTGGCCGGGCAGGTGTGGCACGAGGTGTTCCTTCACGCCGATCGGCCCCATGCCGGGCCCGCCGCCGCCATGCGGGATGCAGAAGGTCTTGTGCAGGTTGAGGTGGCTGACGTCGCCGCCCAGATCGCCGGGCCGCGACAGGCCCACCATCGCGTTGAGGTTGGCCCCGTCGATATAGACCTGTCCGCCGTGGGAATGGGTGATCTGGCAGACCTCGCGCACCGTTTCCTCGAACACGCCATGCGTCGAGGGATAGGTGATCATGCACCCGGCGAGGTTTTCAGAATGCTTCTCGGCCTTGGCGCGGAAATCATCGAGGTCGATATCGCCGTTCTCCGCCGATTTCACGACTACCACGTCCCAGCCGACCATATGCGCGCTGGCGGGGTTGGTGCCATGCGCGCTGACGGGGATGAGACAGACGCGGCGGTGCCCCTGCCCTTGCGCACGGTGCCACGCAGCGATGGTCAAGAGCCCCGCATACTCGCCCTGCGCGCCGGAATTGGGCTGCATGGAAATCGCGGCATAGCCGGTGATCTCGCACAGCTTGGCGTTGAGGTCGCCGATCATCTCGGCATAGCCCTCGGCCTGGTCGGCGGGGGCAAAGGGGTGCAGGAGCGAGAACTCGCGCCAGCTTACCGGCATCATCTCGGCCGCCGAGTTGAGCTTCATCGTGCAGCTTCCCAGCGGGATCATCGCCCGGTCGAGCGCGAGATCGCGGTCGGCCAGCCGCCGCATGTAGCGCATCATCTCGGTCTCGGCGCGGTTCATGTGAAAGATCGGGTGGGTGAGATACGTGCTGTGCCGCGCCAGCGCCTCGGGCAGGCGGTACTCGGGCGAGAAATCGCAATCCTCCATCACGATGCCGAAGGCGCGCCAGACCGCCTCGACCGTCGCGCGGCGGGTGCGCTCGTCCAGCGTGATGCCGATCCGGGTCTCGCCCACGCGGCGCAGGTTCACCCCCTCGCGCACCGCCGATTGCAGCACGCCGCGCTGCAAGAGGCCGACATCCACGGTGATCGTGTCAAAGAACTCGCCGGGCTCGATGTGAAACCCGGCGGCCTCCAGCCCGCGGACCAGCCGCACCGTCTTGCGGTGGATGCGCTGGGCGATGGCCTTGAGCCCCTTGGGGCCGTGAAACACCGCGTACATCGACGCCATTACCGCCAGGAGCGCCTGCGCGGTGCAGACGTTCGACGTGGCCTTTTCGCGGCGGATATGCTGTTCGCGGGTCTGCAGGCTGAGGCGGTAGGCGCGGTTGCCGTGGCTGTCCACGCTCACCCCCACGATGCGCCCCGGCATGGCGCGTTTATAGGCGTCGCGGCAGGCCATGTAGGCGGCGTGCGGACCGCCATAGCCCACCGGCACGCCAAAGCGCTGGGTGGAGCCGACTGCGATATCGGCACCCATCGCGCCCGGCTCTTTCAGCAGGGTCAGCGCCAGCGGATCGGCGATCACGATGCCGATGGCCTTGTGTTCGTGCAGCGCCGCGATCTCGGCGCTGAAATCGCGCAGGTGGCCGTGCGTGCCGGGATACTGGAAAATCCCGCCAAAGACCTTGTCGGCCTCCATCTCGTCGGGGGCGCCGACGATCACCTCGATGCCCAGCGGCGCGGCGCGCGTGCGCATCACCGCGATGTTCTGCGGGTGACAGTTCTCGTCGACGAAGAAACCCGTGGCCTTCGATTTCGACACGCGCTGCGCCATGGTCATCGCCTCGGCTGCCGCCGTCGCCTCGTCAAGCAGCGAGGCGTTGGCGATCTCGAGGCCGGTCAGGTCGCTCACCATGGTCTGGAAATTCAGCAGCGCCTCGAGCCGCCCCTGGCTGATTTCCGGCTGGTAGGGGGTATAGGCGGTATACCAGGCGGGGTTTTCGAGGATGTTGCGCTGAATCGCCGGTGGCGTGACCGTGCCGTGATAGCCCTGCCCTATGAGCGAGGTCAGCACCTTGTTCCTGGACGCGGTCCGGCGCATGTGGTGCAGCAATTCGCGCTCGGACTTGGGCTTGCCGAAATCGAGCGGGGCCTCCTGCCGGATGGATTTCGGCACCGTCTCGTCGATGAGCTGATCGAGGCTGTCGACCCCCAGCACCGCGAACATCTCGTCCATTTCCGAGGGCGAGGGGCCGATATGGCGGCGGTTGGCGAAATCGTAAGGCAGGTAGTCGGTCGGGGTGAAGGGCATCGCTTGGTCCTCGCTGTGCCGGGGGCGATCTGCGCAGCCCCCTGCTTCATCTTTCCAGAAATACTCTCGCCGAAGGCTACCCCTCAGCCGATGAACTTGTTATAGGCCCCCTCGTCCATGTACTCGTCCATCTGGCCGGGCTCCGACGGTTTCATCTTGAAGAACCACGCATCGCCCAGGGGGTCCTCGTTGACCTTGCCGGGCTCGTCCACCAGCGCCTCGTTGACCTCGACAATTTCGCCGTCGAGCGGCGCGCGGATGTCCGATGCGGCCTTGACGCTCTCGATCACCACGACCTCGTCGTCGCGGGTAACGATCGTGCCCACTTCGGGCAGTTCGACGAACACCACGTCGCCCAGTTGCTCGGCGGCGTGGCCGGTGATGCCGACGGTGACGACATCGTCCTCGGCACGGAGCCATTCGTGTTCTTCTGTGAATTTCATGTGGGTCTCTCCCTGTTGCTCAGCGTTTGAAATTGGCCGGGGTGAAGGGCAGCGCGACGACCGTGGCCGCCATCCGCCTGCCGCGCACCTCACCGTAAACCGTGGTGCCCTTGGTGGCGAGGTCACGCGGGACGTAGCCCATCGACACCGGCCCCTGGACCGTGGGCCCAAAGGCGCCGGAGGTGACGTGGCCCACGGCCTCGCCGCTCTCGGGGGCGGCAAAAATCGGCGTGCCCTCGCGCATCGGCGCGCGCCCCTCGGG
>JADQCC010000034.1 GCA_016278295.1 Roseovarius sp. | reverse complement strand
CGCCTCGATCTGCCCCAGCCTTGCGTGCAGGGCCGTGGCGCCGCAGGCCCCGGCGGTCCCGGCAAACCTGTGGATGCGCGCGCCCGGATCGTCGGGCATACCCGCCTCCAGATCGGCCAGCAGCGCCTCCGCCTCGCGTCCCAGCGCCGCCATCGTCCCGGCCATCTGTGCCTCGGACAGGGCGGCCCGCATCTGCGCGATATGCTCGGCATTCACCAGCGCCTCGTCCTGCGGCACCTGCGCGACGAACCCGCGTAGCGCGGCCCGCGACAGCGGCTTGACCTCGACGGCGCAGGCCCCGGCCTCCCGCAACCGCGCCTCGGTGCGCGCGCCGTGATAGGCGGTCAGCGCGACGATCCGCGTGGCCGCGTTGGGGCCGCCGTCCGCGCGGATGCGCCGGGTCGCCTCGATCCCGTCCAGCCGCGGCATGTCGACATCCATCAGGATCAGGTCGAAAGTGGCCTCTTCGGCGGCCCGGACCGCCTCGATCCCGTCCGCGGCCAGCACCACCTCGTGCCCGTCGCGCTCCAGCATCGTCCCGGTCACGGTGCGGCTTGCCGGGGTGTCCTCGACAACCAGCACGCGCAGGGCGCGGGGTAGGGCGGCGGCCCCCGCCTCGTGCTGCGCCACCTCATCCTCCGTTGCCGGCGGCAGGGGCACCCGCACGGTAAAGATGCTGCCAGCGCCGGGGCTGCTCTCGACGTCGATATGCCCGCCCATCGCGGACACGATCCGCCGCGCGATGCCAAGCCCCAGCCCGGTCCCGCCGGCCTCTTCCTGTGTCGCCCCGGCGCTGTCGGACAGGCGGATGAAATCCTCGAAGATCGCCGGCTGCGCGGCCTCGGCGATGCCGATCCCGGTATCGTGCACGGCAAACACCACCGCGTCGCCGGTGTCGCGCCGCGCCGACAGGGTGATGGTGCCGTCGCGGGTGAATTTGACGGCGTTGGCCACGAGGTTGAGCAACACCTGCCCCAGACGCCGCGCGTCGCCGACGGCGGTGCCCAGACGGGCCTGCGCCGGGTCGAGCCGGAGCGCGTTGCCGCGCGCCTCGGCGGCGATCCTCTGCCCCGCCACCAGATCGGCGAGCAGCGCGTCCAGATCGAACGGCGCCGGGCGCAGCACCGGCGCGTCGCCGGGCGGCCCGAGCCCGCCCAGCGCCTCGTCGATATGGGTGCGCAACGCCTCGCCGCTCAGCCGCATGAGCCGCGCGTGATCGCGCTGATCGCTGTCGAGATCGCTGTCCTCCAGCAGTTCGAGCGCGCCCAGCAGGCCGTTGAGCGGGGTGCGCATCTCGTGGCTCGTCATACCGAGAAACCGCGCGCGCATCCGCTCGGCGGCCAGCGCCTCGTCGCGCGCCGCCGCCATCGCCGCCTCGGCCCGGAGCCGCCCGCGATACAGCCGCCACAGCAGCACCAGCAACATAAACAGCGCCACGAACATCATCGTGCTCAGCGCCGTCAGGGTCACGATCTGCGCGGTCAACTGCCTGCGCTCGGCGTCCGAGCGGTGCGCGTCGATGGCCAGCGCGGCGGCGGCGATCTGGCGAATGGGCGGGGTCATCCGGGCTGCCTGCGCGCGCAGCGCCGCGCGCGCCGCCACGAGGTCGGCGTCGCCGCCGTCGATGAACGGGATCATCTCGTCGAGGATCGCCATCACCCGCCCCGCCTCGCCCGCCGCCTGCGAGCGCGCCAGCGCGGCGCGATAGGCGGGCGCGGTGCGCAGCGTCGTGGTGCGGCTGTAGAGCAGGTCGAACCGCCGCCGCACGGCATCCGGCGCCTCAGGGTCTGCGCGGCCGAGGGTCTCCAGCGCCAGCTGGAACTTGAGCTGGTCCACCTCGATCTGCGAGATGGTCCATTGCAGGTTGTCGTCGCGCGCCGTGCCATACTCGCCGATCCGCGCCAGCACATGCGAGGTGATGATCACCGCCGCGATCATGCAGCCGATGGCGAACACCGCCAGCAGCGCCAGCGCGAACCGCTCGCGCGCGGACAGACGGTGATGCTCGGTGTCCCGCATCCGCCGCCGGCCCCCTCACTCCGCCGCCGGGTACACGGTGATCCGGTCAAGCTGCCAGATGCTGCGCATGTACACGGTCTCGCGTTGGAAATCGGGATTGCTGTCGTAATCGTAGACCAGCCAGAACGGCCCCTTGTCGCGCAGGCTCATCGGCGCGCCGTTGCGGCTGTGCGCGACCACCGGATAGACCGGGCCGATCTCGTCGGCCGACAGCGAGACGGTGTAGTCGTTCACCGCCACCAGGTCGAGCCGCCGGGCGGTGATGCCGGTCCGCGCGAGCAGCGTGGCCAGCGACACGCCTTTGAAACGCTGTATCCCCTCGGTCCAGATCGTTTGCGTGGTGAACGCGGTCTGCGGCAGCGCGGCCATGTCCGCGCGGTCGAGCGCGGCAAGCCGTGTGCCGTCCGGCGCGAGAATGACCAGCCGCGCCCGGTCCTCCGCCTCCGCCGGCTGCCCCGATGCGGCCCATGCCACGGCAAGGCACAGCGCGAACGCGCCGACCACCCGGATGATCGCGACGATGCGGTGCGGCATGATCCCTCCCCCTTCGTGCGCGACCAGTCTCGGCAATTTCCGCCGCGTGCCCAGCCCCCCTATGCTTTTGCGTGGGGTGGCGTCTTGCGGTCCGGCGTGCAATCACGCATTTGTCATTCCCGTGACGCCAGATTACACTCAATCCGCTCTCAAGACGAACACTCACCGAACCGGAGACACGATGAGCCGCGTTTTGCTCGCCGACGATCATGACCTCGTGCGCGATACGCTCGCCGCCTACCTGCGCAGCGAGGGGGGCTTCGACGTGGCGGTGGCCGGTAAATTCGACGATGCCCTCGCAATGGTGCGCGCGCAGGGCGGGTTCGACCTCGTGCTGCTCGACTACCGGATGCCGGGGATGGCGGCGCTCGCCGGTCTCGCGCGGATGCGCGAACAGGCGGGCTGCCCGGTGGCGATCCTGTCGGGCACCGCCCCGCCCGAGGTGGCGCGGCGCGCGCTGCGCGCGGGCGCG
>JADQCC010000047.1 GCA_016278295.1 Roseovarius sp. | reverse complement strand
GGTGGTGTAGCGGCGGAGACCGGGAAGCTTCTTGCAAAGCTCCGCGTGCGTCCCGAGCCAATGCGCATGAAATTGCTCCAGGGTCAGATCATCGCGCTTGACCAGATAACCGATACGCTTCGCATAAGACATTGCGTCCTCCACACTTGATTAGAATTCTGTTCAGGAGCGCGTCGCGAGCGTCGCAGACTCCGTATCTTGAAGGGTAGACGAACCGAGATTGTTCATTCAATTTTGTAAAACTGACCAATTTTGCAGATTATCTAAAGTAATCAAGCGCGCTCGACGAGCGACGCGTTGCCACCCGTCGACTTGCCCATGGAGGACGCTGATGTCCGTCAATCTCAAACTCTTGCACACGTTCGCTCAGGTTGCCCAGTTGCGCAGTTTCACACGGGCCGCTGAGGAACTTGGCCGCACACCATCGGCGATCAGCATGCAGGTCGCCGAGCTTGAAGATCAGATCGGACTAAAATTGCTGGAGCGTACAACGCGCAGTGTCACCCCGACGCCGGATGGCGCGCTCCTGCTGGAACGGGTCCAGAACTCGATCCGCAGTCTCGAAGACGGAATCTCCGAGGCGCGCGATGCAGCTGAACGAAGAATGGGGCGCGTCGTCTTTGGATGCGCTCCTACGGTGGCTGCAGGGACTCTCGCCCCCGTATTGACGCAGTTTCGCGCCCGTTTTCCGAAAGTGGCGCTTCAGGTTCGAGAGGTCACATCAAACGATTTGCTGAACGCCGTTCGGGAACGGGAAATCGATTTTGGCATAACTCCCTTTGTGCAAGCCAAGTCGGACTTGGTGTTCAAGCGCCTGCTGCGCGAACCACTCGTGGCTCTGGGCTCTCGTGACCATTTCGAGGGTCTTCCAGAAACGCTTTCTCTCGACTTTCTGTCGAGTCTGCCACTTCTCGTCATGCAAGGAATGCCCGTCATTGTGCGGCAAGATGAGCGGGAGACGCCCTCGATGCTAACGGAATATCTCGAACGGTCCGGACGATCGCTGAACATTGCTTGCAGTGTGCGCCAAGCGGCTACTTTGGTGGACTTGGCGACATCCGGGTTGGGGATAGGCCTCGTCCCGAAGCTGGCGGTTCCTGCTCAGATGCCGGAGCACGTTCGGGTCTTGTCACTGTCCGAACCGGAGGTCGTTCGGGACATCGGAATTGCGACACTCAAGGGTGAGGTGCTGAGCAAACCCGCGCTTGCCTTGGCAGAAATATTCAAGGCACAGCTGAGTGGCGGGAGCTACCCATAGGCGATGATCTCGCGGGGAAAACGGTAGCCTTTCAGGCGAGGCATCGTGCAAGGTATCTTCATACCGGCTGCCTATGCGAACGCCGACGGGCAAACAAGTTGGCAATCCCCCTTCTGCGGCTGGCCCGTGACGGGGTGGTTCGCCCTACACTGGCGGCTTTCAACGAGGGTTGCTCGGAGAGCAGAGCCTCAAGCCAGGAGGACGAACCATGGTCGAGAATAGCGAAGTTTTCATCGGATTGGATGCATCGAAGAGCAGGCACGCCGTGGCGGTCGCGGAGAGTGGTCGGAAGGGCGAAGTCAGATCCCATGGGGAGATCGGGGCGGACGCGGTCTCCGTGCGGCGGCTGGTGCGCAAATTGGAGCGTCCGCACTTGCGCCTGACGTGTCGATTGAGGCGGTCAGACGGCAGCGGAATCGGCGACGGGGTGAACGACGCCCCGGCGCTGGCGGCGGTCGATGTCGGCATCGCCATGAGCACAGGCACCGACGTAGCGGTGGAAAGCGCGGGCATCACGCTGATGCGCGGCGATCTGGTGGGGCTCGTGCGGTCGCGCAGGCTGGCCGAGGCGACGCTGCGCAACATCCGCCAGAACCTAATCTTCGCCTTCGCCTATAACGTGGCGGGCGTGCCGATCGCGGCCGGGATCCTCTATCCGGTCGTGGGGCTGCTACTGTCACCCATGATCGCGGCGGCGGCGATGAGCCTCTCGTCGGTCTCGGTCATCTCCAACGCGCTGCGGCTTCGCCGCGTCCGGCTCTGATCGAAAGGAAAAATTCATGGCCAACGGGCATCACGGGCACATGCCGTCGAGCGGGCGCGGAATGGCGATCTCCGCCTGGCTTACGGGGATCTACTTCGTCATCGAGATGGGCATCGGCCTCTGGACCGGGTCGATCGCGGTCATTTCGGACGCGTTCCACACCTTCTCCGCGGTCGGAGGCGTGCTGGTGGCGATTGTCGCCGCCCGTCTGGCCCGGCGTCCCGCCGACGCGGATCGCAGCTTCGGCTGGTATCGGGCCGAACTCATCGGTGCGCTGGTCAATGGCGGCTTCCTGCTCGGCATGGCGCTGGTGGTGATCGTGATGGCGGCGATGCGCCTGTCGGACCCGATCGAGTTGCCGACCGGCCCGATGCTGCTGGCCGCCGCCGGTGGGCTGATGACCGAGTTGATCTCGCTCGGGCTGATCTGGAAGCAGAGCCAGAGCGATCTGAACGTGAAAGGCGCGCTGTGGCACATCATCCAGACCTTCGTCGGCAGCCTGCTGATCATCGTGACCGCATTGGTGATCAAATTCACGGGCTTCCTGCTCATCGACCCGATCCTCGGCATGGCCTTCGGCTTCGTGCTGCTCTGGGCGAGCTGGGGCATCCTGCGCGACTCCATGCACCTGCTAATGGAAGGCACTCCGGCCGACGTCCGCCTTCCAGAGGTCACGCGGATGCTCGAAGCCCTCGACGGCGTGGCCGACGCACACCACGTCCACGCTTGGGCACTGACCAGCGGAAAGCACGTATTTTCCGGTCACCTGCGCGTGCGGGAGCACGCCGATCCACAGGAAGTGCTCAAGGCCGCGCACGGTATGCTGCGAGACCGCTTCGGCTTTTTCTTCGTGACCTTGCAGGTCGAAGACCGCTGCCTAGACGAAAGCGGCGCCGAAGCGATCGACATCACCCGCGCGCCGATCGCCGAAAGGACCGCGACATGAACGGTCCAGCGACACAATCGGCGCCATCGCTTCGGCTTCGACTGGCGCGGCGGATCATCCGGCGT
>JADQCC010000233.1 GCA_016278295.1 Roseovarius sp. | reverse complement strand
GCGCGCCGGTGCAAGCCTTGTTATGGCATAGGGGGGTGAAAAGGGCCTGATGCGGTCGTTCAGCGCACTGGTTGAGGAGCCGCGCGAGCGCCCGACCGCCGGGTGGGCGCGGTTCGGCTTGTGCTATGCGATTTATGGTGCAAGATACCTCTTATATTTCAGCTTCTTGCAGCGTTGCAAAAGCGCCCGCCCGAGGGGGCGGTCGGGCGCTCGCGCGGCGGCGCGTAAACGCGCCTCTATTCCGCGCCGGGACCAAATGCCAAACGACCGCTCCAGGCCAAAGGCGGCCCCCGGCCCGCCTCAGGCGGTGAGGCCCTCGGGCTCTGGCAGGCCATTCGCGCGGCAGCAGGCGGTGACGGTGTTGGCCAGCAGGCAGGCGATGGTCATCGGCCCCACGCCGCCCGGCACCGGGGTGATCGCGCCCGCCACCGCCGCGCAGCTCTCGAAATGGCAATCGCCAACCAGCCGGGTCTTGACGCTGCCATCCTCGTTGGTGCCGCGCTCGGGTGCCTCGACCCGGTTGATCCCGACGTCGATCACCGTGGCCCCCGGCTTGATCCACTCGCCCGGCACCATTTCGGGGCGGCCGACGGCGGCCACCACGATATCGGCGCGGCGCACCACGTCGGGCAGGTCGCGGGTGCGCGAATGCGCGATGGTCACGGTGCAGCTCTCGCCCAGCAGAAGCTGTGCCATCGGCTTGCCGACGATGTTCGAGCGCCCGACCACCACCGCATCCAGCCCGCTCAGCGATCCCAGATGATCGCGCAGCATCATCAGGCAGCCCAGCGGCGTGCAGGGCACCATGCTTTTCTGCCCGGTGCCCAGCAGGCCGACGTTGGAGATGTGAAAGCCGTCCACGTCCTTGGCCGGGTCGATGGAATTGATCACGAGGTCCGAGTCGATATGCCCGGGCAGCGGCAGTTGCACGAGGATGCCATGCACGTCCGCATCGTTGTTGAGCGTGTCGATGAGCGCCAGCAGATCGGCCTGCGAGGTGCCCGCATCGAGCTTGTGCTCGTAGGAGTTCATCCCCGCCTCGGCGGTCTGCTTGCCCTTGGAGCGGACATAGACCTGGCTGGCCGGATCCTCGCCCACCAGCACCACGGCAAGGCCGGGGGTGATCCCGTGCGTCTCCTTCAGCCGGCTGACATGATCGCCCACCTTGCCCCGGATGGTGGCCGCAAAGGCCTTGCCGTCGATGATCGTCGCGCTCATTGCCCGTGTCCTTTCCCGTTATTCCGCCGCGCCGGTATAGGTGGCGCGGTAATGCTCCATCTGCATCCGCGTGGCCAGCACCGCGTTCTGCATCAGCACCGACACCGTCACCGGCCCGACCCCGCCCGGCACCGGCGTGATCCAGCCCGCCACCTCGGCGCAACTGTCGAAATCCGCGTCACCCACCGTGCGGCCGCCCTCGGGCGTCTCGACCCGGTTGATGCCGATATCAATGAGCGCCGCGCCGGGCTTCAGCATCTCGCCGGTGACCAGCCCCGGCTTGCCCACCGCCACGAACACCGCGTCGGAGGCGCGCGAATGCATCGGCACCGAGCGCGTCATGTGATGGCACACCGTCACCGTCGCGCCCAGCCCCATCATCAGAAAGGCGATGGGCTTGCCCACGATCTCGGAATGGCCGATCACCGTCACGTCCAGCCCCTTGAGGCCCAGTGGCAGCGTCTTGAGGATTTCCACCGCCGCCACCGCGGTGCACGGCCCGAGCGCGAGATCGTTGTAGACGATATTGCCGATCGAGGCGGGGTGCATCCCCTCCACGTCCTTGAGCGGGTGCACCGCCTTTTGCAGCGCCTTGACCGGGATATGCGCGGGCAGCGGGCGCTGGATGATGATGCCGTTGACGCGCGGGTCGGCATTGAGCCCGGTCAGCACCCCGGTCAACTGCTCCAGCGAGATGTCCTCGGGGTAGGCGCGGGTCTCGAACTCCACCCCCGCCTGCTCTGCCGCGCGGCCCTGGTTGCGCACGTAGATCTCGGCGGCGGCGGTGTCGCCCACGCTGACCGACACCAGCCGCGGCATCCAGCCGGTCTCGGCCAGCGCCTGCGCCTGCGCGCGGGTCTCGCTCCGCATCCGGGTGGCGATGGCCTTGCCGTCGATGATCTGTGCACGCATGTTGTTCACCTCGCGCGGCACCGGATCAGAACAGCCCCTCGATCTGGCCCGCGTCGTTGAGGCGGATGTTTTCCGCCGCCGGGCGCGATGGCAGGCCCGGCATGGTCATGATCTCACCACAGACCACCACGACGAACCCCGCCCCCGCCGACAGCCGCACCTCGCGGACCGGCACCGAATGCCCGGTGGGCGCGCCGCGCCGGTTCGGATCGGTGGTAAAGCTGTATTGCGTCTTGGCCATGCAAACGGGCAGGTTGCCATAGCCCTGTGCCTCCCAGTCCTTCAACTGGTTGCGGATCTTCTGATCCGCCAGCACCTCGTCGGCGCGGTAGATGCGCTTGGCGATGGTCTCGATCTTCTCGAAAAGCGGCATCTCGTCGCGGTAGAGCGGGGCGAATTGCGACGCGCCGCTCTCGGCGATCTCGATCACCTTCTGCGCGAGCCCCTCGGCCCCCTCGCCGCCCAGCTCCCAGTGGCGGCTGAGCACCGCCTGGCTGCCTTGCGTCTCGACATAGGCCTTGACCGCCGCGATCTCGGCATCGGTGTCGGTGACGAAATGGTTGATCGCCACGACCACCGGCACGCCAAAGGACTTGAGGTTGCCGATATGCCGCCCGAGATTGGCGCAGCCCTCCTCGACGGCCGCGACATTCTCGGCACCCAGATCGGCCTTGGCCACGCCGCCGTTCATCTTCATCGCGCGCACGGTCGCCACCAGCACCACGCAATCGGGCGCGAGCCCGGCCTTGCGGCACTTGATGTTCATGAACTTCTCGGCGCCCAGATCGGCGCCAAAGCCCGCCTCGGTCACCACGTAGTCGCTCAGCCGCAGCGCGGTGTTGGTGGCGATGACCGAGTTGCAGCCATGCGCGATGTTGGCGAACGGCCCGCCATGCACGAAGGCGGGGT
>JADQCC010000217.1 GCA_016278295.1 Roseovarius sp. | reverse complement strand
TCGCTCATCGGTAGGGGGCATCCAGTTCGAGGTTGCGGGCGATTTCGGCCTCCCAGCGGTCGCCGTTCGCAAGCAGCTTTGCCTTGTCGTAGAACAGCTCTTCGCGGGTCTCGGTGGCGAATTCGAAATTCGGGCCCTCGACGATGGCATCCACCGGGCACGCCTCCTGGCAGAAGCCGCAATAGATGCATTTCGTCATGTCGATGTCATAGCGCGTGGTGCGGCGGCTGCCGTCGTCGCGCGGCTCGGCGTCGATGGTGATCGCCTGCGCGGGGCAGACCGCCTCGCACAGCTTGCAGGCGATGCACCGCTCCTCGCCATTGGGATAGCGCCGAAGCGCGTGCTCGCCGCGGAACCGCGGCGAGAGCGGCCCCTTTTCATGCGGGTAGTTGAGCGTCGCCTTGGGCGCGAAGAAGTACTTCAGCCCCAGCTTGAAGCCGACGAAGAAATCCTTGAGCAGGAAATACCCGGCGGCGCGGTTATAGTCGATCTGCGTCATGGATCAGCCTCCAATCGCCCAGCGGGCCCAGAACCCGCCGAACACTTCGAATTTCGCGAGGAACGCCACGATCACCACCCAGCCGAGCGACAGCGGCAGGAACACCTTCCAGCCGATGCGCATGAGCTGATCGTAGCGGTAGCGCGGGGTGATCGCCTTGACCATCGCGAAGAGGAAGAAGAAGAACGCCATCTTGGCGATCATCCATGCCACCCCGTCGGGCAGGCCCGGAATCGGCGACAGCCAGCCGCCGAAGAACAACAGCGAGGTCAGCGCGCACATCAGGAAGATGGCGATGTATTCGCCCGCCATGAACAGCAGGAAGGGCGTTGCCGAATATTCCACCTGGTAGCCCGCCACCAGCTCTGATTCCGCCTCTGGCAGGTCAAAGGGCGGGCGGTTGGTTTCGGCCAGCGCGGAGATGAAGAACAGGAACACCATCGGCAGGTGCGGCAGCCAGTACCACCCGAAGAAGCCGTAGGCGGTATCCTGTGCCGCGACGATGGCGCCGAAATTCAGCGAGCCGGTGGAGATGATGACGCCGATGATGATGAGCCCGAGCGACACCTCGTAAGAGATCATCTGCGCCGCCGACCGCAGGCTGCCGAGGAACGGATACTTGGAGTTCGACGCCCAGCCGCCCATGATGACGCCGTACACCTCGAGCGAGGAGACGGCGAAGACAAAGAGGATCGCCACGTTGATGTCGGACAGCACCCAGCCCTCGTTGAGCGGGATCACCGCCCAGGCGAGGACCGCCAGCACGAACGAGGTGAGCGGCGCCAGCATGAACACCGTCTTGTCGGCGCCGGCGGGCACGACCACCTCCTTGACCACGTATTTGAGCGCGTCGGCGACCGTCTGAAGCAGGCCGAAGACGCCCACCACGTTGGGCCCCCGCCGCATCTGCACCGCCGCCCATATCTTGCGATCGCCGTAGACGAGGAACAGCAGCGACACCATGACGAAGCCGACCACGGCAAGGCTCTGCGCGAGGATCAGCACGAAGGTGCCGAACGGGGTTGTCAAGAATTCAGCCATTGGGTCCTTGTCCTCACACCATCGGTATTCCGTTTTCCGCGCAATTGGCGGCTGTCACTTGGGCGTCGATCGTCTTTAATCCGCGCGGCAGCGCCGCCGAGATCGTGTAAATCGCATCGCCGCGCCAGATTCCACCCTCTTCGGTCACGAGGGTACGCACATGGCGCGCAAAACCGTAGCCGCGGATGAGCGCGTATTGCGCGGCGGCGCATTCGGCATAGCGCTCGACATCGGCCTCGTCGCGCGCCCCGCGCATGGCGACCCGGAAATTCACCAGGTCGCCATCCAGAAGGCGGGTTTCGATCCCGTCATAGACGGGGGCGAAGACCGGCTTGGCGTCGCCCTCGGCACAGCCCGACAGGGCCAGCGCGGATATGAGCGCCGCCGCCATTCTCACTCTGCCGCCACCGGACGCTCGCGGCGCGCCCTGGCATTGGCGCTCAGTTCCGCCATCAGTTCGCTGGCGCGCGCGATCGGGTTGGTCAGGTAGAAATCCGCGATCGCGGCCTCCAGTTGCCCCGCCCCGAGTTCGGCGTCGGCGACCGGCTGCCAGTCGTTTTCCGGCACCTCGTCGATGCGCGCAAGGTGCGGCACCTCTGCCACCAGCGCCTGACGAAGCTGCGCGAGGCTGTCCCACGGCAGGGTGCTGTCCAGCTCGCCCGAGAGCGCGCGCAGGATCGCCCAGTTCTCCTTGGCGTCGCCCGGCGGGTGGCCGGAGCGCAGGGCCAGTTGCGGGCGGCCTTCGGTGTTGACGAAGAGGCCCTGCTCCTCGGTCCAGGCCGCCGCCGGCAGGATCACGTCGGCGCGGTGCGCGCCACGGTCGCCGTGGCTGCCCTGGTAGATGGTAAAGGCCCCGGCGGGAATGTCGATCTCGTCGCCGCCGAGGTTGTAGACCACGTCGGCACCGTCGAGCGCCGCCTCTATCCCGCCTTCGCAGGTGGCATCCACGTCCATCGCGCCGACCCGGCCCGCTGCCGTGTGCAGCACCAGCAGGCCCGCGCCCTGCGTCTCGGCCAGCTGCATGGCATGGCTGAGCGCCGCCGCGCCGCCCGGCCCCCGCAGCGCGCCCTGTCCGACGATGACCAGCGCGCCCTCGGTCGGGGCCGCGTCCTTGACGAGCCGCGCGAGGAACTTGTTGCGCGCGCCCATCTGCGTGGCCTCGAAGGTCAGGTCCGCCGGTTGGCCGACATGGATCACCTCGGCCCCGGCGAGCCACGCCTTGCGGATACGCGCGCCCAGAACCGGCGCCTCTGTGCAGGGGTCCGTGCCGATGAGGGTGATGTGTTTCGCCGTGTCGATTTCCTCGATCCGCGCGGTGCCGGCATAGCCGGAGCGGTTTTCGGCGGGCAGTTGCGCGTCGTCGGTGCGGCACTCGACCACGCCGCCGCGCCCCTCGACGAGGCGCTTGAGCGAGAACGCGGCCTCGACCGGGGCCAGATCGCCCACCAGGCCGGTGAGCTTCGAGGCTCCCTTGATCGCCTTGGCGGCCGCGCCCAGCGCCTCGGGCCAGGTGGCGGGGCGC
>JADQCC010000298.1 GCA_016278295.1 Roseovarius sp. | reverse complement strand
GGCGGCGGGCAGGGCGGCGAGGCTTGGGTAGCAGGGGCGCCCGCCGATTTCGGCGCGCGTCGGGTGCACCGGCCAGACCTCGCCGGCGAAGCCCATCGCCACGCATTGCGCGATCACGTTCGTCGCCCAACCTGCACCCATCACCGCGACGTGGCGGGGACGCAGGAGGCGTGAAAGCTCGGTCATGCCGCCCACCCCCTCAGCCGCCCAGTGGGCGGAGCAGTGCGCGGCTGATGATGTGGCGCTGGATCTCGGAGGTGCCCTCCCAGATGCGCTCGATCCGCGCGTCGCGCCAGATACGCTCAAGCGGCAATTCCTCCATCAGGCCCATGCCGCCGTGGATCTGGATCGCCTCGTCGGCGATCATCGCCAGCACCTCCGTCGCCTTGACCTTGGCCATCGCCATGTCGGCATCGGTGACCGTGCCCTGATCGGCCTTCCATCCGGCCCAGAGGGTCAGCAGCTCGGCGGCCTTCAGTTCCGTCGCCATGTCGGCGAGCTTGAACGACACGCCCTGAAATTTGCCGATGCGCTGGCCGAACTGACGGCGTTCGGCGGCCCAGTCGAGCGCGAGAGTTAGCGCGCGTTCCGCCCGCCCGAGGCTGGTGGCCGCAACCTGGAGCCGGGTGGCCCCCAGCCATTCGTTGGCCACGTCGAAGCCCTTGTGCACCTCGCCCAGCACGTTGGCGTCAGGCACCCGGCAGCCGTCGAATTCGAGGATCGCATTGGTATAGCCGCGATGCGAAACCGAGCGATAGCCGGGGCGGACCGTGAAACCGGGCGTGCCCTTGTCGACGAAGAACGCGGTGATGCGCTTGCGCTTGCCCCTCGGCGTCTCGTCTTCGCCGGTGGCCATGAAGGCGATGGTGAAGCCCGCGATATCGGCGTGGCTGATGAAATGCTTGGTGCCGTCGAGCACCCAGTCGCCGCCGTCGCGGCGGGCGGTGGCGCGCATTCCGCGCAGGTCCGATCCGGCGTCTGGCTCGGTCATGGCGAGGCAATCCCAGGTCTCGCCGCGGATGCAGGGCATGAGGTAGCGCGCGCGCTGCTCTGGCGTCCCGGCGAGCAGGATGTTGGAGGGGCGCGCCACGCAGGTCCAGTGCAGCGCATAGCTCGCCCGGCCAAGCTCGCGCTCGTAGAGCAGCCAGGTCAGCGTATCGAGCCCCGCGCCGCCCACCTCCTCGGGCATGTTGGCGGCATAGAGCCCGGCGGCCATCGCCTTTTTCTGGATCTCGGCCACGAGGTCCATCGGCAAGTGGCCGGTGCGTTCGATCAGGGCCTCGTGCGGGAACAGTTCCGCCTCGACAAAGGCGCGGGTGGTTTCGACGATCATGCGCTGTTCGTCGGTGAGGGCGAAATCCATCCCGGTCACTCCTCTGTGCGCGCGCGGCGCGCGTCGTGATCGGCGATCACCCGCCCCGCGCCCCAGCCGTTTTCCTTGAGCACCCGCAGGAAGCCCACGAGGTTGCGGTCGCGGATACGCTCCAGCTCGCGGATCGAATGGTGGCCCGATTGCGCATCCGATTGTCCGGCGATCAGGTCAACGAGGGCGTCGTCATATTCGGGCACGTCCATCAGCCGCGTCCACGGCTCTTGCAGGCAGGGGCCGAACTGACCGAGGAAATGGCGCATCCCGGCCTCGCCCCCGGCGATGCGGTAGGTCTCGAACAGGCCCATCTGTGCCCAGCGCAGGCCAAAGCCCATGCGGATCGCGTCGTCGATTTCCTCGGTTGTGGCCACGCCATCGCGCACCAGCCACAGCGCCTCGCGCCAGACGGCCTCTAGCAGGCGGTCGGCGATGTGGGCGTCGATCTCCTTGCGGACATGGAGGGGGAACATGCCGATTTCGTGCAATATTCCCTTGGCCGTCTCGATCACCTGCGGCGCGGTGGCGGGAGAGGGCACGAGTTCTACCAGAGGCAGCAGGTAGACCGGGTTGAACGGGTGCGCGACGAAGATCGAGGCCGGGGTTGCCGCCTCTTCCTGCAACACCGAGGGGCGATAGCCCGAGGTGGACGACCCCAGCGGCGCATCCGGTGCGGTCTCTTGTATCTCGGCATAGACCCGGTGCTTGAGCGCGATCCGCTCGGACACCGATTCCTGCACATAGGCCGCCCCCGCCACCGCCCCGGCGATGCTGTCGGCGAAGGTGAGGTGGCCCTCTGTGGGCATCGGCAGGTCGGAAAGCGCGGGGAGCGCGGCGCGGGCATTGTCGAGCACTTCGCCGATCTTGCGCGGGGTCTGCGGGTCGGGGTCGAACACCGCCACGTCCCAGCCCGCGAGCAGGAAGCGCGCCGCCCAGCCGCCGCCGATGACGCCGCCGCCGATGATGGCGGCCTTGCGGGGTGCGCCGCTCACAGCGGGGCCCTCTTTTCCAGATGCAGCCGCTCGCGCACCGCGTCAGGGCCGATCACCCGCGCGCCCATCGCCTCGACGATGCCTGCCGCGCGCTCGACAAGCTGGGCGTTGGTGGCGAGCACGCCCTTGTCGAGCATCAGGTTGTCCTCTAGCCCCACGCGCACGTTGCCCCCGGCCAGCACCGCCGCCGCGACATAGGGCATCTCGTTGCGCCCGAGGCCGAAGGCCGACCAGTGCCAGCCCGCGGGCACGTTGTTCACCATCGCGAGGAAGGTATTGAGATCGTCGGGCGCGCCCCACGGCACCCCCATGCAAAGCTGCACCAGCACCGGGTCGGGGATGATCCCTTCGTTCACGAGCTGCTTCGCGAACCACAGGTGGCCGGTATCGAACGCCTCGATCTCGATCCGCGTCCCGGCGGCCACCATGCGCGCGGCCATGTCGCGCAGCATCCCCGGCGTGTTGACCATGACGTAATCGGCCTCGGCGAAATTCATCGTGCCGCAATCGAGCGTGCAGATCTCGGGGCGGCAATCGACGACATGGGCCACCCGTTCCGCCGCGCCGGCCATGTCCGAGGCCGGGGACATCCGGGCCATCGCCTCGGTGCCGTCGAACATCAGGTCGCCGCCCATTCCGGCGGTGAGGTTGAGCACCACGTCGGTGGTGCTGTCGCGGATGCGCTCTGTTACCTCGCGGAAAAGCGCGTGATCGCGCGACGGTGTGCCGGTCTCGGGGTCGCGGACA
>JADQCC010000005.1 GCA_016278295.1 Roseovarius sp. | reverse complement strand
CGAAGAGCAGCTTGAAATAGCCCATGTCCCACTGCGTCGGGTTGGTTGTCCACGCGCCCTCGATGCCCGAGGTGATCGCGTTGGTGGCCGCGCCCTTGAGGTTGGGGTTGATCCAGCCAAGGCCCTGCGTCTCGACATCCGCGCCCTCGGGCTCGGCCCCGAGCGCATTGGCATCGCCATTGCCGTGGCACTTGCCCACGGTGTGCCCGCCGCAGGTCAGCGCCGCGGTCTCCTCGTCGTTCATCGCCATCCGGGCAAAGGTCTCGCGCACCTGACCGGCGGTTTTCAGCGGGTCGGGCTGGCCGTTGACGCCCTCGGGGTTGACGTAAATGAGACCCATCTGCACGGCGGCCAGCGGGTTCTCCATCGTGTCGGGCTTGCCCACATCCTCATAGCGGTTGTCCGACGGCGCGAGCCACTCGCGCTCGGCGCCCCAGTAGGTATCCTTCTCGGGATGCCAGATATCCTCGCGGCCGAAGGAAAATCCGAACGTTTTCAGCCCCATCGATTCATAGGCCATGTTGCCCGCGAGGATGATGAGATCGGCCCAGCTCAGCCTGTTGCCGTATTTCTTCTTGATCGGCCACAGGATGCGGCGCGCCTTGTCGAGGTTGCCGTTGTCGGGCCACGAGTTGAGCGGGGCGAAACGGATGTTGCCGGTGCCCGCGCCGCCGCGCCCGTCAGCAAGGCGATAGCTGCCCGCCGCGTGCCATGCCAGCCGGATCATCAGACCGCCGTAATGGCCCCAATCGGCCGGCCACCACTCCTGGCTCTCGGTCATCAGCGCCTTGAGATCATCCTTCACCGCCTCGACATCGAGGCCGCGAACCGCCTCGCGATAGTCGAACTCCTGGCCCAGCGGATCGGTCTTGGTGTCATGCTGGTGCAGGATGTCGAGGTTGAGCATCCTGGGCCACCAGTCGGTGACGCTCTTGCCGCTCTCGGTCTGTCCGCCATGCATGACGGGGCATTTGCCTATGTCGTTGCCGTCCATCTTGTCCTCCGGTTCGGTTAGCGTGTTTCGCACGCCGCACAGGCTGCACGGCGCGAATCTGGAACGATTCTAACAAATCAAGAGAATTAGGTAAAATTCTCTTTTCAGATCATTTCAATAGGTTTTAATTATCTGTCACGCCCCGCCGCAGCAAAGCCTCCGCCTCGGCAGTCATGCGCGTGATGATATCGGCCACCGGCGGGCGGTCATGGATGAGGCCCGCGGCCTCTCCCACAAAGGTGTTGGCGCGCGTGGGATCGCCCTCCGCCCAGCCCGCGGCCCACTCCGCCTGCGCCGCCCCGTCGGCACGCAGGCCCTCGGGGTTATCGTGCCACCGCTCGGTCACGGGATTGCGCAGTACCCGCGCGGTATAGCGGGCGGGCCAGCGCAGGCCGCGCGCGGCATCCATCACGGTCGAGCGGACGGTCTCGTCGCCGGTGGCGGCGATGGCGGCGCCGGTCATCGCCTCGCTCACCTGCGCCTCACACGAGGCCCAGAGCCGCGAGCCGACGAGCACGCCATCCGCCCCCAGCATCAGCGCAGCGGCAAGTCCCCGCCCGTCGGCGATGCCGCCCGCCGCGAGCAGCAGCACATCGGGCGCATGGCCGGCCAGCCAGTCGGCCACTTCGGGCACCAGCGTGATCGTGCCGCGCCGTTCGCCATGCCCCCCGGCCTCGGACCCTTGCGCCACGATCACCCGCGCGCCGCACTCTGCCGCCCGCTGCGCGTCGCGCAGGGTCTGCACCTGACAGATCAGCGGCACGCCCACCTCGGCAATGCGCGGCGCAAACGGCGCCGGATCGCCGAAGGACAGGCACAGCGCCGCCGGATCACGCGCCAGCGCCCGATCCAGAACCGCCGGGTTCTCCGCCATTTTCCAGGTGATAAAGCCGCAGCCCACGCGCGC
This sequence comes from Roseovarius sp., assembly GCA_016278295.1. Classification (GTDB taxonomy): domain Bacteria; phylum Pseudomonadota; class Alphaproteobacteria; order Rhodobacterales; family Rhodobacteraceae; genus Roseovarius. The sequence goes on along the minus strand of JADQCC010000005.1, from coordinate 28,617 downwards.
GTTCCCCGCCTCGGCAAACGCCCCGTCGATCCAATCCGCATCGCCATAGCCACCGCCGATCAGGCCCAGCCCCCCGGCATGGCTCACCGCCGCCGCCAGCCTGCCACCGGCGGCCATCGCCATCGGGGCCGACACGATGGGATGCTCAAGGTCGAATGCGTCGGTGAGCCGCGTCCTCATGGGAGCATCTCCGCCACGATCCCCGGCAGATCGGCGAAATCGGCGAATGCGCGGGCGTGGGGCATGTCCGCCACCGCGCCCTTGCGATAGCCTTGCGTGTAGAGCGCAAAGGGCAGTCCCGCGCGCGCCGCCGTCTCGGCATCCACCTCGCTGTCGCCCACATAGACCGCGTCCCGCGCGCCCAGACCGGCCACCACCGCTTGCAAGGGCGCGGGATCGGGCTTGCGCACACTCAGGCTGTCGCCGCCGATCACCACCGGGAAATGCGCGTCGAGCCCCAGATGCGCCAGCACCGCGCGGGCAGGCATGACAGGCTTGTTGGTGCAAAGGCCAAGCACATATGGCGCGGAGGCCAGCGCCGACAGGGCATCGGCCACCCCGGGGTAAACCCGCGTCAGCGTCACCGCCGTCTCGTAAAGCTCGATGAATTCCGCGATCATCTGAGCGCGCAGCGCCGCGTTGCCGGCCTCTCCCCGCGCGCGCAGGCAGCAGGTTATGAAATGCGGCACGCCGCTGCCGATGAAACCGCGCGTTTCCTCAGGGGGGAAAGGCGCCAACCCATGCCGGGTCATCAGGCGATTGGCGGCAGCGTGGATGTCGGGCGCGCTGTCGATGAGCGTGCCATCGAGATCGAAAATGACCGCCCGGCTGATGTCCAGATTCATGCCCCGATTCATACCATGACGCCGGTCGCGGCCTCGGCGGCAGCCCGGATGGCGCGGATGTTCTGGCCATAAGGGGCCGGGTTCTCGACGCTGCCGCCCTTGAACACCGCCGATCCGGCGACCAGCACATCCGCCCCCGCGGCAGCCATAAGCGGCGCGGTCTCGGGCGTGATGCCGCCGTCGATCTCGATATGGATGGGCCGGTCGCCGATCATCGCGCGCAGGCGCTTCACCTTGTCGATCTGGCTGTGGATGAATTTCTGCCCGCCAAATCCGGGATTGACCGTCATCACGCAGACAAGGTCGATCATGTCGAGCAGGTTCTCTACCCCGTCGAGCCCCGTACCGGGGTTAAGCGCCAGCCCCGCCTTGCACCCCGCACCGCGAATGGCCTGTAGCGTGCGGTGGACATGCGGCCCCGCCTCGATATGCGCGGTCAGCACGTCGGCACCCGCCTGCGCGAAGCCGTCGATATAGGGATCGACCGGCGCGATCATCAGGTGCACGTCCATCACCGTCTTGATATGCGGGCGGATGGCGGCACAGAGCGGCGGGCCGAAGGTCAGGTTCGGCACGAAATGGCCATCCATCACATCGACATGCACCCAATCGCAGCCCTGATCCTCGATGGCCCTGATCTCGGCACCGAAATTGGCGAAATCGGCCGACAGGATCGACGGGGCGATCTTGATGGAACGGGCGTGGGGCATGGCGGTTCTCCTGCGGCGGGGATGCGATGGAAATGCGCGCTCGGGCCGCGAAGGTCAAGCCCCGCGCGCCGCGATTGATCCCCCCGGTCATTCGTGTAACCGTCTGAACAGAACCGGAAGGGAGGAGCGCGATGCAGGGCCTGATGATGCACCGCAATTTGCGGATCATCGACATCCTGCGCCACGCGGCAGAGGCGCACGGCGACGTGGGGATCGTGTCGGCGCGGGTAGAGGGCGACCTGCACCGCCAGAACTATGCGCAGACGCTTGCCCGAACCGCGCAGCTTGCCCATGCGCTGACCGGTCTCGGCGTACAGACCGGCGACCGGGTGGCAACCCTGGCGTGGAACGGGCACCGGCATTTCGAGCTTTATTACGCCGTCGCCGGGATCGGGGCGGTGTGTCACACGATCAACCCGCGGCTGGCGCGCGAGCAGCTTCTCTACATCATCGCCCACGCGGGCGACCGTCTGCTTTGTGTCGATGCCGATCTCGTGCCTCTGGTCGAGGATCTGCTGCCCGACCTGCCGGGCGACCTGCGCATCGTGATCCTCACCGATCGCGCGCACATGCCCGAGACCACCTTCGACGCGCTCAGCTACGAAGAGATGCTCGCCGGGCAGCCCACGCAATACGACTGGCCCGACCTGCCCGAGGACACGGCATCGGGCCTCTGCTATACCTCGGGGACCACCGGGCATCCCAAGGGCGCGCTCTACTCGCACCGCTCTACCGTGCTACACGCGATGCAGGTGCCGCTCTGCCAGACCAGCAGTTTCCGCGCCGGCGCCAGCATCCTGCCGGTGGTGCCGATGTTCCATGTCAACGCCTGGGGCCTGCCCTATACCGCGCCGCTGACGGGCATGACGCTGGTTATGCCGGGGCCAAACCTCGACGGGCCGAGCCTGTTTCGCCTGATGGATGGCGAAGGCGTCTGGTCGGCCTGGGGTGTGCCCACGGTCTGGGCCGGGCTTCTCTCGGAAATCGAGGCGCGGGGGCGGATCCCGCAGGGCTTCGGCGATCTGGTGGTCGGCGGGTCCGCCGCGCCGCGCGTGATGATCGAGACCTACGAGGCCCGCGGCGTCAACGTGGCCCAAGCCTGGGGCATGACCGAAATGAGCCCCATCGGCAGCCACGGCGTGCTGCCGCCGCGCTATGACGGCGCGGACGACAAGGACCGCATCACCGCCAAGTGCTGCGCAGGCCGGCGTATTTTCGGGCTGGATTTCAAGATCGTGGACGACGACGGCACCCGCCTGCCCCATGACGGCAACGCCACGGGCGAGCTGTACGTGCGCGGCAACACCGTGATCTCGGGCTATTTCGAAAACGAGGATGCCACGCGCATCGCGATGGATGCCGAGGGCTGGTTCGGCACCGGCGATGTCGCTACGGTCGATCCCGAGGGGCGGCTGGTGATCCGCGACCGCGCCAAGGACCTCGTGAAATCGGGGGGCGAGTGGATCAGTTCGATTGATCTGGAAAACGCCGCGCTCTCGCATCCTGCCATCACCGCCTGCGCCGTGGTGGCGATGCCGCACCCGAAATGGGGCGAGCGTCCCGTGCTGGTCGCGGTGGCGGCGGGCGCGGCGCGGCCCGCCATAGAGGAGATACACGCCCACATGGCCGACCATTTCGCGCACTGGCAACTGCCCGACGATCTGGTCTGGGTGGAGGAATTGCCGCTCACGGCAACGGGCAAGATATCCAAGCTGACCCTACGACAGCGTATGGCAGATTACGTGCTGCCCGAGCTGCGCGGGGGCGCGGCATGAGCGGGCTGGATACTGCCGCGCTGGCGACATGGTTGAAAGATCACATGCCGGGGGTCACCGGGCCGGTGGAGGCCGAGAAATTCAGCGGCGGGCAGTCCAACCCAACCTACAGGTTGAGCACGCCAACCGGGAGGTTCGTGCTGCGCCGCAAGCCGCCCGGTGTGCTGCTAAAGTCCGCCCACGCCGTCGAGCGCGAGTTCCGCGTACAGCGCGCGCTTGCCGGTACCGATGTGCCGGTGGCGAAGGTTCACGTCCTGTGCGAGGACGAGACCGTGATCGGCACCCCTTTCTACATCATGGAAGAGGTCGCTGGCCGCATCTTCGACGCGCCCGCCATGCCGGGCCACGCACCGCCCGAGCGCGGCGCGATCATCGACGCGATGAACCGGGTGCTGGCGGCGATCCACGATGTGGATCTGGCGGCGGCGGGGCTCGACGATTACGGCCCCGGCGGCAATTACTATGCCCGCCAATGCGATCGCTGGACCGCGCAATACCGCGCCACCGCCACCGGAGACCTGCCCGAGATGGAGCAGCTCACAAATTGGCTGACCGCCAACCTGCCCGAAGACGACGGACAGCGCTGCCTGGTGCATGGCGACTACCGTCTCGACAACCTGATCTTTGCCCCCGATGCCCCGGAGATCCGCGCGGTGATCGACTGGGAGCTGTCGACCACCGGGCACCCCTATGCCGATCTCGCTGCCGTGCTGATGCAATGGGGCATGCCCGCGACCACCGAGGGGCGCGGGCTGGCGGGGCTGGACCGCGCGGCGCTTGGGCTGTGGTCCGACGAGGCATTCGTCGCACGCTATTGCGAACGGCGGGGCATCGCGCCAATCGCGGATTTCGGCTTTTACCTCGCCTTTGCCCATTTCCGCATGGCGGCAATCCTTCAAGGAGTAAAGAAACGCGCGATGGACGGAAACGCCGCCGACCCCGCGCGCGGGCTGCGGCTGGGTGAATACGTACCCGAATTCGCGCGCGCCGGGCTGGCGGCGGCAGAGGGGCGGGCATGACCGGCTGGCAGGAACCGCCCTCGGGGCTTCAGACACACCTGGGCTATGAACTGACCGCGTGGGAGCATGATTTCGCGCGGGTGGAATTACCCCTCGCACCGCACCTGATGAACCGGCAGGGGCTGCCGCATGGCGGCATCCACGCAACGCTGCTGGACACGGCGATGGGGTTCGCCGGGTGCTACACCGGCGATCCCGACCGGCGGCAGATGGCGCTGACGCTGTCGCTCACGGTCAACTTTCTGGGGCAAGCACAGGGCGCACGGCTCATCGCCGAGGCGCGGCGAACGGGGGGTGGCAAGAGCACCTTTTTCGCCGAAGCCACAGTGCGCGACGAAACCGGCGCGGCGGTCGCCACCGGCACGGGGGTGTTCCGCTATCGCCGAAGCGGATGATGGCAAAGAACCCTGCCCATCGCGCCACGCCTGTGTTAGCCATCGGAAAACCGGATCACCCGAGCCCGAGGCAAGAGCCGCACCATGACCGCCAACGCCAAAGCCCCCCGCACCGTGGCCGACAGGCAGGCGGCAGGGGTGCTCGATGCCTTTCTGACGCCGTATCAGACCGATAGCCCGCTCATCCGGCTGGGTGATTTCGGCGATGGCGGCTATCTGGTGCCGGATGATCTATGCGGGATAGCCGCGTGCTATTCGCCCGGCGTCTCGGAACAGGCAAGCTTCGAGATGGACATGGCCAAGCGCGGCATCCCGTCATTCATGGCCGATGCCTCGGTCGAGTGCCCGCCGCGCAACGTGCCGGGCGCGCAGTTCGAGGCAAAATTCCTCGGCGACAGGGACGAGGGAGATCACATGACGCTCGCCTCATGGGTGGCCGCGACCGACCCGAAGCCGGGGGCCGATCTGCTGTTGCAGATGGATATCGAGGGGGCGGAATATACCACGCTCGCCGCCGCGCCGCGCGACCTGCTGCGCCGGTTCCGAATGATCGTGATCGAATGGCACCACCTGCCCTCGGTCCTGACCAAACCGCGCTCCATGCGCCTCGCGCTGGCCGCCATCGAGAATCTGCGGGAGGATTTCGTCACCGTCCACCTGCACCCGAACAACGTCGCGGGCAGTGTCGAGATCGACGGCGAGGCGATCCCGCGTGTGGTCGAGGCCACGCTCCTGCGGCGTGACCGGGCGCGTGACTTGCGCCCCGCAACCGCGCTGCCGCATCCTTTGGACTGGCGGCACAACCCGAAGAGGCCCGCGCTGGCGCTGCCACGGCGGTGGCGGGGCTAAACGGGAGAACAGGCAGGGACATGGATCAGGAGAGCATCGCGAAACCGGAGCTGACATTTTCGCCCGAGGTGGCCGACCTTGTCCGCGACACCTATGCCAAGGCACGCGTCATCCTCGAATATGGCAGCGGCGGCTCGACGGTGCTTGCCTCGGAGATGCCGGGCAAGACGGTGTTCTCGGTGGAGAGCGACAGGCAGTGGACGCGCAACCTGCAAGCCTATCTCGATCGGGCGGGGACAGCCTCCGACGTACATCTGCACCACAGCGCGATCGGCAAGACCGGGAAATGGGGGCGTCCGGTGGATCATTCCGGCTATCGCCGCTATCACCGCTATCCGCTCGAGATCTGGGACCGGCCCGATTTCATTGCTCCCGATACCGTGCTGATCGACGGTCGCTTTCGCGAGGCGTGTTTCTACGCGGTGATGCTGCGCTGCGCCCGCAAGACCGTGGTGCTGTTCGACGATTACGGCGACCGGCCGCGCTATCACGCGGTGGAACGCTTTGCGGAACCGGTCGAGATGCGCGGACGCATGGCGAAATTCGTGCTGAAAAAACGTGCCCTGCCGCGCGAGGCGCTTACACAGATCGTCGGTGCGTTCACCAACGCATTCTGAGCTTCAGGCGGCCTCGGGCAGGAGCGCCCGCATCAGGGCATCGAAATCGGGGCGCGCGCGCAGGTCCGCGATCATCTCGCGATGCCGGGTGCAGCATGCCTCGTGCAGGCGGCGCAGCTCGGGGTCGGCGAGCAAATCCTCGAAGATTTCCGCCTTGCGCGGACGGATCGCGTCGATGCTGCGATCCTCGATCCGGTTGTGATTCATTTTCTGCCAGTAGTCGAGACCAAGCGCCTCGCCGCCGTGATGGGCGCGTCCGCGCGCCTTTTTCACAAGGTAGGATTCGCAGGATTTCAGAGCATAGTGGTTGAGTTGCACGAGATCGTAGCCGAGCGAGTCGGGCCCCGAACGCCAACTGCCCTCCATGTAGCGTTCGGGCATCGGCTGGCCCGAGCCGTTATACCAATGCGTTTCGGCAAATGTCTCGACGGTGGGTCGCTTGGGCCGGTGCACGCCGATATGCCCCCAAAGACCGCGATGGAACATGGTCTTGAGCCCCCAGGCCTGTGGCGGGCGGCGGGTCATGTCGGCCGCGGCCATGCGGAACTGATCGGTGAGGAACCCTTGGTCATAAGCAGTGACCCCGGCATTGCCGAAGAGACGCCAGGTCATCGAGAGGGTGCGCGCCCCCGGCACGGCATCTGTCAGCGCGCACAGGGTGTGATCGCCGATCTTGACGTTGATGAACTCGTCGGCGTCGATGGGAATAACCCAGTCTGTCGGTCCCGCGAGGTCCATCTTGAGAAACCGGCGATAGGCGCGGCGCTGCGGGGCGGGCTTTTTCGAGCTGTTATCGAAATGGCGCAGCTTGCCCATTGCGTCCAACCGGTCGAGCAGCGCGTCGGAACCATCCGTACAGTCATTTGAGAAGATCGCGATCACATCCGCGCCGATGGCGAGATTGTGCGCCACCCATTCCAGGATGAACGGACCTTCGTTCTTCATCGGTGTGACGATGACAAAGCGGTTCATGCAACCCTCCTCTCTTCGGCTTCAGGCGGTCACGCCGTGGCGTTCGGCCAGTTCCGCAAGGATAGACCCCGGCGGCGGCACCCCGTCATGGCGCAATTCCAGCCGCCGTCGGCAACGCCGCCCGTAGAAATGGATCGACACCGTATCCTCGCGCACACACCCCCACGTCATCGCCGCGTTGCGGAAATAGAGCTGCCGGTCGCCGAACGACACCGGGTAGAGCACATGCGGCGGCAGGGCGTGGCGAAACTCGTCATGTTCCTTGAGAAAATGCGACAGCGCGCGCGGCCCCCACACACCCCACGGCATTTCCGAGACATGCATCGGATCGGCCCCGGCAGCGCGGCGCTCGATCTCGGCAAGATGCCTCTGTCCCATCCAAACGGGAATGGCATATTCGTCATCGCAAAATGCAATGAGAGATTTCAGCGTGGGCGAGGCGGCAGGCAGTGCCAACACGCCGTTGGCGACCACCGCGTCGTTTTCCCGACCGAAGAAATAGCCCGCGCGCGGCTCGAACGGGCGCAAACAATACGCATCCGTATCCGACCAGATAATGCCGTCATGCCGCGCCAGAAGGTGATAGCGAAACTTGTCGCTATAGGGCGCGGGGCTGCCGGTGCGCGCGTGGCGGATCATGGTTGTCGGGTTGGGCAGGATATCGGTGGCCGGGGCCGTCTCGACCCCGGCGGGCAGACCTTCGACCGGGCCGTAGGAAAACATCACGACCGGGTGGCCCGCATCCACGAAGGATTGCACGCAGAGCCGCTCGATGAAGCCGAGCGGCGGGCCGTCCCAGAACATGGCGATGGTGGCAAGTGTCATGTTTACGCCCCTTCAACTGTTGCCAGGCCAGATCTGTCGAAAGCTAGGTCAGACGGCGCACGGTGTGCCAGCGGTTTTCGACAAGCCCCAATTCGCCGAAGTCGATCTCCTGCGTGATCCTGATGCGGCGGAGTTGACGGTCCGACAGCCTGACGGGCCGCGCATTGAAATCGTCGTGGACGACATAAGCACCGGTGGTCATCACGTCCCGCAGGCCAAGAACTTCGCGCAAATGCGTATTCTTGGCGCCGTCGAGATGAAGAAAATCAATCCCGGCATCAGGATGGTCGAGGGCATACTGAGGCGCGACAACAAGCGAGTTTCCGACTATTGTCTCGACTCTTCCGGGAAAGTTGTTTTCGAGCCACCGAAAGGCGGCGGGCACATAAATATCAACGCGGGCCCAGGTTGGTTCAAGCTGCGCGCACACATCGACACCGACACATTGCAAATCGGGATTGGCCATCAGCGCCAGGAGCATGCTGTGCCCCCCGTTAACGCCGATTTCGAACAGCTTTGTCGAATGTTGCGCGAGGGTGAAAAAGTTTCTGCGCTTTGAAGCGAAATCCGGCACAAAAGGTTGGGTGTAGAAGTCGATTTGCTTGTGACGATAGAACAGGTTCCCGTTCATCCTGACAGGCTCGTCGATGTTGCGAAGACTGTCGGCGATTGTTTCGTTCAAATCCGCAAGCTTGTCATGCCAGTCTTGCGCGTTCATCAAATCATCGTAGCTCTCGTAATCCAGTTTCTGCTCCATGTTTCAGTCTCTTGAAATTGCCCGCTGTTCATTGAGCAGGATTGGTGGGCGGCCAAGCTCTCAAGCTACGCGGCGTTCTTGCTGGCCGGATTGCCGGATTGCACGTTGTCGGTTCCCTGACAATAGACCACGGCTGGCGGCTTTCCGCCAAGGGCTGAATGCTGGCGTTTGCGAATAGGGACGGTGTTGGTGCCGGGCAGAGATCGGGGACATGGCGACCGGGCGGATATATCCACCCCGATCACCTAGCCGCGTGCCCCCTCGAACCGGGCAACCCGCACCCCCGCCGCTTCGAGCCCGGCGCGCAAGGACTTGGCGATGCCCACGGCCTCGGGTGTGTCGCCGTGCAGGCAGATGGTGTCGATGCGGGCGGGGATTTGCGTGCCGTCCTCGGCAATGATCGCGCCCGCGCGCAGCATCTCCAGGATGCGGGCGGCGGCGCGGTCGGCGTCGTGGATCACCGCGCCGGGCTGTCGCCGGTCCACGAGCGTGCAATCGGCATTGTAGGCGCGGTCGGCGAATATCTCGCAGGCCATGCGCGCACCGAGGGAGCGCGCCGCCGCCTCCTGCGCGGTGCCCGCGAGAACCATGATGATGATATCGGGATCGACCGACAGCGCCGCCTCGTAGCAGGCGCGGGCGAGGCTTTCGTTCTCGGACGCCATGTTGGCCAAGGCACCGTGGAGTTTCAGATGCCGCACAGCGCCGCCCGCCGCGCGGGCCATGCCTTGCGCCGCGCCCACCTGGTAGCGGACCTGGTTGGCCAGCGTGGCGTGGGGCACGTCCATGCGGCGGCGGCCAAAGCCCTGAAGGTCGCGAAAGCCGGGATGCGCGCCGATGCCGACATCATTGGCCACCGCGCGCGCCATCGTCGCGGCCATCACGTCGGCGTCGCCCGCGTGGAAGCCGCAGGCGATGTTGGCGGAGCTGACCACGTCGAGCAACGCGGCATCGTCGCCCATCCGCCAGGGTCCAAAGCTCTCGCCCATATCTGCATTGAGATCGACGCTATCCTGCATGGTTCATTCCTCCTCGGTTCCGGCAATGACGCCGCTGATGAGTTGATAGGACAGAAGATCGCGAATGTCGCGGGGGTCGCGCACCAGCCGGGTGACGCGGCGGCGCAGGGTCTCGCGCGCCTCTGCCGCGCGGCGTTCGGCGGCGAGCGCCTCCTCGGGTGGGACGAAGCGCAGGCGCAGGTGCGTGCCGGGGGCTGCCTGCGCGACGCGCGGCAGGTCGCAGGGCAGCACCGCGCCGATGCGGGGGTAGCCACCCGTCGTCTGGCACTCGGCCATCAGCACAAAGGGTGCGCCGTCGCCGGTAACCTGGATATCGCCCGGAACGATCGCCTCGGACAGCACGGTGAGGCCCGCGCGGCTGGCAAAGCCCCTGCCGTCGGGGGCGAGGCGCACGCCCATCCGGTTGCCGCGCGCGTCGCGGGTAAAGCGCGTCTCCTCGAAACGCGCCAATTCGTCGTCGGGGAACATCGGGGTCTGGTAGCCGGCCACCACGCGCACCTCGCCGCCGGTGAACCGGTCCTCGGCGTCAAGGACGAAGCCGGTGTCGGTACCGCGGTCCGGCCCCACGGGAAGCGTATCGCCTGCTGCGAGCGCCGCGCCGATCCCGGCGGCGAGATGGGCGGAGCGCGCACCGAGGATTTCCGGTGTGGCGATTCCGCCGCCCACATGCAGATAGCCATAGACCCCGGCCGTGGCCGGGCCGATGACGAGCCGCGCGCCCGCGGGCAGGGGGTGCGACGCGTTCCACGCCAAGGCCGCGCCGTCGATGCTCGCGCGCATGGGCGCGCCGGTAAGGGCGATGCGCATATCCTCGGTCGCCTCGAACGTGCCGCCCATCCCGGCCATTTCCAGCGCGGCGCGGTCCACCGCCTGCCCCAGAAGCGCGGCGCCCTCGCAAAGCGCCAGCCGGTCCGCCGCGCCGCCGCGCGAGAGGCCATAGGCCAGGTATCCCGGCCGCCCGAGATCCTGCACGGTGACGCCCGGCCCGGCCTGATGCACGATCAGCGCGCGGGTCATCGGATCGGCTCGCAGGTGGCGCCGCCATCGGGGCCGCTCTCGCGCAGGCGGTCATGGGCCTCGCGGTCCACCGGATCAAAAATCACCTCGTCGCCGGGGCGCAGCACGAAGGGCTCCGCCGCCTCGGGGCGAAAAAGGCGAAACCCGGTCTGTCCGATGTGCCGCCAGCCGGTCGGCGTCGAGACCGAAAACAGCACAAGCTGCCGGATCGCCAGCACCAGTGCGCCGACCGGAACCCGCTCTGTCAGCGCCTGCTGGCGGGGGATGTCCCAATGTTCCGGCAGCTCGCCCAAATAGGGCTGTCCGGGGGCGAAACCGATGGTCTGGACCCTTAGCTGTGTGCCGGCGATTTCCCGCGCGGCGGCCTCGGGCGAGAGGCCCGCCTCGCCTGCGGCCTCCGCCAGTTGCGGGGCGAGATCGGTGCCGTAGATGGTGGGGATGCGCCACAGGCGGCGGCCCTGCGGCAGATCGGCGCCGTACCAGTCGCGGCTGTCGAGAAGCGCCTGCACCTGTTGCGCCACGGCGTCCGGGTCGGTGCGCAGCGCGTCGATGCGCAGGAAGGTAGAGACGAGCGAGGTGGAGGTCTCCTCCACGCCCTCGGGGCTTTCGCGCTCCACCGCCGCGCGAAAGGCGAGCGCGGCGCGGTTGCCCGCCTCGCTCAGACGGTCGCCGAAGGAGACGAGCAGCCCGTCCAGCCCCACGCGCCCGATGCGGGGAAAGGCGGCCTTGCCGTTGGAGCGGTCCGTATCGGTCACGTCAGTCCTGTCCTTGCCTTGTCGCGCCTTGGTCTACTGCACCGCGTTCGGCAAAAACAGGGCGATCTGAGGAAAGGCAATCAGCAGCCCCGCCATCGCCAGCATGGTCAGCACGTAGGGCGCCGCGCCCACCATCACCTCGGACATACGCCCGCCCTGCCGCGCGCCCTGCACCACGTAGAGGTTGAGGCCAACGGGCGGCGTGATGAGCGCCATTTCGATCAGCACGATCATCAGGATGCCGAACCAGATCGGGTCGAACCCCTGCGCCACGACGAGCGGCACCACGATGGGGATGGTGACGACCATGAGCGACAGCGTCTCGATAAAGAAACCGAGGACGATATAGATGCCGACGATGACGAGGATCGTGCCCAGGGGCGAGAGGCCGAGATTGCCCAGCATGGATTGGAGTTCGTTGCCCAGCCCGGCGGCGGCGAGGGTGAAGTTCAGGAACGATGCGCCGATGACCACGAGCATGATCATGGCGGTGATCTTGACGGTGCCCAAGAGGCTCTGACCCAGCACGTCGCGGTTGAGGGTGCCGAAGAGCGCGGCGATAAGCAGCGCGCCGGCGACGCCCACCGAGGCGGCCTCTGTCGGTGTGGCCCAGCCCTTGTAGATCGAGCCGATGATCGCGGCAAAGAGCAGGATGATAGGGATCAGCTGGACGAGCGCGCGTAGCATCTCGGCCAGCGGAAACATGCGCCGCGTGCCGCCAAGGGAGGGGCGCACGAGGCAGATGAGCACCGTCACCACCATGAAGGCGAGCGCGAGGCCGACGCCGGGGACGAGCCCCGCGAGAAACAGCTTGGGGATCGAGCTTTGGGTGAGGAAGCCATAGACGATGAGGTTGATCGAGGGCGGGATCATGATGCCCAGCGTGCCGCCCGCCGCGATCGCGCCGGAGAACAGGCGCGGATCGTAGCCCAGCTTTTCCGCCTGCGGCATGGCGACGGTGGCGACGGTAGCGGCGGTGGCCACCGAACTGCCGGAGGTGGCCGAGAACATCGTCGCCGTGGCCACGTTGGCGTGGACGAGGCCGCCGGGCAGCCAGCTCACCCAGCGGTCGAGCGCCGCGTAGGTGCGCGTGGCGATGCCGGAGCGCACGAGGATCTCGCCCAGCAGCACGAAGAACGGGATGGCGATGAGCGTGGGGTTGTTGGAGGTCGACCAGACAAGATTGCCCAGACCCCGGATCAGCGGGAACGGGGTAAAGAAGAGGTCGAGTCCGAAGCCCAGCAGAAAGAGCACGATACCCACCGGGATGGACAGGCTCAGCAGGCCGAGCAAGCCGAAGGTGGCATAGGCGATCATTGCGAGGCCTCCCCTTCGCCCACCACGCCGATGGCGCGGTCCGCGGCGTCAAACCTGCCCCGCGCCACCAGCACAAGCGCCGCGGCGAATGTGAGCCACGCCATCAGCGCGAACCAGATCCAGCCCGCGAACCACGGCAGCTGCACCAGCGCGAGCGGCGTCTCCAGAGGGGTGTTGGCGCGCGAGGAATTGGCGAGCGAGCGCTCCACCACCGGCCATGCCTTGATCGCCACGAGGCTCACCGTGCCCGCCAGCACCATCAGCGCGAAAAGATCGAACGCCGCACGCACAGCCGCGCCGCCGCGCGTGCGCAGGATGTCGATGCGCACATGGCCCAGCTCCATCAGCGCATAGCCCATGCCCCAGGCGGTGGCGATGGCCATGACATAGCCGCTGATCTCATCGGTGCCGCCAAAGGATGCGTGAACCCGGCGCAGCGCGATATCCGCCAGCACCAGCCCGGCGCAGGCCATGAGGCCCGCCCCAACCAGCACCGCGACCGCGCGGTTGAGCGCGCGCAGCGCGCCGAGGAGGGCCTCTGCCCGGTCGGCTGCGCCGGTCATGCTCAGTTCACCCCGGGGATGGTGACGCCGACGGTCTCGCCCACCGAGGCATTCCAGCGCTGCGCCCAGTCATCGCCCGCACGGTCGGCCCAGTCGGGCAGCACCTTGGTCACCAGCACCTCGCGGGCGCGGTCGAAATCGGCGTCCGAGACCTCGACGAGGGTCATGTCGCGCGCCTCGCCCGAGGGGCACTCGCCATTGCCGGTGAGGCAAGCGATATCGTTGACCAGCGCATCCTGCGCGGTGGCCCAGGCGGGATCCTCGAATTCGGTTTCGATCTGCGATTCGATCAGCGACTGTGTCTCGGCGTCGAGACTGTTCCAGCGGTCGAGATTGATCGCCGTCACCACGCTGTCCCAGCCGCCAAGGGGGATGGGCAGCAAGTGGGTGGAGACCTCCCACCACCCCGCGCTATAGCCCGAGCCGGCCCCGGTGACGGCGCAATCCACCACGCCATTTTGCAGCGCGCCTGGCACCTCGCCGAAGCTCACGTTGATGCCTTCGGCGCCCAATGCTTCCAGGAATTGCGCGGTCATGCGGCCCGATGCGCGGACCTTGAGCCCCTCCAAATCGGCCAGTTCGGTGACGGGCGCGTTGCAGAACACCACCTGCGGCGGGTAGGGCGCGATGGCGAGAACGTGGGAGTTAAAGCGGTCGTTGAAGATATCCTCGACCATCGGGCGCGCGGCATCGACCATCGCGCGCGCCTCGTCCGCCGTCAGAGCCAGCAGCGGCACGTCGAGCCCTTCGAGCTCGGGCGCGTCGGCCACGGCGTAATCGGCCACGGTCATGCCCACGTCGTAGACGCCCTGGCCCAGCAGGCGAAACACGTCGCCCACGCCGAGATTCATCTGGTTATGCGTGGTCAGCGAGACGCTGATCTCGCCGTTCGACGCGGCGGGCAGCGTCTCGGTCCAGAACGGCGCCTCGTATTGCTTGTGCAGCGGCAGGCTCGACCAGCTTCCGACCACCGACAATTCCTGGGCCGCGAGCGGCGCGGCGAGGATGGTGGTGGCGGCGAGAATCGCGGTGAATTTCATGGTCTCTCTCCTTGTCGGTTTATTGTCGGTATTCCGTCGGTATTCCGATGGTTTTCCGGCGGGTCTTTCGGGTTACGCGGCCTGCGGTGCCAGTACCGGCACTTCGGCCTCTTCGGGAATGTCGGTGATCAGCATGTGGCCGGGACGGTGGGTGATGCAGAGCGGCGGCGCGGCGGCCTCGATCGCCACTTGCGGCGTCACCCCGCAGGCCCAGAACACCGGCACATGATCGCCCTCGACCGGCGCGGGATCGCCCCAGTCGGGGCGGGTGATATCGGTGATACCGATGCCCGCCGGATCGCCCACATGCACCGGCGCGCCATGCGCGAGCGGATAGCGGCGCGACAGTGCCATCGCCTCGTCCACGCGATCAGGCGGCAGGGCGCGCATGCTGACCACCATCCGCGCAGAGAACGGCCCGGCGGGGACGCAAGCGCGGTCGGTGCGGAACATCGGCACGGTGGTGTCGTTCTCGACATGCCAGAGCGGGATGCCCGCCTGCATCAGCGCGTGCTCGAAGGTAAAGGAACAGCCAAGCGCGAAGGCCACCATGTCGTCGGTCCACAGATCGGTGATGTCGGTCACCGAGCGCTCGAGCCGCCCGTGGCGATAGATGGTGTAGGCGGGCACATCGCTGCGGATGTCGATATCGCGGCCCAGCGTGCGCATCATCGCATCACCGGTGTCCGACACGCCCACCAGCGGACAAGGCTTGGGGTTACGCTGGCAGAACCGCATGAAATCGAGCGCCATGTCGGCGGGCAGGATCACGACGTTGGCCTGCAGATATCCGCGCCCGAGCCCGGCGGTGTGCCCGGCATAGCGCCCGGCGCGGATCGCACCGCGAAGGGCCGGCAGATCGGTCTGTCTCAGGTGATCGAAATCGGTGGTCACAGGGGCGCCTCCTTGAGCGGCCCCGCCACGTTGACCGCGTCGAAATATAAAATCAAATCGAATAAATTTGTCGGATGGTATAGAAATTATCTATCAGTCATCCCATCATCGAGCGTCGCGCGATATTCCTGCGCCACGTCGCGGGCTGCGTGTGCCGCGAATTCGACCATGTGGCTGCGTGGCTCGGCCAGCCATGAGGCGGTAAAGCGCAAGGGCGGCGGCACCCAGCCGGGATGAAACTCGCGGATGCGCCCCGCCGCGACGTAATCCGCGCCCAGCGCGCGCGGCAGGGCGGCGATGCCCAGATCGGCCTCGACCAGCCGGAAACAGGCCGAGAGCGACGAGGAGGGAAAAATCGACACATCGGGGCCGACATGCTCGTAGAGCAGCTCGCGCAGCTCGCGGTAGGGGCGGGTGTTGCGCGCATAGGTCAGAACCGGGCGGGTGAGATAGGCGCCCGGCTCTGCCTCGACCGGTGCAGAGGCGGCGACATACCATGCGAGATCGAAGCCCGGCAGCTCGATATTGTCCACGGTATACTCGGAAATCGGCCCCAGCAGGATCGCCAGGTCGATCTCGCGGCCCAACAGGCGCTCGCGCAGGTCGAGCGAGATATCCACGTTGAACTCGATCTCCAGCCGGGGAAACCGGCGGTGCAGGCGAGAGATGAGATCGGGCAACCAGCATTGCGCGATGGTTTCCGAGACGCCGATCCGCAGATGCCGCTCCAGCGCTTCGGGGTCGATCACGTCCTTCTCGATCATCTCCTGCAATCGCTCGAACTTTTCAGCGTAGACCAGCAGCCGCTCGCCCTGCTTGGTCAGCGTCATGCCACCGGCCTCGCGGTCGAACAGCGTGCCTTGCAGGCTGTCTTCGAGATTGCGGATGCGGGCGGTCACGGCGGGTTGCGTGAGGTTCAGGCTGACCGCCGCGCGCCGGACGCCGCCGGTGCGGACCACGGCAAGAAACGTGTGCAGATGGGCAAGGTTGAGCGGGGTCATGCGCGGTATCCTGTGCTGTCGCGTGGTCACCCTAGCCCCTGCGCGCGCGCCATGCCACGGCCCTCACGCCTCGGTGGTGAGGGCATAGCCCGGGGGGGCGAGCGCGGTGACGCAGGTAATCGGCGCGCTGCCCAGCCAGGTGCACCGCTCGATGACGAAGAGCGCATCGCCCGGCCGCGTGCCCAGCAATTCGGCCTGCGCCGGGGTGGCATTCGCCGCCGAGAACCGCAGCGTGCAGCGGCTATAGGGACGGTGGGCGAGCAGCCATTCATTGGCGCTTTCACGGGTGAGATCCACGTCCACGATTTCGGGCACGGTGGCGAGACTGATCCAGCGATCTTCGTACATGAAGGGCCGCCGGTCGGCGAGGTGCAGCGCCTGCGCACGCAGCATCCGCTCGGGCGCGTCGAGGCCCATCGCGGCGGCGACCGAATGCGGCGTCTGCGCGATGTCGCGCGCCACGAGCTGATAGCCATAGGCGCGCCCGGTCGCCTCGACCTCCTCGCGCGCGACGGGGATGTCAAAGGTGGCGCGGGTGACGGGGTGGGCGAGCACCCGGCTTCCTCCCTTGCGCTTGCGCTCTATCAGCCCGTCGTCGGCCAGGGCGCGCATGGCACGCTGCACGGTGGCGCGGGCGCAGCCCAGTTGCTCTGCCAGGTCGGCGTCGCGCGGCAGCCGCGCACCGGGCGGATAGGCCCCCGACAGGATACGTTCGTGGATGATCTCGCGCAGCGCGCGCCAGCCCTGCCGGTCGCCGCCTTTGTCCGGGGCGCTCATGCCGTGGCCTCCAATTCGGCCATGACTGCGCGGAACCGCGCGCGGATCGTGTCGCGCCTGATGTGGCGCCCCTCGCGCACGACGTGGCGCCCGCCGCTCCAGACATCGGTGACGCAGGCCGCACCGTGGCCGCCAAAGATGGCGGTGTCGAGCGCGGCATCGCCGGTGCGGGTGCAGAGCCATTCGTTGTCGGTGGCAAGCGCCACCATGTCGGCCCAGGCCCCCGGTGCGATTCGCCCGGCGTTGCGCCCGCCCGCCTGCGCCCCGCCCGCGAGCGCCGTGTCGAAAAGCCGCCGCCCGGTGGACACCCCTTGCATGGCAAGCGCGGCGCGGCTGCGGTCGCGCAGGCGTTGGGAATATTCCAGTGTGCGCAGCTCGTCGAAGAGCGCGATATGGACGTTCGAATCCGAACCGACCCCCGCGAGCCCCCCTGCCCCAAGGTAGCGCACCCCGTCGAAAATCCCGTCGCCGAGACTGGATTCGGTGATCGGGCAGAGCCCGGCCACCGCGCCGGTGGCGGCGAGGCGGGTGGTTTCCTCCGGCGTCATCTGCGTGCAATGAATGAGGCACCAGCGCGCGTCAACGTCGTGATTGTCGAGCAGCCATGTCACGGGTCGCGCGCCCCGGTGGGCCTGCACCTCCTCCACCTCGGCGACCTGCTCGGCCAGGTGCATGTGGACGGGGCCGTCGCCTGCGAGCGCCAGCGCCGCCGCCATGCCACCCGCGTCCACCGCGCGCAGCGAATGCGGCGCCACGCCGATCCGGTCATCGGCATGGCCATGAGTGGCGACGTGCCGCGCCGCGCCCGCGTGCAGCCGGTTGAAGCCATCCGGGTCGTTGCCGAACCTGCGCTGCCCATCGCCGAGCGGGCGCGCGTCGCAGCCGCCCCACTGGTAGAGTACCGGCAGGAGCGTGAGACCGATCCCGGCCTGCTGCGCCGCCGCGACGATCCGCGCCGACATCTCGGCGGGGTCGTCATGGGGCCGCCCCCCGGCGGTGTGGTGGAGGTAGTGAAACTCGGCCACCGCGCCATAGCCCGCCTCGAGCATCTCCATGAACACCATCGCCGCGATGGCCTCTACCCGGTCGGGATCGAGCCCGCCCAGAAACCGGTACATCTGCCGCCGCCATGTCCAGAACGTGTCCGCCGGGTCGGGGCCGCGGGCCTCGGTCAGCCCCGAGATCGCCCGCTGAAACGCATGGCTGTGCAGGTTTAGCGGCGCGGGCAGGAGCAGGTCGAGGTGATGCGTGGCGCGGGCGGTCATCGGGCCCGCCGACTCGATTCGCCCATCGTCACCGACCCGGATTTCGACGTCCCGCTGCCAGCCCTCCGGCATAAGGGCCTGACTTGCCGTGAGAATTTGCATGACGCGACTCCGTTGACAAAATATGTGCGTACATATTACTGTTAAACACGTTGATAATCAAGGACAGGTGTCATGACCGCCCCCCTTCTGCTCACCGATCTTCGCGCCGCCACCCTGTCGCCGGGCGGCGCCGCGTATGGCCTGATCGACGCGGCGGCCATCGCCATCGACGGCGGCACGATCCGCTGGGTGGGCGCGGCGCGCGACCTGCCTGGCGACATGGCAGGCTGGCCCACACGCAGCCTCGGAGGTCGGCTGGTCACGCCCGCGCTGATCGACTGTCACACCCATATCGTGCATGGCGGCAACCGCGCCCGCGAGTTCGAGATGCGGCTGGAGGGGGCGAGCTATGAAGAGATCGCGCGCGCCGGGGGCGGTATCGTTTCCACGGTGAGCGCCACGCGGGATGCGGATGAGGCAACGCTGCTCGCCGAGGCGCTGGCCCGTGTCGATGCGTTGATCGCCGAGGGCGTGGCGACGGTCGAGATCAAGTCGGGCTATGGCCTTGATCGCGAGACGGAACTGCGGATGCTGCGCGTTGCGCGGCGGATCGGCGAGATGCGGCCCGTGACCGTGGTGACGAGCTTTCTGGGCGCGCACGCGGTGCCCGCCGGTGACGATGCCGACCGCTATATCGACGAGGTGTGCCTGCCCGCGCTGGCGGCGGCGCATGCCGAGGGCCTCGTCGATGCGGTGGACGGGTTCTGCGAGGGGATCGCCTTTGACGCGGCGCAGATCGCGCGGGTCTTTGACCGCGCGGCGGCGCTGGGCCTGCCGGTAAAGCTCCATGCCGAACAACTCAGCCACATGGGCGGCACGGCGCTTGCCGCGCGCTACGGCGCGCTCTCGGTGGATCACGTGGAATATGCGACGGCGGCAGATGCCGGGGCGCTGGCGCGGGCGGGATCGGTCGCCGTGCTGTTGCCCGGCGCGTTCTATACCCTGCGCGAGACGCAAATCCCGCCGGTGCAGGCATTCCGCGAGGCGGGGGTGCCGATGGCGGTGGCCACCGACCTGAATCCGGGATCGTCGCCTCTGGGTTCGCTGCTGCTGGCGATGAACATGGCCTGCACGCTCTTTCGCCTGACGCCGGAAGAGGCGCTCGTCGGCGCGACGCGGCACGCGGCCCGCGCGCTCGGGTTGCGCGACCGGGGCGAAATCCGCACCGGGCTGCGCGCCGATCTGGCGGTGTGGAACGTGGAGACGCCTGCGGAGCTCTCCTACCGGATCGGCACCAACCCCCTGCACACTCGCATCGTTGGAGGACAATCGTGACCGAAACGCTCATTCCCGG
The DNA here is from genome assembly GCA_016278295.1 of Roseovarius sp. GTDB lineage: Bacteria > Pseudomonadota > Alphaproteobacteria > Rhodobacterales > Rhodobacteraceae > Roseovarius. The sequence goes on along the minus strand of JADQCC010000005.1, from coordinate 8,809 downwards.
GGCCACCACGCTGGCGCAACTGGAAATCCTTTGGCGCGAGGGGCGTGCCGCGCGGCTCGACCCGGCGTCGCGGGACGAAATCGACCGCGCCGCCGCGCTAGTCCATACGGCGGCGCACGGAGAGGCGGCGGTTTACGGCGTCAACACCGGCTTTGGCAAGCTCGCCTCGGTCAAGATCGCGCCCGGGGACACCACGCAGCTTCAGCGTAACCTGATCCTGTCGCATTGCTGCGGCGTGGGTGAGACGCTGGATACCCCCACCGCGCGACTGATGATGGCGCTGAAGCTGCTGTCATTGGGGCGTGGCGCGTCGGGTGTGCGGTGGGACATATGCGCGCTGATCGAGGGGATGCTGGCCGCCGGTGTCGTGCCGGTGATCCCGGCGCAAGGCTCGGTCGGTGCGTCGGGCGATCTGGCACCGCTCGCGCATATGGCGGCGGTGATGATCGGCGAGGGAGAGGCGGTATACGAGGGCGAGACGCTGCCGGGCGGCGCGGCGCTGGCGCGCGCGGGGCTGCCCCCGGTCGTGCTCGGCCCCAAGGAGGGGCTGGCGTTGATCAACGGCACGCAGTTCTCCACCGCTTGCGCGCTGGGCGGGCTGTTCGAGGCGATGACCCTTCTGCGCGGGGCGGTGGTGACTTCGGCGCTGTCAACCGACGCGATCATGGGCTCGACCGCGCCGCTGCACCCGATGATCCACGATCTGCGCGGGCATCGCGGGCAGATCGACGTGGCCGCCGCGATGGCCGCGCTGATGGACGGCAGCGCGATCCGCGAGAGCCACCGCGAGGGCGACACCCGGGTGCAGGACCCCTATTGCATCCGCTGTCAGCCGCAGGTGACGGGCGCCGCGCTCGACCTCGTCCGATGGGCCGCGCGCACGCTGGAGGTGGAGGCCAACGCGGTGACGGACAACCCGCTGGTTCTGACCGATGACGGCGCGATCCTGTCGGGCGGGAATTTCCATGCCGAGCCGGTGGGGTTTGCCGCCGACACGCTGGCGATGGCGATTTCCGAGGTGGGCGCGATCGCGCAGCGGCGCGTGGCGCTGATGGTCGATCCGACGCTGTCGTTTGACCTGCCCCCGTTCCTGACGCCCGATCCGGGGCTGAATTCGGGCCTGATGATCGCCGAGGTGACAACGGCGGCCTTGATGAGCGAAAACAAGCACCTGGCCCATCCCTGCACCATCGATAGCACGCCCACATCGGCCAATCAGGAGGACCATGTGAGCATGGCCGCGCACGCCGCGTATCGGCTCAGGCGCATGACCCGCAACCTGTCGGTGATCCTGGGCGTCGAGGCGATCTGCGCAGCGCAGGGGATCGAGGCGCGCGCGCCGCTGGTGACATCGGCGCCGTTGCAGTCGGCGGTGGCGCGCTTGCGTGACAGGGTGCCGGCGCTGGGCGCGGATCGCTACATGGCCCCCGACCTGGAGGCCGCCGCCGCGCTGATGCGCGACGGCGTGCTGGCGCGCGCGGCGGGGCTGGAGCTGGCGCTATGATCGAGGTCGTACAGGGCGGCGGCCCGCTGGTTCTGGGCCTGCCGCATACGGGAACGTATGTTCCGCCGGAAATCGGGGCGCGGATGAATGAGACGGGCCGCGCTTTGGCTGATACCGACTGGCATATCGAGCGGCTCTACGATGGGCTGATCGGGGACGTGACCACGGTGCGCACGCGCGCGCATCGCTACGTGATCGACGTGAACCGCGCGCCGGGGGGCGAGAGCCTCTATCCCGGGCAGAACACGACCGGGCTGGTGCCGCTGACCGATTTCGACGGCGCGCCAATCTGGCAGGAGGGCGAAGAGCCCGACGCGGCGGAGGTGGAGGCACGGCGCGCGGCGTATCACGCGCCCTACCACGCCGCGCTGGCGGCGGAATTGGAGCGCGTGCGCGCGCGGCACGGCTTTGCCATCCTCTACGATTGTCACTCCATACGCTCGCGTATTCCATACCTCTTCGAGGGCACGCTGCCCGATCTGAATATCGGCACCAACGGTGGCACGACCTGCGCGCCGGGTATCGCGGCGGCGGTCGAGGCGGTCTGCCGGGCGGCGGACGGATATACCACCGTTACCGATGGACGCTTCAAGGGCGGCTGGACCACGCGCCATTACGGACGCCCCGGCGAGGGGCTGCATGCCATTCAGATGGAACTGGCGCAGAGCGCCTATCTCGCCGCCGAGACGCCACCGTGGGCCTATGACGCGCGCCGCGCAGAACGTCTGCGCGCGACGCTGCGCCCCATCTTTGATACCCTGTCCGATTGGAGACCGTGATGACCGACCCCCGCAAGAACACCCGCGATGTCTATCCCCCCACCGGCCCCGAGCTGAACGCCAAGAGCTGGCAGACCGAGGCGCCGCTGCGGATGCTGATGAACAACCTGCATCCCGACGTGGCCGAGAACCCGCACGAGCTGGTGGTCTATGGCGGCATCGGGCGCGCGGCGCGGACATGGGCGGATTTCGATTGCATCGTGGACAGCCTGAAGGACCTGGAGGCCGACGAAACGCTGGTGGTGCAGTCGGGCAAACCGATTGCCATCGTCAAGACACACGCCGACGCCCCCCGCGTGCTGATCGCCAATTCCAACCTCGTGCCGCATTGGGCCAATTGGGACCATTTCAGCGAATTGGACCGCAAGGGGCTGATGATGTACGGGCAGATGACTGCGGGCTCGTGGATCTATATCGGGTCTCAGGGCATCGTGCAGGGCACCTACGAGACCTTTGCCGAGGCCGGGCGGCAGCATTACGGCGGCGACCTGACCGGGCGCTGGATATTGACCGGCGGACTTGGCGGCATGGGCGGCGCGCAGCCGCTGGCCGCCGTGATGGCCGGGGCCTGCTGTCTGGCGGTGGAGTGCAACCCCGACAGCATAGATTTCCGCCTGCGCACGCGGTACGTGGACGAGCGGACCGACAGCCTCGACGAGGCGCTCGCCATGATCGACCGCTGGACCAAGGCGGGGGAGGCGAAATCGGTGGGCCTTTTGGGTAACGCCGCCGATGTCTTTCCCGAGATTTACCGGCGCGGTATCCGCCCCGATATCGTCACCGACCAGACGAGCGCGCATGATCCGGTCAACGGCTATCTGCCGCAGGGCTGGAGCATGGCGGAGTGGAAGGCGAAGCGCGAGAGCGATCCCAAGGCGGTGGAGCGCGCGGCACGGGCCAGCATGAAAACCCATGTCGCGGCGATGGTGGATTTCTGGAATGCGGATGTGCCGACACTGGATTATGGCAACAATATCAGGCAGGTGGCGCTTGATGAAGGACTGGATAACGCCTTTGCCTTTCCCGGTTTCGTGCCCGCCTATATCCGCCCGCTGTTCTGCCGGGGCATCGGCCCGTTCCGGTGGTGCGCGCTGTCGGGCGACCCGGAGGATATCTACAAGACCGACGCCAAGATGAAGGCGCTGTTCCCCGAGAACACCAAGCTGCACAATTGGCTCGACATGGCGCGCGAGCGGATCGCCTTTCAGGGCTTGCCCGCGCGGATCTGCTGGATCGGGCTGGGCGACCGGCACCGCGCGGGGCTGGCGTTCAACGAGATGGTGGCGAGCGGCGAATTGAAAGCGCCGGTGGTGATCGGGCGCGACCACCTCGATTCCGGCTCGGTGGCGAGCCCCAACCGCGAGACGGAGGCGATGAAGGACGGATCGGATGCCGTCTCTGACTGGCCGCTGCTGAATGCGCTGGTCAACACCGCATCGGGTGCCACCTGGGTGAGCCTGCATCACGGCGGCGGTGTCGGCATGGGATTCTCGCAGCACGCGGGCATGGTGGTGGTGGCCGATGGCACGCCGGAGGCCGCCAAACGGCTGGAGCGGGTGCTGTGGAACGACCCGGCGAGCGGGGTCTGGCGGCACGCGGATGCGGGCTATGAGGAGGCGCTCGATTGTGCCCGCGAACACGGGCTGCGCCTGCCGCGCATTCTGGGGTAAGGATTGTCATAAATCTGTCATATTTCCGTTACATTACCCTGACGCGCATGCTATGCCGATTGCATCGAGCGGCGGCAGGGTGCAGGTTATTCCTCCGCGCAAATCAACGCGATATGGGAGGTCGGTTTGGATAGCCCCAGTCTTACCGTGTTCTTTATCCAGATTGCAGGGGCCGCGGCGCTGCTGATCTGGTCGGTGCGCCTGGTGCGCACCGGGGTCGAGCGCGCCTTTGCGGCACGGTTGCGCCTCTGGCTGCGCCGGTCGGGGCAGAGCCGCCTGCTCGCAGCTATGACGGGGGGCGGTTGCGCGATGGCGCTGCAAAGCTCCACCGCCGTGGCCATCCTCGTGGCCAATTTCGTCGCGGCGGGGGCCGTGCCGGCGGCAGCGGGGCTGGCGATGGTGCTCGGTGCCGATCTTGGCTCGGCGCTGGTGGCCAAGCTGCTGATGGTGCGGGTGTCGTGGCTGATTTCGGTGCTGTTGCTCGTGGGCGTGGCGCTGTTCCTGCGCGGGCGGCAGAAACGCGTGCGCCAGACCGGGCGCATCCTGATCGGGCTGGGGCTGATCTTCGTGTCGCTGGACATGCTGCGCACGGCGACCTCGCCGCTTCTCGATAGCGCGGGGGCGGGCGCGGCGATGCAATATCTGGCGCGCGACACGCTCTCCGCCTTTGTGATCGGCGCACTGTTCGCGTGGCTGGTGCATTCCTCGGTCGCAGCGGTGCTGCTCTTTGTGACGCTGGTGGCACAGGGGCTGATGCCGCTCGCGGCGGCGATCGCGCTGATCCTCGGCGCGAACATGGGCGGCGCGGCGATCGCGGTGGTGCTGACGCTGGCCGCGCAGCCCGAGGCGCGCCGTGTCGTCATGGCCAATCTGGTGCTGCGGGGCGGGGCCGCCGGCCTCGTGCTGGCCGTGCTCACCGCGCTACAGCCACCGCTCGACTGGCTGGGCGCATCGCCGGTCACGCAGGCGATCAACCTGCACATCGCGTTCAACCTCGGGCTTCTCCTGTTCTGCCTGCCGCTGGTGACGCTGGCCGACCGTCTGGCCCGGCACCTCGTCAGCGCCCCGGGCGCGCCATCGGGGCTGGTGCACATGACCGCGCTCGACCCCGCCGCGCTCGACGCGCCGGACCGCGCGCTCTCGTGCGCCACGCGCGAGGTGATCCGCATCGGCGAAACCGTCGAGGCGATGCTGCGCCCGGTGCCAAAGCTGTTCGAGCGTTGGGACGAAGCCGGGGCACAGGCGGTGACCGACAGCGCCGAAAGCGTGCGCAAGCGCCATCTCGACACCAAGCTCTACCTCGCGCAGCTCAACCGCGCGGGCCTCGATGCCGAGCGCAGCCAGCGCGCGATGGACCTGTCGGGGATCGCCGCGCATTTCGAGGCCGCGAGCGACACGATCGCGACCTCCATGCTGGGGCTGGCGCAGCGGCTGCACCGCGAAGGTGTGCATTTCTCGCGCCCCGGCTGGGAGGAAATCTGCGATTTCCACGACCGCGTGCTGGCCAACGCGCAGCAGGCGCTGGCGCTGATGATGTCCCAGCATCCCGATGACGCGCGCGACCTCGTGGCTGAAAAGGACACGATCCGCGATATCGAGGCACGCCTGCAACGCGCCCATCTTGGGCGGCTTCGCGAGGGGCTGACCGAAAGCATCGAAACCAGCAACATCCACCAGGAGACGTTGCGCTCGCTCAAGCAGGTCAACACCGCCTTTGTCATGGTGGCCTACCCGATCCTGACCGAGACGGGCGACTTGCTGTCAAGCCGCATTTCCAGCCGCGCCTGAGCGCGATTGCGGCTGGCGCGCGGCAACTGAGGTCAGGCGCTGTTGCGCATCAGCCGGGCGCGCCGGTTGGCGTAGCGTTGCTGGTTGGGTGCGATTTCGGCAGCGCGGTCGAGCGCTGCGATTGCCGCCGCCTCGTCGCCATCCGCGCGGCAGAGATCGGCAAGACGGCTGTGCAATTCGGCGGTGCTGTCATCCATCTCCGCGGCGCGTTCCATCGCTGCGCGCGCCGCCTTGGAATCGCCTGCCGTGAGGTGAATCCGCCCCGTCAGGTAATGCCAGAAGGCATGATCCGGCGCCATCGCGCGGCACGCCGCCATCTCTCGCAATGCGCCCGCGTGATCGCCGCGGAGCGACAGGATTTCCGCCTGCCGCTTGGCGATGAGGGGAGCGTCGGGGTTGGCCTCGCGGGTCTCGGAATTGCGCGCGAGCGCGGCGTCGAGCCGCCCCATCCGCGCGTCGAGAAGGGCGCAGAAACTGTCGGGCAGCGTGCCGGGGGCAAAGCGCGGATCGGCCTCGATCCGGTCGCGCACCGCTGCCAGGTCGCGGGGGGTGTCCAGGAGCCGCGCCACCTTGCCGTCGATGGCAAAATCCGGCCACTCGATGGCGATGGTCGAAAGGTCGGCGGCGCGCCTGCGCAGGATGCGCGCCTGCTGCACGAGGATGTTGGTCTGCTGGTAAGGGATGGGCAGCATCAGGACCGTGTCCCGATCAAAGGGCAGCACACGTCCGGGGCGCAGGCGACGCCGCTTGATCATGAAGGTGCCGATCACGGTCACGTCGGGCAGCATCGGTTTTTGCCAGAACGCGCGCAGGAATGACCGCCGCGCCCCGTGCCGACGCCCAAGGGCGCCGAGGATATGCGCCTCGACGGCGAGCGCGGTCACGGTGTTCTCCTGCCATTGGTCGGGATGGGCGAGGGCGGCGCGGACATGGGCGAGCGCCTCGTCCCAGCGATGCAGGTAGATGCCGCAGATCGCCTGCATCAGCGGCAGGAACGCGTTGTCGGCCCCCGCCGCGAGGATCGCCTCGCCGATGTCCCATGCGGCCTCGTCCCGGCCAGATTCCTGCAACCGGCGGGCCAGCTTGATATGGACATGCGCGGCCTCGCTCGGGGTGATGAATTCCGACACGCCGCGCCCGAACCGCTCCAGCAGCCGCTCGTAGGCGGCCTCTCGCTCGGGGACGCTCATGACTTCGTGAAAGCACTTGCGCTCCTGCCCGCTGAGGCGCGCGGCGGCGCGGCTGAAGGCGCTGATCGGCGGCGCCACGATCTCGCTGGCGCGGGACATGGCGTAAAGCTCCAGGAAATCGCGCTGCACCGGCTTGCAATCGGAGAGGTCCACGAGGTCGTCGATCCGTGCCACCTGTGTGTGCGCGGCGGTAAAGCGGGCGATACTCTCGGGCTGATCCGAAAACACCAGCGCACCGGCATCGGCGTTCTTTGCCAGGTAGGCCGAGTAAAGCTCGTCCGGCTCGATCTTGGCGGGCCATTCCTTGTGCTTCCACGGCTCTTCGTTGAGGATGTCGCCGCGGCGGATGTGATAGGCGATGGTGCGACCGCCCTGCGCGGCCATCGCCGTCTCGACCGCCGCCATGTGGCACGCGACCACCGGGTTGAACCCGATCCGGGCGATGAAGCCGCGGAACCGCCCGCGCAGATCGCCGCTGTCCTCCCAAGGGAACTCCACGATCTCGAAGCCCTCGTCGAGCAGCACATGCCCCCCGCCCGCGAGATGCGCCTCTAGCCGGTCGGGCGTGCGGTCCTTCAGAAAGGTCCGGAGCGGTTCGGTCTGTGCATCCAGCGCCTCGAAATCGGCGTTGTCGATGAAATGCCGCGCGATGAAGTCCGGGGCAAAGAGGTCCGCGGGCGTATCGAGCTTGGGCGCCATCGCCCCGCGCGGGAACCAGTTGATGCGGAAATCGGTGCCGTAATCCTCGGCCAGACGGATGCTGTTGAGCATCATCAGCAGCCGCGCGCCAAGCTGATCCTTGCGCAAACCGATGAACAGGCCGCGGCCCGGATCGGCAGCATTGTCGGGAGCATTCGACATAAAACAACCTTTTCCCGTTGTGGAAAACTCTATACACTCAGGGCAAACAGTCGCAAGCGCTCCCGCTGCCGGGCAGTGGCGAAGGAGTAGGTCGGTTTATGCCAGCAGGGTCCAGGCTAGTGCTGAGCACCTCTCTGGTGCGCCCCACCTCCGCCTTCGTGGAATGGCTGGCCTGGCACCGGATGCTGGGGGCTGGCGTCGTCAACGTGCTGATCGACCGCAGGCAGGCCACCACGCACCCAATTTTGAATGCGCTCGAGGCAGCAGGGCTGGTGCGGATCGTGCCGGTGGGCGTCGATCCCGACATGAAGGAAGAGATGCACAACTCTGCCCTGCGGGCAGGCGGAATCGAAGGCGCGGAGAGTGGTGGTTATGGCCTGTTTCTCGGGCCGGACGAGTATTTTCGCATCCACAGTACGGCGCAGACCATCCCCTCGCTGATGCGCGGGGCCGGGGGCGCGGACGTGCTGTCGGCTCCGGTCTGCGAGGCGGGGACCGGGGGGCACGAGCATCACGCGCCGGGACCGGTGCTGCACTTGGCCCGCCCGGTGGCCGCGCCGGGATCGGGCGCGCCCTTGCGCAGCGTGGTGCGGCTGGGCCTCTTTTCGGCGCGCACGCCCGAGGTGCCGGTGGGGCCGGTTACGGGGGGCGGGCCGGTCAAATGGGTGGACGGCGACGGCAAGCCCCTGCCCGAGCCGCATAGCCGCGTGGCCTGGGCACGGTCGGGGCAAGGCGGCGCGATGGCGCGCGCCTCGGTGCTGCGCATCGCGGCGCCCACCTCGGAAGCCCTGCTGCTGCGCGCGCAGCATCTGCCATCCAAGCAACAGCCCAGCCCCGAGGCAATGCTCGCCCGCCTGGCCGATCTGGCGGCGATCGACGGGCCGCCGCACGAGATCGGGCCGCGCACCGCAACGCTGAAGGCACAGATCGCCGAAGTGATGGCGCTGCCCGGCGTGGCCGACGCGCAAGCCGCGCTCGAGGCCGAGGAGCGCGCGACGCTGGCGAAGATTTTTCCGA
>JADQCC010000250.1 GCA_016278295.1 Roseovarius sp. | reverse complement strand
GCCGCCAGCGCGCCCAGCACCAGCGCGCCCATCCGCAGCATCCGCCCGGTGCCGCGCCGCCCGCGCGCGCCGCGCACGATCCACGCCCGCCCGGCGCGGGCCACGGCCATCTCCATCAGCCGCCACAGCCCGAGACCGACAAGCACCAGACCCAGTTGCAGCACCGCCCCCGCCGCCGCCTGAAAGCGCAGGGCGAGGTCGGGGTCGCTCATCCAGCGGACCACCTGTACGGCCAGCGTCGGCGGCGTGTTGGGCCCGAGGATGATCGCCACATCCACCACCGACATGGAGAACGCCAGCACCGCGTAGACTGGCAGGCGGATCTGGCGGTAGACCAGCGGAAAGATCACCTTGAGCCAGCCCGTCACGCGCGCATAGCCCAGCGCCTGCGCCACCCGAAGGCTCTGGCCCGGGCGCGCCTGCGTCAGCGCCGCCAGCATCATCAGCAGCAGGAACGGCACCTCCTTGGTAACGAGCCCGAAAATGAGGCTGAGGCCCGCCGGGTCCTGAAGGATCAGCAGGTCGGGCGGCTGCGCCCATCCGGTGAGCCCGGGCGAGAGCGCGCGGGCGATCCAGCCGGAGGGGGCGATGAGGAAGGCAAGGCCAAAGGCCGCCGCCGCGTGCGGCACCGACAGCAGCGGCGACAGGAGCCGCTCTATCGCGGCGAAGGTCCGCGTGCCCGCCCAGCCCGCGCAGATCAGCGTGACGATGGCGAGCGACAGCGCCGTGGCCGCAAACCCCGCCCCGAGGCTGAGCGCCACCGCGCGCGAAAGACCGGGCCACGCGGCGAGCGCGTCAAAAGCGGCGAGGGTGAGGCCGTGACCGCCCAGCGCGGGCATGTAGCCCAGCGCCGGGGCGAGCGTGCCCAATAGCCCCGCCAGCACCGGCCCCAGCATCATGCCCAGCGTCAGCAGCGGCGCCCAGGGCAGGAACCGTGCCCGCCGCGCGCGACGCGCCGGGACGGTGGTGCTGGCAGCGGCGCGCACGCGGGCCTACTGGCCGACGCCGTAGCGCGCGGTCCAGTCCTGCTCCAGCCGGACCATCCAGGAGGGATGCGGCTCGGGCCGCGCCTCGCCGAGTTCGGCCGGGGTGAGCGTCGCCACACCGCGGTCGATCGCCTCAAATCGGGCGCGATCCTCGGGGGCGAGCTTGTCCATCGCCAGCACGGTACCGTTGCCCCAGACCGCCGGATCCTGCTTGCGCGCCTGCGCCTGCGGAGACAGCAGGAAATTGGCGAGCACCAGCGCGCCCGCCTTGGCGTTGGCGTTGTACGGGATGGCGACGAAGCTCGCATTGCCGATGGTGCCGCCGTCGAGCACGTAGCTGCGCACCGTGTCGGGCAGCTCGAAATTGGCGATGGCGTTCGACGGCTCGTTGGGATTGAAGCTGAGCGCGAGGTCGATCTCGCCATCGTTCATGAGCTGGATCAGCCGCGGCCCGGATTGCGGATAGGCCGCGCCACCGCGCCACAGATTGGGCGTGAGGTCGTCGAGATAATCCCAGAGCGGCGCGGTGGCCTCGTGATAGCTCTTCTCGCTCACCGGTTTGGTCAGCACCGACGGGTCGGGGGCCAGCTCCATCACCGCCTGCTTGAGAAAGGTGCTTCCCAGGAAATCCGGCGGCTGCGGATAGGCGAAGCGGCCCGGATTTTCCCGCGCCCAGTCGCGCAGCGCGGGGATCGAGCGTGGCGGCTCCGACATCCGCGCGCTGTCGTAATAGAAGATGATCTGCGCCATTCCCCACGGGGCCTCCAGCCCCTCGGTGGGCACGGTGAAATCCGAGGTGACGGCGGCCTTGCCCTCGACATCGACGTATTGCCAGTTGGGCAGGTCCTCGGCCCAGGGGCCGTAGAGCAGCCCCTGCTCCTTCATCGCCGCGAAATTCTCGCCGTTGATCCAGACGAGATCGACCGCGCCGCCCGAATCCTTGCCCGCCGATTTCTCGGCGATGACGCGGCTGACGGCGTCGGCGGTGTCCTTGAGCTTTACATGCTCGACGGTGACGCCATAGCGCTCGGCCACCTGATCGCCCGCCCAGGCGATGTAATCGTTGATGGCGGCCGAGCCGCCCCAGGCGTGCCAATAGACGGTCTGCCCTTCCGCCGCCTCGGTGATCGCCGCCCAGTCCCTTGGGTCGGGTGTCACCTCTTGCGCCGCGAGCGGCGCGGCCAGCGCAAGGGCTGCCAGCGATGTCAGCATCTGTCGGATCATGTCGGGGTCTCCTGGTTGGGGTGTCTTGTTATAGGGTATTTGCCAGACGCGCGAAGTCCTGATCCATTCGCGCCGCCGTTTCGGGGTCGAGATAGTGATCGACGCGGCCCCGGACATGGGCGATCAGCGCCGCCTCGCTCTTGTCCGCCGCCCAGTCCTCGCCGTCCTGCGTCGCCTTGGCCTCTGCCCCCGACAGCACGCGCCATTTCGCGCACCATGTCATCGACCAGAGCCACATGGCGCGGCGCATCGGCAGGATCCACGGCGCGAGGGCGGCACGCTCGGCCTCGGACAGGCAATCGAGCCAGTGGTGGCACGCCTCCGCCACCTGCTCGGGCGTCAGCACCGCGTGGGTGGCCACATCCCAGGTGGTCGAGGTGTAGAGCGTGGCATGGGCCAGATCCAGCGGCGGGGCGCTGTAGCGGGCCTTTTCCAGATCGACCAGCACGGCGCGGCCCTCTTGCGTGATCAGGAAATTGCCGGGGTGCGCGTCGAAGGAGATGAGCCGCTTGGGCGGGCGCGGCCCATCGGCGATCAGATCGCGCAGGGCGGCGATGTGGGTCTCGACGATGGCCCGCGTTTCCGGGTCCACCGCGTGCAGATAGGCCGCCTGCGTTCCGATCTCGTCCAGCAGCCCGGCCAGCGGGTCGGCGGGGTCGAGGAGCGGCGGGCGCGCGTCCCTCTCCGGGACCGGCAGGGCGTGGATCGCGGCGAGGGCGGTCATGATGGCGGGCAGATCCCCGGGCAGGCGGGCAACCCGCCCCGCGATCTCTTTTACCACCAGCCCGCCGCGCGGCAGCGCATCCGAGGGCGGCAGCACGGCATGGAGGCGCGGGGCGTGGCCCGACGCGCTCGCCCGGATGAAACAGGCGGCCTGATAGGCGAGGTTTTCGGCGGCCCCGA
>JADQCC010000150.1 GCA_016278295.1 Roseovarius sp. | reverse complement strand
GGGCTTCATGACCGGGCAGATCATGACGATGGATGGCGGGCGCACCCTGCTCGATCCCTGCGCCGCCCCCGCCCATTGAAAGGCCGCAGATGAGCGACGACTTCAGCCAGGAAAAGGCCCGCGCGAGCGCCTGGTTCCACCGCCTCCGCGACGAGATCGTGACCGCCTTCGAGGCGCTGGAGCAAAGCCACGACACCGGCCCGCTCTCCGACGCCGCCCCGGCGCGTTTCGAGGTGAGCGAGACCCGCCGCGCCAGCGACGACGGCAGCGACGCAGGCGGCGGCCTGATGAGCGTCCTGCGCCAGGGCCGCGTGTTCGAGAAGGTGGGCGTCAACGTCTCCGAGGTCTATGGCCACCTCGGCCAGGCCGCGCAAAAGGCGATGGCCGCGCGCGGCGTGCCGGGGATGGAGAGCGACCCGCGCTTCTGGGCCTCCGGCATCAGCCTCGTGGCGCACATGCAGAACCCGCATTGCCCCGCCGTGCACATGAACACCCGCATGTTCTGGACCCCGCACGCCTGGTGGTTCGGCGGCGGATCGGACCTCAACCCGTGCATCGAATACCCCGAGGATACCGCCCATTTCCACGCACAGCAGCAGGCCCATCTCGACCCCCACGGCACCGACCTCTACCCGCGGCTAAAGGCATGGGCGGACGAGTATTTCCACATCCCCCACCGGGGCCGCGCGCGCGGCGTCGGCGGCATCTTCATGGACGACCGCAATTCCGGCGACTGGGAGGCGGATTTCGCCCTGACACAGGATATCGGCCGCGCCTTCCTGCCCGCGTTCCTGCCGCTGATCGAACGTCGCCGCGTGCAGGATTTCACCGAGGCCGACCGCGACACGCAACTCATCCACCGTGGCCTCTATGCCGAATACAATCTCGTCTACGACCGCGGCACCAGGTTCGGGCTGGCCACCGGCCACGACGCGAACGCCGTGCTGATAAGCCTGCCGCCGCTGGCGAAATGGGTCTGAGGCGGCCCGCCCGCCGCCGCCCACCCCCCGGAACCGATCTCCGCCCATCCGGCCTCTGCCACGACACCCGTTCCACGCGCACCGTGGCCCGCGTCATTTTTGTCTCAATTCACCAAACAAACCGGCTATGCCTTGAACTCCTGTCCCAAGCGGGGCTAATCCGCGTGCCAAAGGCGGCCCCCGCCCGCCCCGGCAATCACAGCACCACGAAGGTTCTCATGCAGTCCCCCAATCTCGCCCCCATCCCCGAACTCTATGTCTCCTACGAGAGCGCGCAAAAGCTCAAGCACGAGGCCGGCGACCTCGCCAGCTGGGATCTCACCCCGCGCCAGATCTGCGATCTGGAACTGTTGATGAACGGCGGGTTCAACCCGCTCAAGGGCTTCCTCTCCGAGGCCGATTACGACGGCGTCGTCGAAAACATGCGGCTCGCCGACGGCACGCTCTGGCCGATGCCGGTCACGCTCGACGTGAACGAGGAATTCGCCGCGACCGTCGAGCCCGGGCAGGACATCGCCCTGCGCGACCAGGAGGGGGTGATCCTCGCCACCATGACCGTCACCGACCGCTGGACGCCCGACAAGGCGCGCGAGGCGGCGCAGGTCTTCGGCGCCGACGACAGCGCGCACCCGGCGGTGAACTACCTCCACCACACCGCGGGCAAGGTCTATCTCGGCGGCCCCGTCACCGGCATCCAGCAACCGGTGCACTACGATTTCCGCGCCCGCCGCGACACCCCCAACGAGCTGCGCGCACTCTTCCGCAAGCTCGGCTGGCGCCGCGTGGTGGCGTTCCAGACGCGCAACCCGCTGCACCGCGCCCACCAGGAGCTGACCTTCCGCGCCGCGCGCGAGGCGCAGGCCAACCTGCTCATCCACCCGGTGGTCGGCATGACCAAGCCGGGCGACGTGGATCACTTCACCCGCGTGCGCTGCTACGAGGCGGTGCTCGACAAGTACCCCGCCTCCACCACCACCATGAGCCTGCTGAATCTCGCCATGCGCATGGCCGGCCCGCGCGAGGCGGTCTGGCACGGCCTCATCCGGCGCAACCACGGCTGCACCCACATGATCGTCGGCCGCGACCACGCCGGACCGGGCAAGACCTCGGCGGGCGAGGATTTCTACGGCCCCTACGACGCGCAGGACCTGTTCCGCCAGCACCAGGAGGAAATCGGCATCGAGATGGTCGATTTCAAACACATGGTCTACGTGCAGGAACGCGCCCAGTACGAGGCCGTGGACGAGATCGAGGACCGCGACAACGTCACCGTTCTCAACATCTCCGGCACAGAGCTGCGCCGCCGCCTGCGCGAGGGGCTGGAGGTACCGGACTGGTTCTCCTTCCCAGAGGTGGTGGGCGAGCTGCGCCGCCGCTTCCCGCCGCGCTCGCAGCAGGGCTTCACCGTGTTCTTCACCGGCTTCTCGGGCTCGGGCAAATCCACCATCGCCAACGCGCTGATGGTCAAGCTGATGGAGATGGGCGACCGCCCGGTGACGCTCCTCGACGGCGATATCGTGCGCAAGAACCTCTCGTCAGAGCTCGGCTTCTCCAAGGAGCACCGCGACCTCAACATCCGCCGCATCGGCTATGTCGCCAGCGAGATCACCAAGAACGGCGGCATCGCCATCTGCGCGCCGATCGCGCCCTACGCCACCACCCGCCGCGCCGTGCGCGAAGAGATCGAGCAATACGGTGCCTTCATCGAGGTCCACGTCGCCACCTCCATCGAGGAATGCGAACGCCGCGACCGCAAGGGCCTGTACAAGCTGGCACGCGAGGGGAAAATCAAGGAATTCACCGGGATTTCAGACCCTTACGATATGCCGGAAAATCCCGAACTGCGGGTCGAGACCGAAAATGTCGAGGTCGACAACTGCGCCCATCAGGTGCTTCTCAAGCTCGAACAGATGGGCCTCGTCGCGGGCTAATCACCAGGTACAGTAAATTTTCGGGCCGTCCTTCACCGGGGCGGCCCCGGTCTTGGGTGAGTCCACTGTCTCTTTTGCGGGACGGACCAGCCTTTGGGTAAACGCATCGCGAAGATTGCCTTTGGTCTGGCGCGGTCGTTCGCATCCTGCCCCGCGCGGAACAAGGCGTGCTTGCACGCCGCCGCGCGATCGCCAGCCCACCC
>JADQCC010000086.1 GCA_016278295.1 Roseovarius sp. | reverse complement strand
TGTTGCAGGATCGCGGTCATCTGTCCTCCCGGGTGTAGGTCGTCACCATGCGATAGTCCTTGCGCGGGCCGCGCACCGCCCAGGTAACGGTAAACTCCGGCCAGCGGCTGAAATCATAGGCCCCGTCATACTGATCGGGGTCGCACCAATGGCGCGTCTCGCCACCCTCGGGCGGCACGTCGTGAAACAACCGGCCATCCGCGAAATACACGCGCGGTCCCTCCTCCCAGCGGTAGCGCCGCTCCACCCGCATCGGGGCCGCGCCCGTCAGGCGCATCTCGCCGGTTTCGACATAGTCGAGCCCGGTTCCGTCCCGCGTCCAGATGGCGCGGCCCGTCACCACGGCCTCTTGCCCCCCGGCATGGGCGATCCGGCGGTCGAACGCCCACGCCCCCTCGAAATCCTGCAATCGCCGTGCCGTCATCGCGCCCCGCCTTGCCGCGCCCTGCCCATGCCTCTACAAGCGCGCCGAGACCGATACCACCCCATCCGATTGAGGACGACAAGATGATCCCGCGATATTCCCGCCCCGAGATGACCGCCATCTGGGAGCCCGCCACCAAATTCCGCATCTGGTACGAGATCGAGGCCCATGCCTGCGACGCAATGGCAAATCTCGGCGTGATCCCGCGCGCGAATGCCGACGCCGTGTGGAAGGCGAAGGACGTGAACTTCGACGTCGCCCGCATCGACGAGATCGAGGCCGAGACGCGCCACGACGTGATCGCCTTTCTCACCCACCTGGCCGAGCATGTGGGCAGCGACGAGGCGCGCTTCGTACATCAGGGCATGACGTCGTCGGACGTGCTCGATACCTGCTTCAACATCCAGCTCGCCCGCGCCGCCGATATCCTGATCGCGGATATGGAGGGGCTGTTGGCGGCGTTAAAACGCCGCGCCTATGAGCACAAGGACACCGTCCGCATCGGGCGCAGCCACGGCATCCATGCCGAACCGACGACGATGGGCCTGACCTTTGCCCGCTTCTATGCCGAGATGGATCGCAACCTCACCCGCCTGCGCACCGCGCGCGACGAGATCGCCACCGGCGCGATTTCCGGCGCGGTCGGCACATTCGCCAATGTCGATCCGCGCGTCGAAGAGCATGTCTGCGCGCAGCTTGGCCTCAGCCCCGAGCCGATCAGCACGCAGGTGATCCCGCGCGACCGGCACGCGGCGTTCTTTGCCGCGCTCGGCGTGGTGGCGTCCTCGGTCGAGAACGTCGCCGTGGAAATCCGCCACATGCAGCGCACCGAGGTGCTGGAGGCGGCCGAGTTCTTCTCGATGGGGCAGAAGGGCTCTTCGGCCATGCCGCACAAGAAGAACCCGGTGCTGACCGAGAACCTGACGGGGCTTGCGCGCATGGTGCGCTCGATGGTCATCCCGGCGATGGAGAACGTGGCGCTCTGGCACGAGCGCGACATCTCGCATTCCTCGGTCGAACGGATGATCGGGCCGGACGCCACCGTGACCCTCGATTTCGCCCTCGCCCGCCTGACCAATGTCATCGACAAGCTGATCGTCTATCCCGAGAACATGATCCGCAACATGGACCGTTTCCCCGGTCTGGTGATGAGCCAGCGCGTGCTGCTGGCGCTCACGCAGGCCGGTGTCAGCCGCGAGGACGCCTACCGCCTCGTGCAGCGCAACGCGCTCAAGGTCTGGGAGACGGGCGTCGATTTCAAGACCGAGCTGTTGAATGACCCCGAGGTGACCGCCGCCCTAAGCCCGGCGCAGATCGAGGAAAAGTTCGACTTGGGCTATCACACGAAGCATGTGGACACGATTTTCGCCCGCGTGTTCGGCGACTGAACGCGACCGGGGCGGGAAAATCCCCCCGCCCCGGCTTCATCTTTCCAAAAATACTCGAATACCCGACGCTGCCCGTTCAGCCCGGCATCCGCTCTTCGACGATGCCCGCCCACCAGCTACAGCCGGCGGGAATGGCCTCGTCGTTGAAATTGTACTCGGGGTTGTGGACCATCGCGGTATCGCCGTTGCCCACGAGGATATAGGCGCCGGGGCGTTCCTCCAGCATGAAGGCAAAATCCTCGCCGCCCATCACCAGCGGGGCCTCGTCGCAACCGCCCGCGACCCTCGCCGCCACAGAGGCCGCGAAATCGGTCTGGTCCTCGTGGTTGACCATGACCGGATAGCCGCGGTGATAGGTCACCTCGGCGCTGCCGCCGAAGCCCGCGGTCACGTGCTCGCACAGCGCGCGGATGCGCATCTCGGCCAGATCGCGCATGGCGGTGCTCATGGTGCGCACCGTGCCCCGCAGATGCACCGAGGCCGGGATCACGTTGAACGCGTTCGAGGAGGTCTGGAACGACGTCACCGACACCACCACCTGATCCACCGGGTCGGCGTTTCGGCTGGCGATGGTCTGCAGCATCGTCACGAGATGCGCGGTCATCACCGTGGGGTCGACCGTCTCGTGCGGCTTGGCGGCGTGGCCGCCCCGGCCCGTCACCTCGATATCGAACTGGTCGGTGGCGGCAAAGAAGGCACCGGGACGGATCGCGAAGCTGCCCACCGGTTTGCCCGGCCAGTTGTGCATCCCGTAGACCTCCTGGATGCCGAAGCGCTCCATCATCCCGTCGTCGCACATTTCCTTGCCGCCGCCGCCGCCCTCTTCGGCGGGCTGGAAGATGACCACGGCGGTGCCGTCGAAATTGCGCGTCTCGGCGAGGTAGCGCGCCGCGCCGAGCAGCATCGCGGTGTGCCCGTCATGGCCGCAGGCATGCATCGCACCGGGGGTTTTCGAGGCATATTCCACCCCGGTGGCCTCGTGGATGGGCAGCGCGTCCATGTCGGCGCGCAGGCCGATCACCTTGCCCGATCCGGTGGATTTGCCGCGAATCACGCCGACCACGCCGGTGCGGCCGATGCCGGTCACCACCTCGTCGCAGCCGAATTCCTTCAGCTTGTCGGCCACCAGCGCGCTGGTGCGGTGGGTCTCGTAGAGAATTTCGGGGTTCTGGTGGATGTCGCGTCGCCAGGCGGTGATCTCGTCGTGCAACTCGGCAAAGCGGTTCCTGATGGGCATGAGCCTCTCCTGTTCGCGGGTTCGGGAATGCGCGGAGGTTGGACCAAAGCGCGGGCGGCGGCAAGGGGCGGCA
>JADQCC010000205.1 GCA_016278295.1 Roseovarius sp. | reverse complement strand
CTCATCTGCGGGCCTGTCAATGGGCGGGGGCGGCGCAGGGTTCGAGCAGGGTGCGCCCGCCATCCATCGTCATGATCTGCCCGGTCATGAAGCCCGACCCGTCGGAGGCGAGGTATTGCACCGCCTCGGCCAGTTCGGTGGCAGAGGCGATGCGCCCGAGCGGTGTGTGATCCTCGATATCCTCGCGGTAGGCGCCGTGCTCGCGCAGCGTGTCCTTGAGCGAGGCGCTCATCACCGAGCCGAAGGCCACCGCGTTGACGCGGATGCGGTGCGGGGCGAGCGCCACGGCGAGGCTGCGTGTCATCTGGTCGAGCGCGGCGGACGCGATCGAGTAGGCCATGAGATCGGGATGGGTGCGGCGCGCGGCGATGGACGAGAGGTTGACGATCGCGCCCGCCGCGCCCTTGTCGCTGCCCTTGGCCTGCTTGATCATGCGCCGCGCGACCATCTGGCTCATCCGCAGGGCGGTCATCAGGTTCTGTTGCAGCAGCGTTTCCACCCCGTCATCGTCGGGGTTGAGCGGGTCGGAGGCGGCAACTTGCCGGCAGGCATTGACGAGGATGTCCACCTCCTCGAAGGCGTCGAGCGTGGCCGAGAGCAGGTTGGCCTGCGTCAGTTTCTGGCGCATGTCGCCAGCGAAGAAGCGGATGTTGTCGCTCTCGGCGAGGCTGCCCAGCTCCTTTTTCAGGCGCGCCTCGTCCTTGTCGGCGAACATGACGTTGGCGCCCTTGTCGGCGAAGTGCCGACCGATGGCGAGGCCGATGCCGTTGGCGGCGCCGGTGACGATGGCGGTCTTGCCGGAAATGGAGAAGGACATCGGCACGGGCCTTTCGGGATGGTCTGCCGGGCGCGAGACTAGGCGATTTCAGCGCCGCTGGCGAGAGGGATGGGAGGCGTGGAGGATCTTGAAGCGGGTGTCGCCCGCCGCCTCGGTCACGCGTTTGAAATGCTGCGCGAGCGTGGTCTCGTAGGGCAGGTGGCGGTTGGCCACGAGCCACAGCGCCCCCGCCGGTTTCAGCATCAGGGCGGCGGCGGCGATGAAGGCACGCCCGAGGCCGGGGTCGGCGTCGCGCCCGGTGTGGAAGGGCGGGTTCATGATCACGGTGTCGGCGGGCGTGTCGGGGCGCCACGCGGTGGCGTCGGCCCAGTGGAGATGGGCGCGCGCATCGGTGATGTTGGTGCGCGCGCAGTCGAGCGCGGCATGGTCGGCCTCGACGAGATCGAGATGCTCGACGCCCTCGCGCGAGAGCGCGCGGGCGGAGAGGTAGCCCCAGCCGGCGCCGAGGTCGATCACGTGTCGGCCCAGCGTGGCGGGCAGGGTATCGGCGAGCACGCGCGAGCCCGGGTCGATCCCGTCGGCGGAGAAGCTGCCCGGCGTGGTGATGAACCCGCCCTCGATCATGCGCGGCCCCTGGGGCTGCCAGTCGGCGAGGTCGGCGCCGGGGGCGAGGGTGAAGAGCTTGCCGTGGGCCTTGGACAGCGGCGCGCCGGGGGTGGCGCGGGCGTGCGCGCGCAGGGCGCGCAGCATCGATTCGATCCCGTCGGTCTTGTCGCCGTCGACGATCACCGGCCCGTCGGTGCAGGCCGCCGCCTGCGCCACCATCGCCTGTGCCAGCGCCCGGGCGCGGGGCATGCAGACGAGGGCGGCGGCGTAGCGGCCCGAGGGCGCGGTGGCGCGGTCGAACCCCTGGGCGCTGAAATAGTCGAAATCGGGGCGCAGCGTGGTGATGACCTGCACCCGGTCGCGCGGCAGGGCGGAGAGGTCCGCGCCCGCGCGCGGCCCGAACACGGCGATGCGTCCGGCCCCCGGCAGGGTGACATGGCCGCCCCCGAGGGCAAGCGTCAGGCGGGTGGCGAGGCCCACGCTATTCCTTTTCCATCGTGCATTGCAGCGGGTGCTGGTGGCGGCGGGCGAAATCCATCACCTGCGCGACCTTGGTTTCCGCGATCTCGTGGCTGAACACGCCGACGACGGCCACGCCTTTCTTGTGGACGGTGAGCATGATCTCGAACGCCTGCGCGTGAGACATGCCAAAAAACCGTTCGAGCACCGCGACGACGAATTCCATCGGCGTGTAATCATCGTTGAGCAGCAGCACCTTGTAGAGCGGCGGGCGTTTGGTTCTGGATCGCGTCTTGGTGACGATCGCGCTGTCGGCGTCGTCGTCGTCGGGTCCGGTCATGGTGGTGATCGGGACGTGTGCTGACATGCTGCGCGCTCTTGGCCGTAAGGGTTGGGTCGGTTGTGTATCGGAGGCGCTGGCGCCTCGGCCCTTCTATATAACCGATGGTGGCCCCGAGAAAAGGGGGGGGTGCGCCCGCGCGGATCAAATCGCCGAAGTGCTGCGCCCGGCGATCAGCGCGGTGAGCTCGTGTGCCGCCGCGGTGACCGCCGCGCCGAAGGCGGCGAGCCGGTCGTCGGAGAAGCGCGAGGACGGCCCCGAGATCGAGATGCCGGCGCAGGGCTCGCCGCGCCCGTCGAGGATAGCGGCCCCGATGCAGGACATGCCCTCGTAGCGTTCGTCACGGTCGAAGGACCACCCGCGCGCGCGGGTGGCGTCGAGATCGGCCATCAGGCTGGCGAGGCTGGTATGGGTACGCGCGGTAAAGCCGGTGAGCCCGGTGCCGGGCAGCAGGCGGGCGCGGCGATCCTCGGGGAGGGCGGCGAGGATCGCCTTGCCGATGCCCGAGGCGTGCATCGGGGTGCGCGAGCCGGGCGGAAAGAAGGCGCGGATCGGGTTGCCGGTCTCGATCTGGCCGATGAACACCACCTCGGAGCCGTCGGGCACCGCGAGGTTGGCGGTCTCGCCGGTTTCCTCCATCAGCCGCCGCATCACCGGGCGGCCCATGTCGGCGAGGCCCGCGCGCTTGAGATAGGCGACGCCGGTGCGGTACGCCTCCAGCCCCACGGACCAGTCCTGCCGCTCTTCGTCGAAGCGGACGAAATCGCGCCCCTGAAGGGTGGTCAGGATGCGGTGGGTGGTGGCGGGCGGGATGTCGAGCGCACGGGCGAGGTCGGTCAGGCTCGCGCCGTCGCGGCGCGCCACCTCGGCGAGCAGGCCGAGCGCGCGGTCGAGCGCCTGAAGCGTGCCGGCGCTCTTGTCGGTGAAGGCCGAGCGGGGGCGGCCGCGGGGGCGGGGGGATTGGGTCAT
>JADQCC010000035.1 GCA_016278295.1 Roseovarius sp. | reverse complement strand
CCAGCCACGGCAAACGCACGCCCTCTGCGCGACGCGCACGCCAGCGCCCCCCGGTGATGCGGCCCATGCTCGCCACATGACCGACCGGACAAACCCGCCCTAGTTTTTCGTGCGCCCCGCCTCGATCTCACGCCAGCGGGCGACGTTGCGGTTATGCTCGGCCAGCGTCTCGGCAAAGGCGTGCCCGCCACTGCCATCGGCAACGAAATAGACGTAATCGGTGTCTGCCGGGTTGACCGCCGCCTCGATGCTGGCGCGGCCGGGATTGGCGATCGGCGTGGGGGGCAGCCCGTCGATCACGTAGGTGTTCCAGGGCGTCTCGCCGCGCAGCTCGCTCTGCCGGATGCCACGTCCCAGCACGCCGCGGCCCTCGGTGATGCCGTAGATCACCGTCGGGTCGGTCTGCAATCGCATCCCCCGCCGCAGCCGGTTGACAAAGACGCTCGCGACTCGGCCCCGCTCATCCGCGACCGCGGTCTCCTTCTCGATGATCGAGGCGAGGATCAGCGCCGCCTCGGCGCTCTCCAGCGGCAGCCCGTCGGCGCGCCCCTCCCACGCGGCGGCAAGGATCGCCTCCTGCGCCTGCGTCATCCGCGCGATCACGCTTTCGCGCGTGTCGCCCGCGCTCACCTCATAGCTGCTGGGGGCAAGGCTGCCCTCGGGCGGCACCTCCGCCACCTCGCCGGTCAGCACGTCCACGGCTTTCAGCCCCTCCACCGCCTGCCAGCTCGTGATGCCCTCGGCAAAGGCGATCCGATAGCGGGTATCGGCGCGGTCGCGCATGGTCACGTATATCTCGGGGGGCGCCTCGTCCTGCGTCGGGTCAAAGCGCGCGCGCTCGACAAATTCGGCGGTGGCCGGGTCGAGTGCGCGCACCACCACCTCGGTGCCCGCCACGCCGACCCGCCAGACCACCTCGGTTCCGCACGTGCTCGCGCCGCCACGGGTTACAAGATCGGTGATCTCGGCCATGCTCGCGCCCTCGGGGATGAGCCAGCTTCCGGCCTTCAGATCGTCCTCGCGCCCCGCGTAATCGGCGCCCACGCGAAAGATCGTGCCGCTTGTCACCGCGCCCTCGGCCTCGAGATCGCGCGACACGCCGCGCATGGTGGTGCCGGGCGGCACGCGCAGGCAGATCGCATCTTTCAGGGGGCCGGTCGCGGTGTACTGCGCCTGTCCCCACAATATGATGCCCCCCAGCAGAAACACCGTCACCACCAGCAGTGTCAGCATGTTCGAGGCGATGTGGCGCCACATCAGCGCGGTTTCCCCACCAGCAGCGCGGCATTGGTGCCGCCAAAGCCAAAGCTGTTGGACAGCGCCACGTCGATCCGGCGCTCGCGCCTGGCATTGGCAGCCAGATCAATCGGTGTCACCGCCGCCGGATTGTCGAGGTTGATCGTCGGCGGGGCCACCTGATCGCGCACCGCGAGAATCGAGAAGATCGCCTCGATCGCGCCCGCCGCGCCAAGCAGGTGGCCGGTGGCGGATTTCGTCGAGCTCATCGTGGCCTTGCCCGCCGCGTCGCCCAATAGCGTCTCGACGGCCTTCAATTCGATCGTGTCGGCCATGGTCGAGGTACCGTGCGCGTTGACGTAATCCACCGCCGCGGGCTCCAGCCCGGCATTGCGCAGCGCCGCGCGCATGGCGCGCAGGCCGCCATCGCCATCCTCCGACGGGGCGGTGATGTGATAGGCGTCGCCCGACAGGCCATAGCCCAGGATCTCGGCATGGATCTTGGCGCCGCGCGCCTTGGCGTGTTCGTATTCCTCGAGCACGACGGCCCCCGCCCCCTCGCCCATGACAAAACCGTCGCGGTCGGCATCATACGGGCGGCTCGCGGCCCTGGGATCGTCCGCCCGCTTGGTCGAGAGCGCCTTGCAGGCGTTGAACCCGGCGATCCCGATCTCGCAGATCGCCGCCTCGGCCCCGCCCGCCACCATCACGTCGGCATCGCCGAACATGATGAGCCGCGCGGCATCGCCGATGGCATGGGCCCCCGAGGCGCAGGCGGTCACCACCGAATGGTTCGGCCCCTTGAAGCCGTAGCGGATGCTGACCTGCCCCGCGATCAGGTTGATCAGCGCGCCGGGAATGAAAAACGGAGACACCCGCCGCACACCCTTGTCGCGGATGATCAGCGTGGTTTCCTCGATCGAGCGCAGCCCGCCGATCCCCGACCCCATCATCACGCCGGTACGCTCGAGGCTCTCGGCATCCTCCGGCGTCCAGCCCGCATCCTCCACGGCCTGCTGCGCGGCGGCCATGCCAAAGAGGATGAAGTGATCGACCTTGCGCCGCTCCTTGGGCTCCATGTAGCGGTCAGGATCGAAGGTGCCGTCGCTGCCGTCGCCATAGGGCACTTCGCAGGCATATTTGGTAAGCACGTTCACCGGGTCGAACCGGGTGATCGTCCCCGCGCCCGACTGACCGTCCAGAAGGCGGCTCCAGCTTTCCTCGACCCCATCGGCGAGCGGGGTCACAAGCCCCAGCCCCGTGACAACGACACGCCGCATGATGCTGCCCTTTCACTACTTCGCTTCCCGCCGCTCTTACCCCGGCTTGGGGCAGCGGGGCAAGAGTGCGGGCGCGCGCCCGCACCCGGTTCGCGGCGTCAGAGAAACTCGGCGGTCGGTTCGGCGGAAGGCCGCGCAAGCGCCAGCGCATCGCCCAGATCGATATCGCGCGCCATCAGCGCGCGACCGATCAACGTGCCGGAAATGTTGGAAATATACTTGAGCCGCGCCACGTCATCGACGCCGCGCACGGTGCCGCGCGCGATCACCGGATGGCGCGTTCTGGACGCGAGGCCGGAAATCACCCCGAGGCTGCCATCGCTGTCCTCGATATCGGCGTCGATATCGGTGATCAGAATGGCGGCGAGCGGCGCATCCTCGAACGCGGCGATGAAATCCTCGGCGCTGATCGCGCACGGGCTCTGCCAGCCATGCGTCATCAGCTGCCCCTGGAAAACATCCACCGCCACCACGATCTGGTCGGGGTGATACTTGGCCAGTTCGCGCACGCATTCGGGATCCTGCGCCGCCAGCGTGCCGATCACGATCCGCCCCGCGCCGCGGTCGATCCAGCCGGTCACAGAGTCGCGCGTGCGAAACCCGCCGCCCAGCTGGACGGGGATACCGGCGGCGCGGATGATCTCC
>JADQCC010000245.1 GCA_016278295.1 Roseovarius sp. | reverse complement strand
GGCTGGCCGCGAGCGACGTGTCGCGCAGCGCGGAGGCCCCGCTCATGCCGGTGCGCCTTCGCGCCGGCGGGCGCACAGTGGGCGGCGCGATGAGCTGGGGCGCCCCCAAGACGCTGGCCCCCTTTCCCGACGAAAGCCCATTCCGCGGCCTCGATATCCCCGAAGACGTCAACGTGACCGCACAGGTGCTGGCGCAGCCCGATCCCACCCTTGCCGACCGCGTGATTGCCCAACTGGGCGACGGCACGCCGCTGGTCACGCGCAAGCGGCTCGGTGCGGGGCAGGTGGTGTTGTTCCACGTCACGGCCAATGCCGAGTGGTCGTCACTGCCCCTGTCGGGGCTGTTCGTGCAGATGCTCGACCGGCTCGCGGTGTCCTCGGCGCGGTCCGCCCCGTCACCGGCAGAGCTTGCCGGGACGGTATGGCAGCCGGTGCAGGTGCTCGACGGGTTCGGGCGCTTGCAGGACGCGGGCACGCGGCCCGGCGTGGCGGGCGAGCGTCTGCTGGACGCAGCCCTCGGCCCCGATCTCGTGCCCGGCATCTACGAAGGTCCCGAGCGGCGCGTGGCGCGCAACGTGATCGGGCCCGAGACGCGGATCGCGGCGTCGGAATGGCCCGCGCGCGTGCCCGTCGAGGGGCTGGCGCTCGCCCCCGAGACACCGCTGGGCGGCTGGCTTCTTTCGGTGGCGCTGGCCCTGATGGTGGCGGATATTCTCGCGGCGCTGGCGCTCTCGGGACGGCTCTGGCGCGGTGGGGCGGTGGCGACCGTCCTGGCGGCGCTCGCGCTCTCCGCTGTGTCGCCCGGTCCGGCGCAGGCACAGGCCAGCGATGACGCGCGCGCGACCGAGGCCACGTCCGAGACGGTGCTCGCCTACGTTCTGACCGGCGATACACAGGTGGACGATACGGCGCGCGCGGGTTTGCGGGGGCTGGGCCGTGTGCTCACCTTCCGCACCTCGGTCGAGCCTGCCGCCCCCATCGGCGTCGATCTCGAACGCGACGAACTCGCCTTCTACCCGATGCTCTACTGGCCGGTTACCCCGGATCAGCCGCTGCCGTCGTCCGAAGCCTACGCAAGGCTCAACGACTACCTGCGCAACGGCGGGCTGATCCTTTTTGATACGCGCGACGCCGATATCGCGGGCTATGGCGCGGCTTCTCCCAACGGCGCACGGTTGCAGCAGTTGGCCGCCCCGCTCGATATTCCGCCGCTGGAGCCGGTGCCCGAGGATCACGTGCTCACCCGCACCTTCTACCTGCTGAGCGAGTTTCCCGGTCGCTATCGCGGCCGCGATGTCTGGGTCGAGGCCGCCCCGCCCGATGCCGAACGGGCCGAGGGGATGCCGTTCCGCGATCTCAATGACGGGGTGACGCCGGTGGTGATCGGCGGCAATGACTGGGCCGCTGCCTGGGCCGTGACAGAGCGCGGTGATCCGATGTTCCCGGTGGGCAGCGGCTATGCCGGCGAGCGGCAGCGCGAGATGGCCTACCGCTTCGGCGTCAACCTCGTGATGCACGTGCTCACCGGCAATTACAAATCCGACCAGGTGCATGTACCCGCGCTTCTGGAAAGGCTGGGACAATGACCGGCACCGTGATCTTCGACCCGCTGGTGCCGCTGTGGCTTATCGCCGTTCTGACGGTCGTGACGGGGGCGGGGCTTGCCCTCGCGGCGCGGCGCGGGCTGGCGGGCTGGGCGCTCCGGGGGCTCGCCGCGCTGGTGCTGGTCGCCGCGCTCTCGGGCCCCTCTTACCGGCAGGAGGAACGCGACCCGCTCAGCGATATCGTTCTGCTCGTGGATGATCGCAGCGCCAGCCAGCGGCTCGCGGACCGCGCGGAAACCACCGCTACCGCCGCCGAGACGCTGGCCGCCCGGATCGAGGCGCGCGAGAATACCGAGTTGCGCCGCGTCACCGTCGGCGACGCCCCCGATAACCGCGGCTCGCTGGTGATGGGCGCGCTTTCCGAGGCACTGGCAGAGCTTCCCCGCGGGCGCGTCGCCGGCGCGATCGTCCTGTCGGACGGTCAGGTGCATGATCTGGAGGCCGCCCCCGACATGCCCGCGCCGTTGCATCTCTTGCACACGGGCCGCGAGGGCGACTGGGACCGGCGGCTGCGCATCGACAATGCTCCGGCATTCGCCATCCTCGGCGAGGAGGTGCGGCTGACCCTCACCATCACCGACGAGGGCGCGGCCCCCGCGGGCGTGACCACCGTCCCGGTCGATATCGCCGTGGACGGCGCGCCGCCGAAACGCTACGAAGTCCGGCTCGGGCGCGAGGTGACGTTGCCATTGACCCTGCCGCATGGCGGGCGCAACGTGCTGCAATTCTCCACCCCCGCCGCCGAGGGCGAGCTGACCGACCGCAACAACACCGCGCTGGTGCAGATCAACGGGGTGCGCGACCGGCTTCGCGTGCTCCTGGTCTCGGGACAGCCGCACGCGGGCACGCGGACATGGCGCAATCTGCTGAAATCCGACAGTTCCGTGGACCTCGTGCATTTCACGATCCTGCGTCCGCCCGAGAAACAGGACGGCGTGCCGGTGCGCGAGCTGTCGCTCATCGCCTTTCCCACCCGCGAGCTGTTTCTGGACAAGGTGGACGAGTTCGACCTCATCATCTTCGACCGCTACCGGCGGCGCGGCATCCTGCCTTCGATCTATCTCGAGAACATCCGTCAGTATGTCGAGCGCGGCGGCGCGGTGCTGCTCGCCGCCGGGCCGGATTTCGCCGGGGCCGAGAGCATCTATCGCGGCCCGTTCGAGGAGATGGTGCCCGCCCGCCCCACCGCCCGCGTTGTCGAAGAGGGATACCGCCCGCAGATCAGCGAGCTGGGGCAGCGACACCCGGTGACGGCGGGGCTCGACGCGGCTTGGGAGGGCGACTGGGGCCGGTGGATGCGCCAGATCGAGGTGGAGCCCGACGCGGATGGCGAAGTGGTGATGACCGGCGCGGACGACCGCCCGCTCCTGATGCTCGACCGGGTGGGCGAGGGGCGCGTGGCCCTGCTGGCCTCGGATCAGGCGTGGCTCTGGGGGCGCGGCTACGAGGGGGGCGGGCCGCAGCTCGACCTGCTGCGGCGGCTGGCGCACTGGATGATGAAGGAGCCCGAGCTCGAGGAAGAGGCGCTGCGCGCCGAGGCGACCGGGCAGACGATGCGAATCACCCGC
>JADQCC010000107.1 GCA_016278295.1 Roseovarius sp. | reverse complement strand
CACCCGCATGTGGTGTTTTTCACCAACGCGGCCATCGCCTCGCCCAATCTCGGCCGCTGGCTCGACCAGCTTCAGGCCCGGGCCGAGCCGGTGATCCTCTGCGTCGGCACCCCCGACACGCCCGCGCCCGAAACCGGCCACCGCATGACCCAGCGCCGCGTCGATCTGCTGGCGCTGGAACAGAACGCCTGGGTGCTGGCCGGGCGCGACGACCGCTGCGTCGTCACCGCCACCCGAACCGAGCTCGACTGGGCGATGAAACACGGCCAGATCAGCGTCTGGGCACCGTCCAAGATCGTGCTCGACGCGGTGGACGGCCCCGCCCCCTCGACCCACACCCCCGTCGATCTCGCCGCGTGGTTCGCGGGCCATATCGAGGCGTCCGACCTCCTGCTCATCGGCGCGACCCCGCCCGCCGCGTGCCGCGTGCCGGTGCTGATCCAGGATATCGCCCGCTCCGGCCTCTAGATGACCTGGTACCGCCCCCTCCCCCGCACCGATCCCGTCCGCCCCGAGGGCGCGCTGCCGCTCGCCGGTGGCTGGTGCTGGTTCGATACCGTCGAGCTGCTCGCCCGCGACGCGCCCCCCCGCCTCATGCCCGCGCGCGACCTGCCCGCCGACGTGGCACATCGACTCACCGCACCGCGCCCACCGCTCTCGGGCATGGGCATGGACGCGCCGCGCCTCATGGGTATCCTCAACGTCACCCCCGACAGCTTCTCCGATGGCGGGCAGCATTTCGGCCCCGCGACCGCGCTCGCCCATGCCCGCACGATGGCGCGGGCCGGGGCCGACATCCTCGACGTGGGCGGCGAATCCACCCGCCCCGGTGCCGCGCCCGTGCCGCTCGACGCGGAAATCGCCCGCACCGCGCCGGTGATCGCCGCCATCCGTGCCGAGATCGCCACCCCCATCTCCATCGACACCCGCAAGACGCCGGTGGCCGACGAAGCATTCCGCGCGGGCGCGACCCTCGTCAACGACGTGTCGGGCTTCATGTTCGACGCCAGCCTCGCGCCCTTCGCCTCCGAACACGCCCTGCCGGTCTGCATCATGCACGCCCAGGGCACCCCCGAGACCATGCAGCAGGATCCGCGCTACGCCGACGTGCTCCTCGATGTCTATGACTGGCTCGGGGCGCGCGTCGAGGCACTGACAGCGATAGGCATCCCGCGCGGGCGCATCGCCGTCGATCCCGGCATCGGCTTCGGCAAGACGCGCGATCACAACCTCCGCCTACTGCAAGGCGTGTCGCTGTTTCACGGGCTCGGCTGTCCGGTCCTGCTCGGCGCCTCGCGCAAGCGTTTCATCGGCGACCTGACCGGCACGCCGGTCGCATCCGACCGCGTGCCCGGCTCGCTCGCCATCGCTGTCATGGCCGCGAGCCAGGGCGTCCAGATCCTGCGCGTGCACGACGTGGCCGAGACGCGCGCCGCGCTCGACATATGGAACGCGGTCCGGTCTTGCTGAATCCCGATCTCTGGGGTCAATTCATCCCCATATTCTGGCCAATCATTTACGAAATCCTGCACCGCCGTGCATTTATCCCTGCGAACCTGTCGGTTCGCGGGCTGAACCTTCAGGTTGGCCGCCCCGCGAACAGCCGCCGCAGCGCGCGCCATTGGCTGATTGCCACGCCCGCCAGGATCATCGCCATCGCCAGGAACAGCCGCGGCGGCACCGCCTCCGACAACAGCACCGCCCCCAGGATGACCGACCAGACAGGCACCATGTAATTGACAAGACCGAAGAATCCCGGCCCCGCCTCGCGCGTGACCTGCACCAGCAACAGCTGCGCCACCCCCGTCGGCAGGATGCCGAGATAGATCAGCGCGAAAAACCCTTTCAAACTCATAGAGTTAGGGATGCCTTCCACGATCAGCGCCACCGGCACGATCACCCCCGCCGCCAGCGTCATCACCGCCGCCGCCAGCGCCAGCAGGTGCACCGGCGGGCACAGCCGCGTCAGGATCGAGCCCGTCGCATAGCACATCGCCGCCCCCAGGCAGGCCAGCCTTGCCAATGATTCCAGGTCCTTACCCGTTGATGCAAAGGCATCCGCCCCGATCAGCACCACCACCCCCGTGGTGCCCAGGACAAA
This sequence comes from Roseovarius sp., assembly GCA_016278295.1. GTDB lineage: Bacteria > Pseudomonadota > Alphaproteobacteria > Rhodobacterales > Rhodobacteraceae > Roseovarius. The sequence goes on along the minus strand of JADQCC010000107.1, from coordinate 1,088 downwards.
CCCCCCGGCCCGCCGCAGGTGCATCCGCTCACCGGGCACGAAAACATGCGCCAGCGGCAGGATCAGCAACGGCACCGCGGCCATGCACACCCCGGCAAAGCCAGGGGCCACCGATTGCTGTGCCCAGCCCAGCAAGGAAAACGGAATAACATTTGAAAACAAGGCCATAAAGACTGCAAAGACCCAGAACTTGCGCTCCGGTCCGGGCCCGGCGGGGGGCAATTTCAGCCCCCGTATCCGCAGCAGCGACAGCAGAAACACCGCCCCCAGCGTGATCCGCACCGCCGCCACGGTGAACGGCCCCACGTCCCGCAGCGCCACCGAGATAAAGGTGAACGACGCCCCCCAGATGAGGCCCAGCGCCCCGATCCTCAGCCAGTTGACCGGCGCGATGTCCTGCAAGGGCCCCTCCCGGTTCGGAAGGGCGCCCGCGCGGGGCGCCCTTTCTCTTTTATTTCAAAGGGTTCAGTTCTTTTCCTGATCCACGAGCTTGCCGGCGCTGATCCACGGCATCATGCCGCGCAGCTTGCGGCCGACCTCTTCGATCTGGTGCGCGTCGTTCATCCGCCGCGTGCCCTTGAAGAAGGGTTGGCCAACCGCGTTTTCCTGCATGAAATCACGGACAAAGGCGCCACTCTGAATGTCGTGCAGGATCTTCTTCATCTCCGCCTTGGTGCGGTCATAAGGCAGCACCCGCGGCCCGCTCACATACTCGCCGTATTCCGCGGTGTTGGAGATCGAGTAGTTCATGTTGGCGATGCCGCCCTCGTAGATCAGATCGACGATGAGCTTCACCTCGTGCAGGCATTCAAAGTAAGCCATTTCAGGGGCATAGCCCGCCTCGACCAGCGTCTCAAAGCCCATGCGGATAAGCTCCACCAGGCCGCCACAGAGCACCGCCTGCTCGCCGAAGAGGTCGGTCTCGCACTCCTCGCGGAACGAGGTCTCGATGATCCCCGAGCGCCCGCCGCCGATGGCCGAGCAGTAGGAAAGCCCCAATTCCAATGCCTTGCCGGACGCATCCGTGTCCACCGCCACCAGGCAGGGCACGCCGCCGCCCTTGACGTATTCGCCGCGCACCGTGTGGC
>JADQCC010000098.1 GCA_016278295.1 Roseovarius sp. | reverse complement strand
CGTGCGCCGTCATCAGATCGTAGCGAAAGCTCGACGATACGTGCAACACGTCCTCTGGCCCGCACCCGAGCTGATCGAACATATACTCGAACGCACGCATCTGCGGTTTGTATGCCTGTGCATCCTCGGCGGTGAAGACATGGGCGATGGGCGCACCAAGGCTGGCGATGTTGTGCGGGATCTGGCTGTTCATCGCATTGGTCAGTGCCACCAACGGGATCTTGTCCGCGATCCTGGCAAGACCTGCGGGGACGTCCGCATGCGGCCCCCATGTCGGCACGCGCTGGTAGATTGCCGTTGCGATATCCGCGTCGAACGCCACGCCGTTGCGCTTGCAGGTCCGTTCCAGCGAATTGTGCACCACCTCGGCATAGGGCTTCCACGCCCCGAGCACCTCATCGAGCCGGTAGGCCGCGAAATCCCGGATGAACACCTCCATCGCCTCGGGTGACAGCGTCTCAGCGTAGTGATCGCGCGCCGCACCGGCCATGTCGTAAAAGATCATGGTGCCGTGGCAGTCAAAAGTGATGAACTTGGGGCGGAAGGTCATGATGGTCTCCAAAGCGTCTGCGATGGTTTCATCCTTGCCGTTTGGCGGCGGAATGGATTGCCGCGTTTGACGGGCTTGCCGCAGGATATCGCGTTGTACGGGTCGGATCCGGCAAAAGGTGCCGTTGGACCCGCACGAAGCAATGCCCCTCGCGTTTCGCTTCGGTGCAGGATCGGCCATGCCCGCGCGCCAGTCGACAAAAGGATACACAGACATCATGGCCTCTGCCCGCACACCCCAGGAGATGCTTGCCCGGCTTGTCGGTTTCGACACGGTTGTCGGGCGCCCGAACCTGTCGTTGATCGAGGCGGTCGCGGATTGGCTCGACGGGCACGGCATTTCCTGCCGCATCCTCGTCGGGCCGGAAGGCGACCGTGCCAACCTCTTTGCCACGATCGGGGACGCGACGCGACCCGGATATATCCTGTCGGGGCATGTCGATGTCGTCCCGGCCGGGGAACCCGGGTGGCACGCCGACCCGTTCACCCTGCGCCAGACCGGCGATCGGCTGATCGGACGCGGGGCGTGTGACATGAAGGGCTTTGTCGCCGCCGTCCTTGCCGCCGCGCCGGATCTGGCGGCGATGGCGCCGGCCACCCCCATTCATATCGCGCTCTCATATGACGAGGAGGCCGGCTGCAAAGGTGTGCCACACCTGATCACCAGGCTGCCGGAGCTGTGCGCGGCGCCGCTCAGCTGCATCGTCGGAGAGCCCACCGGGCTGGTGCCGGTGCTCGCGCACAAGGGCAAGGCGGCGCTGCGCCTGCACGCGGCGGGCGTGGCGGGCCATAGCTCGCGTCCTGATCTGGGGCGAAACGCGATCCACGCGCTGCTGCCTGCGCTGGTCGCGGCCGAGGCACAGGCGCGCGAGTTGCAGACACGCGGACCACGGGATGACCGGTTCGCGCCGCCATGGTCCAGCGTGCAAGTCGGCACGGTCACAGGCGGGCAGGCGCTCAATATCATTCCAGACCGGGCGGAGGCAGAGATCGAGGCGCGCGCCATTGCCGGGACCGATCCCGGGTCGCTGCTCGCCCCGGTTCTGGCCGCAGCCGACAAGAGCGGTGTCGATGCCGAGTGGCTTTCCAGCTATCCGCCCCTCGGTCTCGATGCCGCGCATCCGCTGGCCGCCCTCATGTCCGAGGTTTCCGGTCATGACGCGACCGCCGCCGTGAGTTTCGGGACGGAGGCGGGGCTTTATCAGCAGGCGGGTATTGCGGCAATCATCTGCGGCCCCGGCGACATCGCCCGCGCGCATCGGCCCGAGGAATACCTGACCCTGCCCGAGCTTCGGGCCTGCCATGACATGCTATTGGCCCTCGGTCGGGCCTGTGCCGGGTAGAGGCGGCATTTCCTGCGGCGAAGGCGGCGCGACGCAAAAGAAAACTGCCGCACCGATCACGCTTCAGGCGCAACATGCCGATCCACGCGCCCTACCGTGAGAGGGACAACAAGGCGAGTGAGTTCATGACAGACGCGTCCACGCAGCCCACGCTCGGGCCGGGGCTGGAAATCCGCCCGTTTGCGCCCGACCATCTGGCCGAGGCGCTGCACCTCTCGCAACAGGTGGGCTGGCCGCACAGGCAAGAGGACTGGGAATTGGCCCTCGCGGTCTCTGAGGGGGTCGTGGCGCGCGACGGCACGCGCGTTGTCGGGACGGCGTGTTGCACACGTTTCGGCGCGGTCGCGCTCATCAACATGATCATCGTGGATGAGGCGATGCGCGGGCGCGGACTTGGCCGGAGGCTGGTGGCGGCGGCGATGGAGCTTGCGCGGGGGTCCGAAATGCGGCTCGTCGCCACGCTCGAGGGGTTGCCGCTGTATGAAAAGCTGGGCTTTCGCGCCACGCACCGGATTTTCCAGCATCAGGGTATCGCGCAGACAGCAACCCCCGAACTGCCGGTGCGGGATGGCGCGGCACAGGATGTGGTGCGGCTGGCGGAAATGGACCATGCGGCGTCCGGTCTCGACCGTCGTGCCCTGCTCGAAAGGATCGCGGCACAGGGCGACGTGCTTCTGGCCGAGGGCGGTTTCGCGCTTTTACGTGATTTCGGGCGCGGGCGTGTGATTGGCCCCGTGGTCGCGCGCGACGCGGCAACCGCGCGTTCGCTGATCGCCGAGGGAGTGCGGCGCAACGCAGGCACGTTCCTGCGTATCGACCTGCCCGAGGCAGCGGGGCTGTCGGATTTCGTGGCCACCCTCGGGCTGGCTCATGTGGGTGGCGGCACCGCGATGGCCCGCGATCCCGGCCTTGCGCGCACGGGCGATTTCACGAGTTTCGCGCTTGTTTCCCAAGCGCTTGGATAATTGCATCGGAGGCGATCATGCTTACAAACTCCCTCGTCGAACTCGACCGGCGGCACCTTGTCCATCCGGTCTCTTCCTTTCACGGGCATGAGGCGCGCGGCGTGCGCGTGATCCGCTCGGCGCATGGGGCCACGGTGACGGACAGCGAAGGGTGCGAGCTGATCGACGGTTTTGCCGGTCTGTGGTGCGTCAACGCGGGGTACGGGCATGAAAGCGTGGTTCAGGCCGCCGCGACGCAGATGCGCGATCTGCCCTATGCCACCGGCTATTTCGATCTGGGGGCCGAGGCGCCGATCCGTCTGGCCGCCGAACTGGCCGAGCGCGCGCCCGGCGATCTGGATCACGTGTATTTCTGCCTTGGCGGGTCGGACGCCGTGGACAGCACGATCCGTTTCATCCGCTACTACTGGCATGCCCGAGGTCAGCCGGAACGCGATCAGTTCATCTCGGTCGCGCAGGGCTACCACGGCTCGACCTCCGCCGGTGCCGGTCTGACGGCGTTGCCGGTGTTTCACGACGGCTTTGGGCTGCCCCATGACTGGCAGCACAAGATACCGTCGCACGACACCTATCGCAACCCGGTGGGGACCGATGACACGGCCATCATCTCTGCGTCGGTGGCGGCCTTGCGTGCCAAGGCCGAGGAAATTGGCCCCGAACGGGTTGCCGCCTTTTATGTCGAGCCCATTCAGGGGTCTGGCGGGGTTCTCGTGCCGCCCAAGGGCTGGATCAAGGCGATGCGCGATGCCTGCACAGAACTCGGCATCCTGTTTGTCGCCGACGAGGTGATTACCGCGTTTGGCCGGACCGGGCCGCTCTTTGCCTGCGAAGACGAAGGCATCGTGCCCGACCTGATGACCGTCGCCAAGGGCCTGACCTCGGGGTATGTGCCGATGGGCGCGGTGTTGATGAGCGAGCATGTCTACCAGACCATCGCCGAAGGTGCGGGCCCCAAGGCCGTCGGGCATGGATTCACCTATTCCGCGCATCCTGTTTCAGCCGCTGTGGCGCTCGAAATACTGAAGCTCTACGAAGGCGGCCTGCTGGAAAATGGCCGCATTCAGGGTGCCCGCTTGCAGCAAGGGCTGGCCGGCCTGGCCGATCATCCGCTGGTGGGCGACGTGCGCGGACGCGGCATGCTGGCGGCGGTCGAGCTTGTCACCGACAAGGAAGAGAAGACGCCTCTGCCCGCCGCGCTGAACGCGGCGACGCGGCTCTTTGACCGCGCATGGGAGCAGGGATTGATCCTGCGATCCTTTGCGCAGGGGGTTCTGGGCTATGCCCCGCCGCTGTGCTGTACGGGTGCCGAGATCGACCGGATCGTCGAGCGCACGCGCAAGGTCCTGGACCTTACGCTGGAGGACCCTGAAATCCGCGAGGTGCTTCGCTCATGACGCTTTTGCTGCTTGGGCCGCCAGAGCGCGCGCGGGCGTGGCAGCCGATCTTCGACGGTGCCGGAGAGGAACTGGTCGTGGGCGAGGATGCGGTGCAAGACCCGTCCGCCATCACGCATCTGGCCTGTTGGACGCCGCCCGCTGATCTTGGCCGTTATCCCAATCTCAAGGCAGTGATAAGCACCGGCGCGGGCGTGGATCAGATGCCGGCCCTGCCGCCCGGTGTCGCGCTGACCCGCATGCTGGCGCCCGGAATCGACGCGATGGTTCGCGACTGGGTGCTGATGGCGACGCTGATGTTGCATCGCGACATGCCGCGCTATCTGGAGCAGGGCGCGCATGGTGAGTGGCGCACGCATCCCCCGCGCCCGGCGAGCGCGGGCCGCGTGGGTATCATGGGATTGGGCAGGATCGGGCGCGCGGCGGCGGCGAGCCTTTCGTCGCTGGGCTTTGACGTTGCGGGATGGAGCCGGTCTGGCCGCCCCGTCGACAATATCGAGGTCTACGGCCATGCCGATCTTGCCGCTTTTCTCGCCCGGACCGATCTGCTGATCTGCCTGCTGCCTTTGACAAACGAAACGCGCGGGCTGCTCGGGGCTGATGTCTTTGCGTTGCTGCCCGAGGGCGCGGCGCTCGTCCATGCCGGGCGCGGCGCGCAGCTTGACATGGAGGCGATGCGCAGTGCGCTTGATGCCGGGCGCCTTCGGGCCGCGATGCTGGATGTGACGGAGCCCGAACCATTGCCGCAGGGGCATTGGGCATGGCCAGAGCCAAGGGTTGTCATAACCCCGCACGCCGCCGCAGAAACGGATGCGGCCGAGGGGGCGCATCACGCGTTGGCCGTGATCCGCGCCACCCGCGACGGCACTGTAATTCCAGGTCTCGTGGACAAGGAGCAAGGGTACTAGGCCGGAATCGGGGCGCGGCATTTCTCGCCGCCCGCCCCCGTAAAACGAAAGAATCTGCCGCAGCGTCAGCAGGATTCGACGTCACGGTCTTCGTCCGGGGGGCGATGATCAATCAAACGGGGCGGTGCCCCTTCGCCCCGCAAGCGGGCATGAGAAGAAAAGGTCGTGCCGGATGACAATAGCAACGATGACAAAACCTTTGACGGCGTTCGCCTATATGAGCTTTGACGTCGTTGGCACGCTGATAGATTTCGAGGCTGCGATCACCGGCGCGCTGGCGGCCATCGCGCGGGAGGCCGGTGTCGATCTCGATGGCGAAGAGGCATTGTCGGTCTATCGTGCAGCACGCTATGAGCCCGATGCCGGCCTGTTCCCGGATGATCTGGGTCGTTGCTACGGCCGGATCGCCGCACGGTTTGGTCTGCCCGATACGGTCGAGTTGCGTGCCCGCGTGATCGACGCGGTTGGAGAAGCATCCCCATTTCCCGACAGTCCCGGGGCACTGGCCCGGCTTGGCGAGCACTACAAGCTGATCGCCATGACCAATGCCCGCCGCTGGGCCTTTGAGAAATACGAGGCCAAGCTGGGTTTTCCGTTCTGGGCGGGGTTCACCGTGGACGATACCGGCACCGAAAAGCCCGCCCCGGCCTTTTTCCACAAGGTGTTTGCCCACGTGGAAGCGGTCGGCGGCACGGCTGACAACATCCTGCACACGGCGCAAAGCCAGCACCACGATATCGGTATCTCGCGACGGTTGGGCATGACGAATGTCTGGATAGAACGCCGCCACGGGCAAGCGGGCTATGGCGCCACGATAGAGCCCGAGGCATTCACCGAACCCGACTATCATTTCCGATCGCTCATGGAACTGGCCGACGCAACCGAGCGCGCGGCCATGACCTGAGCCCGCCACCCCGGCCCAAACCGGCACAAAGAACCGGATGGGGTCTCGACTAAACCAGCAACCTCAACTTAAACAGGGAACACAGACATGACCAACGATACTCCGAACAACTGGACCGCGCGCGACGACGCGATGGTCGAAGAGGCGATCCGCCGCGGTGCGTCGCGCCGTGATCTTCTGAAAATGCTCATGGGCTCGGGCGTGGCCCTTGGCGCGGGCGGCGGTCTCTTGATGCGGGCCACTCAGGCAGTTGCCGCGACGCCCAAGGCGGGCGGGCACTTGAAAGCTGCGGGCTGGTCGGCATCGACCGCCGACACGCTTGATCCGGCCAAGGCCTCGCTCTCGACCGATTACGTGCGCATTTGTGCGCTTTACAACCGTCTGACCTTCCTAAACGAAGCTGGCGAAGTCGAGATGGAGCTTGCCGAGACCATCGAATCGAGCGACGCCAAGACGTGGAACGTAAAGCTGAAATCCGGCGTCACCTTCCATGACGGCAAGACGCTGAGCTCGGCCGATGTGGTCTTTTCGCTCAAGCGTCATCTTGACCCGGATGTCGGTTCCAAGGTGAACTCCATCGCCAAGCAGATGGCCGAGATCACGGCAGTCGATAATCTGAACGTCCGGATCGTTCTCGGTGAACCCAATGCCGACCTGCCGACCATCCTGTCGCTGCATCACTTCATGATTGTTGCCGACGGCACCACGGATTTTTCCAAGGGCAACGGCACCGGCGCATTCGTGCTCGAAGAGTTCGAGCCGGGCGTCCGCTCCATCGCGGCCCGCAATCCGAATTATTTCAAGTCAACGGGCCCCTTTCTCGACAGTTTCGAGTTCTTCGCGATCTCCGACAACAATGCCCGGGTCAATGCGCTTCTGTCTGACGACATCCACCTCGCGGGTGCGATCAATGCACGTTCCTTGCGGATGATGGAAGGTCAGCAGGGGGTGGACACCTCCATAACCACGACCGGCAATTATACAAATCTCAATATTCGTCTGGACATCGACCCCGGAGCGAAGGCCGGGTTCATCGAGGGCATGAAACACTTGGTCAATCGTGAGCTGATCCAGAAATCGATCTTGCGTGGATTGGCTGAGATCGGCAACGACCAGCCGGTCTCTCCCGCCAACCGCTATCACAACACCGAGTTGCAGCCCCGCGAGTATGATCCGGAACGCGCACGCGCGCTGTTCGAGAAGGCAGGCGTTCTGGGTCAGACGATCCCGATCGTCGCATCCGATGCCGCCAATGCCTCGGTCGATATGGCGACTGTGGTACAGCAGGCCGGATCTGAGATTGGCATGACGTTCGATGTCCAGCGCGTGCCCTCTGACGGGTACTGGTCGAATTACTGGCTGAAGGCGCCGGTCCATTTCGGTAACATCAACCCGCGCCCGACACCGGACATCCTGTTCTCGCTGCTCTATCATTCCGAAGCGCCCTGGAATGAAAGCCAGTACAAATCCGAGAAATTCGACAACATGCTGGTCGAGGCGCGCGGATTGCTGGATGAGACCAAGCGGACCGACATGTACTGGGAGATGCAGGAAATGGTCGCCAATGAGGCGGGCACCATCATTCCCGCCTATATCTCAAACATTGATGGGATTACCAGCGAGCTGAAAGGGCTACGCCCCAATCCTCTGGGCAATCTGATGGGGTATGCTTTCGCGGAATACGTCTGGCTGGACGAATAATCCCACTGCCAAGGAACGCCCGCGCATGGCAACATGCGCGGGCCATTTCCATTCCTGAAAAGGGGGTGCCCCATGCTCTGGTCCACCACGACATGGCGTCTCGTCGGGCAACGCCTCGGGATCGCATTCATCACGCTCATCATCGTTTCCTTTGCGGTGTTCTTCGCGACGGAGATGCTGCCCGGCGATGTCGCGCAGATCCTGCTCGGACAGGCAGCGACACCCGAAGCCGTTGCCGGGCTGCGCGAGGCGATGGGGCTGAACGAGCCCGCGTTTCAGCGCTTTATCGGATGGCTGGTGGGGCTTGCCACGGGCGACATGGGGCGCTCTTATGTCAACGACATCGAGATCGTCGATCTCTTGGGCGGGCGATTGCAGAACTCTCTGCGCCTTGCCGGGATCGTGACCGTCATCTGTGTGCCAGTGGCACTCACCCTTGGCATCATCGCGGCAATGTTTCGCGGCTCCTGGCTGGACCGGGCGGTGTCGGTGGCCACCATTTCAGTCATCTCGGTGCCGGAATTCATGGTGGCCACGCTGTCCGTTCTGGTCTTTGCCGTCTGGCTGGGCTGGTTGCCGGCACTCAGCTACGGTGTCAATGTCGATAGCATCGGCGCGATGCTGCGGGCCTATGCCATGCCGGTCATCACGCTGAGCTTTGTCGTCTCGGCCCAGATGATCCGCATGACCCGCGCGGCGGTGATAGAAACGATCGAAACCCCGTATGTCGAGATGGCCCTGCTCAAAGGCGCCTCGAAGCCACGCATGGTGCTGGTTCATGCGCTTCCCAACGCGCTTGGCCCCATTGCCAACGCGGTGGCGTTGTCGTTGTCCTATCTCGTCGGCGGGGTGATCATCGTCGAGACCGTGTTCAACTATCCGGGCGTGGCCAAGCTCATGGTGGATGCCGTGGCAACCCGCGACCTGCCGCTGATCCAGTCCTGCGCGATGGTCTTTTGCGTCAGTTACCTGACGCTGATCACGCTTGCGGACATGATTGCAATCCTCTCGAACCCAAGGCTGCGCCAGTGATGACGATTCCCACGGCCTCCCCCCGCAAACTTCGCCTGCCGACGCCGCGCAACCTGGGTTATTCCTTTGGTTGGACGGGGCGAATCGGCATCGCGATCATCATTTTCTGGGCCATCGTTGCGCTGGTCGGAAACTGGCTCACGCCCTATCCGGTGGGCAAGATCGTCGACTGGGACTATTTCGGCGGTGTAAGTGCCGAACACTGGATGGGCACCGATTATCTGGGCCGGGACATCTTTTCGCGGGTCCTGATGGGCGCACGCTATACGGTGGGAATCGCACTGGCCTCTGTCACGTTGGCCTGCACCCTGGGTGTCATCCTCGGGATGATCGCGGCGGTGATCGGCGGCTGGTTCGACACGCTGCTGTCGCGGCTTCTGGATGCGTTCAACGGTATCCCCTCGCTGCTGTTCGGTCTTGTGGTGGTGGCCGCCGTGGGGTCATCCATTCCGGTTCTGGTGTTGACGCTGGCGGCAATCTACATGCCGGGAGCCTACCGGTTTGCCCGTGCGCTGGCGGTGAACATCAACACGATGGATTTCGTGACCGTTGCCCGCGCCCGTGGCGAGGGCACGCCGTACATGATCACGGTCGAGATATTTCCCAACATCCTCGGCCCGGTGCTTGCCGATTTCGGGTTGCGGTTCGTCTTTATCGTTCTCGTGTTGTCGGGCCTGTCGTTTCTTGGCCTGGGCGTTCAGCCTCCGCACGCCGATTGGGGTGCTCTGGTGCGCGAGAACATCGAGGGGCTGAGCCTTGGCGCCCCGGCGGTGATCTTTCCGTGCATCGCCATCGCGTCGCTGACCATCTCGGTCAACATGTTCATCGACAACCTACCCACCAAGATCAGAGACAGGGCCGAATGATGACAGACACACCTCTCGTTTCCGTCCGCGACCTGCGGATTGGTGCCGTCACCGACTCGGGCCGCAATGTCGAGATCATTCGTGGCGTGGACTTTGACATTGCGCCTGGGGAAATTCTGGCCCTGATCGGTGAATCCGGGTCGGGCAAGACGACGATTGCGCTGTCGCTCATGGGGCATACCCGCCGTGGCTGTGCCATCGAGGGCGGTACGATCCGCGTCGGAGAGCACGATATCACAGGAATGACCGAAAGCCAGCGCGCCAAGCTGCGCGGCACCGAGGTTTCCTATGTTCCGCAATCGGCGGCGGCGGCGTTCAATCCGAGCAAACGGATCATGGATCAGGTGGTGGAGACAACCCGTATCCACGACCTGATGCCGCGCGCCAAGGCCGAGGAACGCGCCCGCGGCCTGTTTCGCGCGCTGGCCCTGCCCGAGCCCGACACCATCGGCGAGCGTTACCCGCACCAGGTCTCGGGCGGACAGCTTCAGCGGCTGTCGGCGGCGATGGCCCTGATCGGCGATCCGAAGCTGGTGATCTTCGACGAGCCGACCACCGCGCTGGATGTGACGACACAGATCGAGGTGCTGCGCGCCTTTCGCCGGGTGATGGAGGAAGGCGGCATGGCCGGTGTCTATGTCAGCCATGACCTCGCCGTTGTCGCCCAGATCGCGGATCGCATCGTGGTGCTCAAGAATGGCGAGATCCAGGAGCACGGCACGACCAAGCAGATTCTGAACGCCCCCGAACACCCCTATACCAAGGAGCTTCTGGCCGCTTTCGATCCGGTGCCGCATGTCGCCGTGAAGGACGTCGAAGCGGAAACCGAAACGCCGATACTCGAAGTTCGAAACCTTTATGCCGGATATGGTCCCATCAAGGATGGCGAACCGCTGGCCAAGGTGATGAGCGACGTGAATTTCAAGCTTTATCGCGGGCGCAACCTGGGTGTGATCGGCGAGTCGGGATCCGGCAAGTCGACGCTGGCGCGGGCCGTTGCCGGCATCTTGCCGGCCTATCGGGGCGAAGTGCTGCTTGACGGGCGCACGCTCGCGCCATCCCTGAATCAACGCAGCAAGCAGGAACTGCGCCGCGCGCAGATCGTCTTTCAGTTGGCCGACACGGCACTGAATCCGGCGCATTCCGTGGGCAACATCATCGCGCGCCCCCTGCGGTTCTACAAAGGTCTGCGCGGCGGTGCCGCCGACAAGCGGGTGATCGAATTGCTGGATATGGTCCACCTGCCGCCGGTCTTGCGCCACCGGCTCCCGTCCGAGCTGTCGGGTGGACAGAAGCAGCGCGTGAACCTTGCCCGCGCCCTGGCCGCCGAGCCCGAGCTGATCCTCTGCGACGAGATCACCTCGGCCCTGGATACCGTGGTGGCGGCCGCGATTCTCGAACTGCTCAAGGAATTGCAAGGTGAACTGGGGCTTAGCTACATGTTCATCAGCCATGATCTTTCCACCGTCGAGGCGATCTGCGACGACGTGCTCGTCATGTACAAGGGTGAGGTGGTCGAGGCCTTGCCGGCTGCACGGATGTCGCAGGACGCGACCCACGCCTATTCCCGGCTGCTGATATCGTCGGTGCCGCAGCTCGATACCGGCTGGCTCGCCGGTCTGGAACAGGATCCCGAACTACTGGCCGCGTTTTCGGACCGCTGAGGCGCTGGCCCCTGGTCTTTACTCGGTCTCCGTGAAGAGCCGGGTCAACGGCAGCTGCCGCTTGATGAACGGGGTCTTCATCACCACGAAGCTGAAATAGCGATCTATTCCCGAGTTGCGGTCGATCAGCTCTTCGATGATTTCCTGATAGTCACTGATCCCGGCGGTGACGAACTTGGCCAGATAGTCGTAGCCGCCGGAAATCAGGTGGCATTCAACGCAATTGTCGATCTTTTCCAGCGTTTCCTGAAAGCGGGCAAAATCTATCTGCCGATGGTTCTTCAGCGTGAACTCGGTGAACACGGTCAGCGTATCGCCCAGCTTGGCCACGTTGATCAGTGCCGAGTATCCGGTGATGTAGCCGGATTTCTGCAACTTCTTCACGCGGGTCAGACAAGGCGAGGGCGACAGATGAACGAGATCGGCCAATTCGACATTGGTGATGCGGCCGTTGCGTTGCAACTCGGCCAGTATGCGGATGTCGATTCGGTCAAGCTTTTGCAGGGTGTTCATCTGTCCTGTCCTTGCATGTAACGACGCGACACGCGACGCCGGAGGCGATTGGCACACCCGGTATCACAAATACGAAACGATCTGCCGACCACCGCTGCAGATGCGGCATAAACAGCTGAAATCCTACAGCTAGGTTTCGAAAAACACATGGGAAAAGCATGCCTGCTCCACTGCTTGAGATCAAAACCCAATCCGAGCTGCCCGACCAGGCCGATTGCGTGGTCATTGGCGGCGGAATTGTCGGCGTCAGCGCCGCGTACTGGCTTGCCCGCGCAGGGCAGAACGTCGTTCTGCTCGAGAAAGGCCGTATAGGTGCGGAGCAATCGAGCCGCAACTGGGGCTGGTGCCGCCAGCAAAATCGTGATGCCCGCGAATTGCCGCTGTCCACCCGCAGCCTCGCGCTCTGGGAAGAGATGAGCGCCGATATCGATGCCGATCTCGGGTTTCGGCGCTGCGGGTTGCTCTACCTGTCCAACGATCCTGACGAAATCGAAGGCTGGGCCAAATGGGGCCGATTTGCCCGCGGTGAAGGCGTCGATACCCGGATGCTGACCCCGGACGAGGCCACCGAACACGGTGCCGCCACCGGTCAGCGCTGGCAGGGTGGTGTCTGGTCGCCCAGCGACGGCGTCGCCGATCCGTCGCGCGCAGCGCCGCTGATCGTGCAGGGGATCATGGCGCATGGCGGTACGGTGCTGCAAGGCTGTGCGGCGCGCGGACTGGAAACCGAGGCCGGCGCCGTTTCGGGCGTCATTACCGAGCGCGGCACGATCACGACGCGCGTGGTGGTGATGGCAGGTGGTGCCTGGGCCAGCAGCTTTCTGCATCGTCACGGCATCGGCTTTCCGCAGGCCGCAGTGCGCAGTTCGATATTGTCCGTGGCACCGGGGGCCGAAGGGCTGCCCCACGCATTGCACACCGCCGATGTGTCGGTCACGCGCCGCGGTGACGGCGCGCATACGCTGGCGGTATCGGGACTGGCCAATCTCGACCCCACGCAGGGGGCGCTCGCCGGGGCACGCCATTTCCTGCCGATGTTCGCCAAGCGTTGGCGCGCATTGCGCCCGGGCGGCGCGCAGGCCTGGCGCGCAGGGTTTGAGACGCGCAAGGAATGGGCTTTTGATCGCGAAACACCGATGGAGCGCAGCCGCATCCTCGACCCCCGCCCCAGCAAGGCGCTGATTGACCTGACGCTCAAGCGTGCGCGCACCCTGTTGCCCGCACTGAGGAATATTCCGGTCCAGGCGCAGTGGGCGGGATATATCGACAGCACACCGGACGGTGTGCCGGTGATCGACGCCGATATCGGGACGCCCGGCCTCGTGCTGGCGGCCGGGCTCTCGGGGCATGGGTTCGGCATCGGGCCAGGTGTGGGGCATCTGGTGGCCGACATGGTGCTCGGGCGCACCCCGATCTGCGAAACCGCCCAGTACCGCCTTGGCCGGTTCGGCAAGGGCCAGTGGGGCAAGGTGGCGGAGTTCTGATCTCATGCCGCGAAACGGGTGATGGAAAAATCCGCCAACGGTGTCGCACATCGACCCGTGGTGATCAATTCGGACATGGCGTCGCCGACACCGGGGCCCAGCTGGAAGCCGTGCCCGCAGAAACCGAAAGCGTGGAACAGTCCCGGTGTCGTGCCAGAGGCCCCCATCACCGGCAGGTTGTCGGCGACGTAGCCCTCGCAGCCCGACCACTGGCGGATAACCGCAACATCGCCCAGTGCCGGAACCAGCTTCAGCACCGCTGCCACCTGGGTGGGCAGAGAGGACGGATCGGCACGGGCAAAGCCGGGATCGGGTGCCACCGGAACGCGCGGGACAGCGCCGCCAAACACCACATTGCCGCGTTCGACTTGACGCAGATAGGCCCCATGCGCCCGGTCCCAGACCCCGACCACGGGTGCGATGCGATGGGGCACCGGTTCTGTCACGGCCATTTGCGGCCCCCATGTGCCGAGCGGCACCTCTTCGCCGAACCGGGCTGCCACCTCCCGGCCCCAGGCGCCCGCACAATTGAGCAACGCCGCTGCCTTGTGAACACCCTTGGCCGTTTTCACCTCAAAGCCGGTTTCGCTCTGGTGCATCTCCAGAACCGGGGCCTCATCGACGATGCAGGCCCCGGCGCGCGCCGCCGCGTCGGCAAAGGCCGGGGCCACCAACCGAGGGTTGGCCGATCCGTCCCTTGGCGAGAAGGAGGCGGCAATGGCGTCCGGTCCAAGCCCCGGAAAGCGGCGGCGGAGGTCGTCGGGCCCGAGTTCTTCAAGCGTGAGATCGTTGCCCCGCGCGGCGCGCACATAGCTGCGCATGTCGTCCAACCCGTCGGTGTCGAAGATCAGCCGCAGGTGTCCGGTCGCGCGAAACTCTACATCGCGCCCCAACAGCGTCTGCGCCTCGTTCCAGATCGTGAGAGACCGGGCAGCCAGAGGCAATTGTGCCAAATGCCGTCCACTGCGCCGGATGTTGCCAAAGGAAGCAACGGTCGCCCCGGCGCCAATTCGGCGACGCTCGATCAGTGTCACCCGGACACCGCGACGTGCGAGGAAAAAGGCCGAGGCCGTCCCCATCAAACCGCCGCCCAGAACGATCACATCCATGCCGCCACGCCTTTTTGACAAAGGAATTTCGACCATCAGACCCTGCAAGCCGGGTTGTGTCAAAGTCGGTAAACATGGCACCCTATAAGTCGGACCTATAGGAGAAAAGGGATGCGCGCACGCCAACTCGAAGTCTTTACCGCCGTCATGCGGGCTGGAACCGTGACCGGTGCGGCGCGGCTTCTCAACATATCGCAGCCCGCGCTCAGCCAGATTCTCATTCATACGGAGGCGCAGCTTGGCTTTGCCCTCTTTGATCGCGAAAAGGGCAGGTTGCGCCCCACGCCAGAGGCTTTTGAGCTATATCCAGAGGCTGACCGCCTGTTTGCCGGGCTGGAAGGGCTGCGCCGCAAGACATTGGACTTGCGGCTTGGCCGGGCCGGGCTGGTGCGGATCGCGGCCTCGCCACCGCCCGGCATGTCCCTGCTGCCCCGCGCGCTGAGGACGTTCCGTACCGAGCATCCGGATGTCGTATTGCGCACGCATGTCGCCCCACTGGCCGCGATGGTGGACCTTCTGCGCACTGGTGATGTTTCGATGGCGCTTGCGCTCGATGATAACCTGCCGCCCGATATCGCGGTCGAAAACATAGGTACCACGAGCTTTTGCTGTCTTTTGCCAGAAGGTCACGGGCTGGCTGACGCGCAAGAGGTGGGGTTCTCCGATCTGGAGGGAGAGACGATCATATCCTATCGCAACCAGAGCCGACCGCATGACGAACTGGACATGGCACTGCGCCGACGCGGCGGTATCTTTGCGCCTCAGATCGAGATTGACAGCTCGATATCTGCGGCCGGGTTCGTGCACGCCGGGCTGGGTGTCGCCCTGGTCGATGCGCTTTTGCCCTGGGCGCAGTTTCCCGGCATCGTGGTGCTTCCGCTGAGGGATGCGCCCAGCTTGCCGGTGTCGCTGCTGACCGCGCGTGACAAGACATTGTCGCGTGCCGAAGAGGCCATGCGCAAGCTGCTGCATGCCACCCCGCTCGTCGAGACATAAGCCCTACTTATAGACCGCTGTTCTATCCGTCTTGGACGCGGCGCGCCCGATCTGGTCGAGTTCCGGCAAACGACCGGAAAGGATCGAAGAGAGATGGATGGCAACACCGCCCCTGCTGATTGGAAGATCGGTGTCGATATTGGCGGCACCTTCATGGATTTTTGCGCACTGGACACCCGTAGTGGCCGGATTGCGTCGCTCAAGGTGCTGACCACCCCTGATGATCCGGGTGCCGAATTGCTGACGGGGTTCGATTTGCTGGACGAGCGTGAAGGGCTCGATCCGGGCGCTGTTACCCGGTTCGTGCATGGCACCACGGTGGGTATCAACACGATCCTTCAACGCAAGGGCGCGCGGCTGGCGCTCATCACCAATCAGGGCTTTGAGGACGTGATCGAGCTGGCGCGCCTGGGAATGCCGGAGATGTACTCGCTGTTCTGCCACCGGGCAGAGCCGTTGATCCCGCGTGACCGGATCTTTGGTATCCCCGTGCGGCTGCGTGCGGACGGCAGCGAGCGGATAGCCCCGACACCCGAAATTGTCCACGACGCCGTGAGGCAGGCCCAAGAGGCCGGTGCCGATGGCATTATCGTCTCGTTTCTGCACAGTTGGCGCAACGGGGCACAGGAGGCCACGGTAAAGGCGATGATCGAGGCCGAGGCCCCCGATCTTTTCGTCTTCACGTCCTCCGAGGTGTGGCCGGTGATCCGCGAATACGAGCGCAGTTCGACCGCGATTCTCAACGGTTATGTTCACCCCCGCGTGGCCGGCTACCTGTCCGCGCTAGAGGATCGTCTGGCCGTCCGGGGCGTGCCGGCACGCGCCTTGCTGACCAAATCGAATGGCGGTTTGATGAGCGCACATCAGGGCCGCAGGGACTGTGTGTCGATGCTGCTTTCGGGCACGGCGTCGGGCGTGATGGGGGCGGCCTGGCTGGCGCGACAAGCCGGAGAGTCGCATGTACTGACCCTTGATATCGGCGGAACCTCGGCCGATTTTGCACTCATCGTCGATGGCGAGGTGCAGTTCGGGACCGATGAGCGGATCGGCGACTTTCCCCTGCATATCCCCTCGGTTTCGGTCAGTTCCATTGCCATTGGTGGCGGCTCTATAGCCAGCATCGATAGCCACGGCGTGCTGCGCGTCGGGCCTGACTCGGCAGGCTCCAGCCCTGGACCGGCCTGCTATGGGCGTGGCGGCACGGCCCCCACGGTGACCGATGCGATGGCGGTCTGCGGCTGGCTGGGGCAGGCTGAAATGGCCTATGGTCAGCTCAGCATCGACCGCGATCTCGCCCGCGACGCGGTGGCCCGGATTGCCGGGCCGATGGACCGCAGCGTGGAGGAAACGGCGCAGGCCATTCTCGACATCGCCGTGTCCGAACTGTTTGTGGAGGTCGAGAAACTGGGCTCGCGCGCGGGCGTTGACCTGCGTGATTATGCGCTCATGCCGTTTGGCGGCGGCGGTCCCATGCTGGGTGCCTTTCTCGCGCGTGAGCTTGGCATGACCCGCGTTCTGGCCCCGCGCAGACCCGGCGTTGTTTCGGCGCTTGGCGGGTTGGTCGCGGATATGCGGGGCGATTTCCTGCAAACGGTTTTCACCGATCTCGACGCCACCGCACCCCGCCAGCTTTGCGCCGCGTTCGCAGAGTTGCAGAAAGAGGGAGATGCCTGGCTCAAGGCGCAGGGCCATGTTGGCCCGGCACAGGTCCGGCTCTCGGCCGACATGCGCTATGCCGGTCAGAGCTATGAGATCGAAACCGCGCTAGAGCCGGATTGGCTCTGCGATCCCGCCCGGCTGGCGACCGCATTTCATGAGACGCACCGCCGGATATACGATTTCGACGACCCGGCGGGTGCAATCGAAATCGTGAACCTGCGGCTGTCGGCGATTGGCGTCACGCCCAAGCCTGACTTTGCCGAGGCGATCCCGACGACCGCTCACGCCACGCCCGCCCGGCAAGTTCAGGTGCATCTGAACGGTGCGCGCCATATCCCGCTGTTCGAGCGTGCCGATCTCGTAGCTGGCGCCACCTTCGACGGTCCCGCCGTGGTCTGTCAGGAGGATACCACGCTTGCCATTCCGGAGGGCGCGCGCGCCCACGTTGACAGGCATCTCAATATCCACCTCGAACTCGCGGAGTGAGCCCCATGTCTGACAAGATGACCCTTCAGGTGCTGGCCAACCATGCTCGTGCCGCCGCCGAAAATATGGCGCATACGCTGCATCGCACGGCGCATTCCGCCTTCGTCAAGGAGACACAGGATTTCACGGTGATGCTTATGGATCGCCACGGCGACACCTTTGCCGTGCCGATGGATCTGGGTGCCACATGGTATCCGGGCCTGAGCTACAGGCGGGCCATCGACATGGTCGAGGATTATCGCCCCGGCGACGTGGCGTTCACCAACGATCCTTATTCCGGCCATGTCGCCACGCATGCCCCGGATACCCATCTCTGGAAACCGGTCTTTCATGACGGTGAGATCGTGGCATGGACCGGCGGGCATATCCACAATACCGATATGGGCGGCGCAGTGCCTGCGTCCCTGTCACGCTCGCTGACCGAAATTCATCAGGAAGGGGTGCGGTTTCCCCCGATGAAGCTGGTCAACGAGGGGGTCTTTGACACGCAGATTCTGCGGATCATGGAAACCAATGTCCGCAAGCCCGGCCTGAACATCGGCGACATCAAGGCGCTGGTCGGCGCGCTGAACACCGGCGAACGCAAGGTCCACGCGATGCTGGCACGGTTTGGCGGCGACGGCTTTCTCTCCGGGGTTGCCGCGCTCAAGGATCAGGCCGAGGCGCAGGCCCGCGATATCCTGCGCGGCATTCCCGATGGTGACTATGTGTTTTCCGATTACGCCGACGAGGACAGCGACTTTGCTAATCCGTGCCGCCTGCACCTGACCCTGCGTATTCGGGGCGACAGTGCCGAGCTGGATTTTACCGGGTCCGACCCGCAGCTTGGCTCATCTCTCAACGTACCTTCGGGGGGCGATCCGCGCCATACCATGCTGTTGGTCGGCGTTTACTATGTACTCTACACGCTCAATCCGCGGCTCTTGCTGAATACCGGGTTGACGCGGCCTTTCAGATGTATCGCGCCCGAGGGCACGGTGCTCAACCCGGTTGCGCCGGCGGCGGTGGGGATGCGATCCTTGACATGTGCGCGGCTGCGCTCGGTGATCTTCGGCGCGTTCAGTCAGGCCATCCCCGACCGGATGCCCGCCGCGCCCGCGGGGAACAACTGCATCGTGAATGTCATGACCCATGACGAGCGCAGCGGGCAAAAGGTCATCGCGGCGGTCAATCCGGTGGTCGGCGGCGGTGGCGGGATGCCACATCGCGACGGCACCAATGGCTCGGGTGCGGATGCCGCGTATCTCAAGAACACGCCGATCGAGATCACCGAAACCGAGGTGCCGGTGGAGTTCGTCAAGTACGGTCTCGCACCCGATACAGGCGGGGCTGGATACTGGCGCGGCGGGTTGGCCACGGAAATGGCCTTTCGCGTTTTCGCCCCTGACACGCGCATCACTGCCCGTAACCGCGACCGCTCGCGTTTTCGCCCCTGGGGTGTCCTGGGGGGGCGCGCGGCCGGGCTGGCGGAAATGGTGGTCAATGCCGGCACACCGGATGCGCGGCGCATGGGCAGTGCTGACACGGCCATTCTGCAGCCGGGTGACGTGCTTTCCATCCGTTCGGCGGGCGGGGGCGGACGCGGCGATCCGATGGGCCGCGAGACATGGCGCGTGGCGCAGGACGTGGTGCGCGGTCATGTCTCGAAAGAGGCCGCGCGCCGGGATTACGGCGTCGTCATGCAAGGCGGCGAGGTCGATGAGACCGCGACTGCTGCGTTGCGCGGCGAGGCGCGCGGGCATGACGGACATTTCCATTTCGGACCGGAGCGCGACGCCTTTGAGGCGCAATGGACCGATGCGGCCTATGCCCGTTTGACCGATATCCTGATGGCCCTGCCTGTGCATTGGCGGTTTTTCGTCAAGACAGAGATTTTTCGCCGGATGGAGGCGCGCAAGGGCGCAGAGGGGGTGAATGCCGCCTACGCCGAAACCCGCAAGCGGTTTCCCGATATCCCGCACGTCCGCACCCACGCCGAGGCCGCGGAATGAGTGATGCCGCCCCAAGTGCGGGCCGCATAAGGCGGCTGGTCGAGACGGACCGCGCGGCGCTGGCCTTTCGCTTTGATGGGGCGGCGTATTCAGGGCTGGAAGGCGACACGGTGCTGACCGCTGTACTGGTTGCGTTACCTGATTTGCGCGCGGCGGAATTCGGACCCGAGCGGCGGGCGGGGTTCTGCCTGATGGGGGCCTGCCAGGATTGCTGGCTGTGGCAGGAGGACGGCCCGCGCCTGCGGGCCTGTTCGACCCCGTTGCGCGCGGGGATGCGCCTGCGTTCGGCCCCATCGGACGACTGGCCCGGAACCGCGCCATGACCCGCATTCTTGTCGTGGGTGCGGGCCCTGCGGGTATCCGCGCCGCCGAAACGCTTGTTGCTGCCGGGCTGTGCCCGACCGTCGTGGACGAAGGATCGCGGGCGGGGGGGCAGATTTATCGGCGCCCGCCCGAGGGATTCACCCGGCCGCCGGGCACGCTCTATGGTTCGGAGGCTGGCAAGGCCCGACAATTGCACGACGTCTTTGACGGGTTCGTGCGGGACCGGAAGATCGCGTATCACCCCGGATGCAGCGTTCTGGGTCTGCATGACGGGGTCGCGCAGGTGCTGGGATCTGCCGGTGTGATATCGCTGCCTTATGACAGATTGATCATTGCGACCGGGGCAACGGACCGGCTCGCCCCCGTGCCCGGGTGGCAGATGGCGGGGGTCTATAGCCTGGGTGCCGCGCAGATCGCGCTCAAGGCGCAAGGGGTGGCACTCGGTCGGCGCATCGTTCTGGCAGGTTCGGGCCCGCTGCTGACGCTGGTTGCCGCGCAACTGATCGACGCGGGGGCCGGGGTGGCGGCGGTTCTGGATACCGCACCGTGGCGCGCGCAGGTCAGGGGTGGTGCGAGGATGACGCTGGCGCGTCCTTGGTTTACGCTGCGCGGGTTGCGCCTGCGCGCGCGCCTCGGTGCCCGCTACAAGGCTGGTGTCACGCTTGCCTCCATCGAGGGTGAGGGGGCCGGCCCCCAAGCAATCGATTGGCGCGATGCCCGCGGTCGTGCGCAGCGCACGGCTTGCGATACGGTGGCGCTTGGCTGGCATTTGCGGGCCGAGACGGCCCTCGCCGACCTCGCGGGGGCCTCGTTCGAATGGTCGGATACCTGGGAACAATGGCTTCCCGAAACGGACGAGACGGGCCGTGCCGCGGATGGGCTGTATCTCGCGGGTGACGGGCTGTCGCTGCTCGGTGCTGACGGGGCGGAAATCAGCGGGCGGCTGGCGGCGCGCGCATGTCTTGCCGACCTGGGATACCCGACGGATGCCGGTGCCCATGCGCGCGACCTGCGGGGTGCGCGTCGCTTGCGCCGTTTTGCCAACGGTGTCGCCGAGGCTTTCCCGTGGCCTGCGGACATGATCCGTACCCTGCCGGACGATGCGGTCTTGTGCCGCTGCGAGGGTGTCACGGTCGGCGAATTGCGCGCGACGCTGCCCCTCTCCGGGCCCGAGGCGAACCGCGCCAAATCGCTCAGCCGCGTTGGCATGGGGCGCTGCCAGGGGCGCTATTGCCAGCTTGCCGGGGCGGAGGTGATGGCGGCGGCTACGGGCGCGGGCGCTGCACAGATGGGCCGGCTGCGGGCGCAGCCGCCCGCACGCCCGGTGCCGCTCGCCGCGTTCGCGACACGCGGCGATAGCCGGGACTGAGTCGCACCATCTTCTGCGCCCGAGCCCGGCACTTGCGGCGAAAAATGCTGCCAACCGGGTGCTTTCGGCAAATGCTGTCAGCCCAACCACGCCAGGTTGAGGGCGACAGACACGAGGTTCTCATGACATTCGCCTTCGATCCTTTGGGGCTGACCCTGCCGCCTGGTCATCACATCGGCGGTCGATATGTTTCCGCAGCCGGGGACATCGCGGTCTCGGCCCCGTCCAATGGTGCATCGCTGGGGGCGATCCCGCGCGCCGATGCGGCGATGGTCGACCGCGCGGTCGAGGCGGCGCGCACCGCCTTGCGGACCTCCGGCTGGGGAATTGCGGCGCCGCGAGACAGGCTGCGCGCGCTGCACCGCTGGGCCGATCTGATCGAGCAGGAGGCCGAAACGCTGGCGCGTCTGGAGGCTGTCTGTTCCTCGCGTCCGGTCGCCGAGGTGATCGCGGGTGATATCCCGGTCACCGCCGAACAGATACGGTTCTTTGCGGAATTCGCGGACAAGGAATGCGATACGCTTGCGCCGACGGCAGAGGGGCATCTGGGCATGATCACCTCCGAGCCCTATGGCGTGGTGGGGGCTATTACGCCGTGGAACTTCCCTATTTCCATGGCCGGGTGGAAGCTGGGCCCGGCTCTTGCAGCAGGCAACGCGGTTGTTTTGAAGCCGTCGGAGATGACACCGTGGTCAGCGCTCTTCATGGCCGAACTCTCGGTGCGTGCGGGCCTTCCGGCGGGGCTGATCAATGTCGTTCTGGGGGACGGCCCGGGAACCGGCGCGGCGATCACCGGCCATCCCGGTATCGACAAGGTGTCCTTTACCGGGTCGATGCGCGCCGGTGCCGCGATCATGGAGAATATCGCCCGCTGCGGGATCAAGCCGATGACGCTGGAGCTTGGTGGCAAAAGCCCGATGGTCGTTTTCGCCGATGCCGATCTCGACCTTGCGGCGGACTGTCTTGAACGCGGCATCCTGCCGAATGCCGGGCAGTTCTGCGTGGCCGGATCGCGCATGATCGTGGCCCGCGAAATTGCCGACGATCTGGCAGAGCGTCTGACCGAGCGGTTCAACCGGCATGTCCCCGCGCCGACATGGGCCGAGCATCCCGGCTTCTGCCCGATCATTTCCGAGGCGCAGCTCGCGCGGATCGACGGCATCGTGCATGCCGCCCGCGATCACGGGGCCGATATCCTCTGCGGCGGCACGCGCTTTGACACCGAAGGCAGCTATTACCGCCCGACACTCCTCGGTGGGACGGCCATGGACAACCCCGCTGTTACCGACGAGATATTCGGCCCCGTCGCCACCTTGCAGACCTTCGAGAGCGAGGACGAGGCGATTGCGATGGCCGCGCATCCGACCTACGGTCTCTGTGCCGGTTTGTTCACCCGCGACCTCGCCCGCGCGCTCCGCCTGTCGCGAAGGATCGAGGCCGGCACCGTGTGGATCAATCGCTACGGTCGCTCGCGCGACCACATCCTGCCCACCGGCGGCTGGAAGGCCAGCGGGCTGGGCAAGGATCTGGGCCGCGAAGCCTACACCGCCAATCGCCGCACGAAATCCGTGCTGGCAACGCTTTGAATGGCCTTCTTGAGGGAATGAACATGACCAATCACAAGATCGCCCTGATCCCGGGTGACGGGATCGGAACAGATGTGACGGATGCAACCATGAAGGTGCTGCACGCCGTGGCCGCCAACGCCGGTTTCACGCTGGAAACCGAGACCTTCCCGTGGTCCTGCGCGCACTATCAAGAGACCGGCGCGATGATGCCCGGGGATGGCATCGAGACGCTGCGCGCGTTCGATGCGATCTATCTGGGCGCGGTCGGTTGGCCGGACACGGTGCCCGATGCCGTGTCCCTGCACGGGCTGCTGCTGCCGATCCGCAAGGCGTTCGACCAATATGCCAATATCCGCCCGCACCGTCTTTTGCCGGGGGTGGAGGGGCCGCTGAAATCCGGCGCGTTCGACATCCTGTGCATCCGCGAGAACACCGAGGGCGAATACGCTGGCGCGGGCGGTCGCGTACATCAGGGGCGTGACAATGAGGTGGCGGTCGAAACCTCGATCTTTACCCGCAAGGGGGTAGAGCGCATCCTGCGCTTCGGGTTCGAGCAGGCCCGCGCAAGACGCGGGCATCTGACCTCTGTCACCAAGTCGAACGCGCAGAAATACTCGATGGTCTTCTGGGACGAAATAACCCGCATCCTTGCCCCCGAATATCCCGATGTAACGGTCAGCCACATGCATATCGACGCCATGGCCGCCCGGATGGTGATGGCGCCCGATACGCTCGATGTCATTGTCGCCTCGAACCTGTTCGGGGACATCCTGACCGACCTTGGCGCGGCCATTCAGGGCGGGCTTGGCTTTGCCGCCTCGGCCAATATCTGCCCGGATCGCTCTGGACCGTCGATGTTCGAGCCGGTCCACGGCTCGGCCCCGGACATCGCGGGCCAGGGGATTGCCAATCCCATTGCGGCGATCTGGTCGGGTGCGATGATGTTGCATCATCTGGGCGAGACCACCGCCGCGGAAACGGTGGAGAAGGCACTTGCCGCGACCACCGGACGGGGTATCGGCGTGCGTCCCGGCAGCCACGGAACCGACGAGGTCACCGACGCGGTGATATCCGCAGTGACAGGTTGACCGATGAAATTCTTCGATCCCGATCTGTTTCGCGAAGCCGCCCTGATCGACGGCAACCGGATCGCGCGACCCGGCAGGCTCATGCGGTGGCGTGACCTTGTGCAGGACAGCACCGAGGGTATGGCGCGCATTCAGAGCACCTTGACGAACTCTCGTTTGCCGAGGGTTGACTGAGGCTCCTTGGGGGCTTTTCGGCGATCCTTTCCAGGATCGTTTTCGTCGATGCGGATAGGTTTGAACACGACACTTCCGGTCATTGGCATTGTGGACCTGGTTGGCCCGCCGGCCAGAATGCCAAGTATTTTCAGTGACTTATGTGTAGTGAATTGGTGCCCAGGAGAGGACTCGAACCTCCACGGCCTTGCGGCCACTGGCACCTGAAGCCAGCGCGTCTACCAATTCCGCCACCTGGGCAGGTGTCGTGTGGCAGGCGTGTAGACGTAGCCCGATCGGGTGTCAACGGCGATTTTGCGCGAATTGCCGCGCGGGCTTTATCGTCTTGTCGGGCGGGCATGGCGGCGTTAGGAAAGGGTGGATCATGCGCAGCCAGGAGGCCCCGATGTCCAAGCTCGTCACCATCTATGGCGGATCAGGTTTCGTAGGACGCTATATCGCGCGGCGCATGGCGTCGGCGGGCTGGCGGGTGCGGGTCGCCGTGCGTCGCCCCAACGAGGCGATGCATGTCAAACCCTACGGCGTGCCCGGGCAGGTGGAGCCGGTGTTCTGCAACATCCGCGACGACGCCAGTGTGCGCGCAGTGATGCTGGGCGCGGATGCGGTGGTCAATTGCGTGGGCACCTTTGACCGTGGCGGGCGCAATAATTTCCACGCGGTGCAGGACGAGGGCGCGACGCGGATCGCGCGCATCGCCGCCGAACAGGGCGTGGCACAGCTCGTCCATCTCTCGGCCATCGGCGCGAGCGCCAATTCGGAGAGCATGTATGCACGCACCAAGGCCGCCGGGGAGGCCGGGATCGCTGCGCATTTCCCGCAGGCGGTTATCCTGCGGCCCTCGGTCGTTTTCGGAGCGGAGGACCAGTTCTTCAACCGGTTCGCGGGGATGGCGCGGCTGTCGCCGGTGATCCCGCTCGTGGGTGGCGACACACGGTTTCAGCCTGTCCACGCGGACGACGTCGCGCACGCGGCGGCCAAGGGGGTCATGGGCGAGGCGGAGCCGGGCATCTATGAATTGGGCGGGCCGGAGGTGGCCACGTTCCGCGAGCTGATGAAGACGATGCTCGGGGTCATACGTCGGCGCCGCCTGATCGTGGGTATCCCGTTCGGGATCGCGTCGGTGATGGCGGCGGTGATGGAGTTCGTGGAAACAGTGAGCTTGGGCCTCGTGCCGCCGCAGATCACGCGCGACCAGGTGCGCAGCCTGAAGGCTGACAACGTGGTGAGCGTGGGCGCGCGGACCTTTGCCGATCTCGGGATCGAGCCGGTGGCGCCCGAGGCGGTGCTGCCCGGCTATCTGTGGCGGTTCCGGCCTGCGGGCCAGTACGAGACGATTCACGAATCCGCCCGTAATCTCAAGGTGTAACGCCCCTCAGCCATAGGCGAGGGCAAGTAGAAGCACCCCCAGCGCGATACGGTAGACCACGTAGGGTGTAAAGCTCACCCGGTCGAGAAAACGCATCATCAGGCACAGCGCAAACCACGCCGCGGCGAAGGCGAAGAGCGCGGCGAACGCTGCGCGACCGAGCAGCTCGATCCCGGCCTCGGCCTGCACGACGTCGATGGCCAGCACTGCCCCGGTGGCGAGCGTTGCCGGGATCGACATGAGCATCGACAGCCGGGTGGCGTCGCGACGCTCGAGCCCGATGGCGCGCGCGCCGGTGATGGTGATGCCTGAGCGCGACACGCCGGGGATGAGCGCCAGCGCCTGCCACAGCCCCATGATCAGCGCGCGGCGCAGGGTCCAGTCGGGTGCGCGCAGGGTTTGCGGGGCGGCCCGGTCCATCCACCACAGGAGGATGCCAAAAATGATCATCGTCCACCCGATCACGCGGATATCGCGCAACGCGTCTTCCCACCCCATGATCACGATAATTGCCCCCGCGACAATCAGCGGCACCGTGCCGAGCAGAAGGTTGCGGGCAAGTTGCGCGTCCGCGCTCTGACGTCTGCCGCGCAGGAGATCGCCAAGACCACGCCCGGCGGCGGCGGATTCGGCGTGGAAATAGACGATCACGGCGAGAATCGAGCCCAGATGGACGGCCACGTCGAGAGCGACATCACTAGTGCTGGTACCCGTCACCTGGTGAAGAAGAGCGAGATGCGCGGATGATGAAATCGGCAGAAACTCGGTCAGGCCCTGAATGATCGCAAGCAGAAAGAGCGAAAACAGCGTCATCGAACGGGTCCCGGGCCAGCTTGCGGCCGGTATAAGCGTTTGAGTATCAATGACAACCCGAATATTATATCCGAATCGGACCCAAAAATGTTAAAAACCCCTTCTTGAGGCGCGCGGCGGGGTAATATTTCTCAATATAGGTCAGCAATACTGCCTTTTCAAGTATGGCCATATGGTATAGAAGGGCGCTCTCAGAATTCCGGGAGGTGAAGACGTGGCGAAGCAACCCATGCTGAAATTCGTGTCGGTCGGGCGGGATATGCCCGAAAAGCGGGCGGCAGAGGTGCGCAGGCAGGATTTCCATGAGATCTATGCCGAAT
The DNA here is from genome assembly GCA_016278295.1 of Roseovarius sp. Lineage (GTDB taxonomy): Bacteria > Pseudomonadota > Alphaproteobacteria > Rhodobacterales > Rhodobacteraceae > Roseovarius. Next base: position 4,890 of record JADQCC010000098.1, on the reverse strand, counting down.
TCGCCGAGGCGAAGGCGAAGGAGCAGGCCGGGCGGTGCAGTCAGTGCGGCGTGCCCTATTGCCAGACGCATTGCCCGCTGCACAACAACATCCCCGACTGGCTGCGCCTCACCGCCGAGGGGCGGCTGAAAGAAGCGTATGAAATCAGCCAGTTGACCAATACCTTCCCCGAGATTTGCGGGCGCATCTGCCCGCAGGACCGGCTGTGCGAAGGCAATTGCGTGATCGAGCAGGCGGGCCACGGCACCGTCACCATCGGCGCGGTGGAGAAATACATCACCGACACCGCGTGGGAGGAAGGCTGGGTCGAGCCCATCGTCCCCACCTCGGAACATATTGAATCCGTTGGGATAATCGGTTCCGGCCCTGGTGGGCTCGCGGCGGCCGACGTGCTGCGGCGGGCGGGTGTGCAGGTGACCGTCTATGACCGCGCCGACCGCGCGGGCGGGCTGATGACCTATGGCATCCCCGGCTTCAAGCTGGAGAAGGACGTGGTGATGCGCCGGGTCGAACAGCTTGAACAGGGTGGCGCGGAATTCGTGCTGAACTGTGATGTCGGAACCGACATCAGCTTTGACGAAATTCGTAATAAACACAACGCGGTACTGATCGCCACCGGAGTCTACAAGAGCCGCGATCTGGAGGGTCCGGGCGCCGGGGCGCAGGGCATCGTGCGGGCGATCGACTACCTGACGGCGAGCAACCGGGTGAGCTTTGGCGACAGCGTGCCGGAATTCGACAGCGGCGAGCTGAATGCCGAAGGGAAACAAGTGGTTGTGGTTGGCGGTGGTGATACCGCAATGGATTGTGTGCGCACCGCCGTGCGGCAGGGCGCGAAATCAGTCATCTGCCTCTATCGCCGCGACCGTGACAACATGCCTGGAAGTCAACGTGAAGTGGCCAATGCTGAGGAAGAAGGTGTTGTTTTTGAATGGCTTAGCGCGCCGGTTGGCTTCGGGGGCGACCCGGTGAACGCGGTGCGGGTGCAGAAGATGCGCCTTGGCGCACCGGACGCGACGGGCCGCCAAAGCCCCGAGCCGATCGAGGGCGCGGTCGAGGATGCGCCCGCCGACCTGGTCATCAAGGCGCTGGGGTTCGAACCCGAAGGCCTGCCAACCCTTTGGAATCAAGGGGAATTGGAGGTCACGCGCTGGGGCACGGTCAAGGCCGAGTTCACCACCGGGCGCACCACGCTGCCGGGCGTCTACGCGGTGGGCGACATCGTGCGGGGCGCGAGCCTCGTGGTCTGGGCGATCCGCGACGGGCGCGACGCGGCGGCCGCGATCCTCGAGGATATGCGCCCCGCGCAGGCCATCGCGGCGGAATGAACCTGTAGGTTCACGCCGCGAACCGCAAGGTTCGGGTCGGGTGCGTGACGGTGCGGTAATCAAGCGGTAATCGGACGGGCGGAACCGTCACGAAGGACAACATCACTGACCTAATGAACCCAAGTCCGGGGTTAAGGAAGGGTAAAGACCGATGACGACATATGATGCAGACTGGGCGGCCGTTGAGACGGCCAAGCGCGACTGGCTGGCCGAGCATGGCATGTATGCCCACGAGGAGGAGCATTCGTCCTGCGGCGTGGGCCTGGTCGTCAGCATCGACGGCGCCCCCTCGCGCAAGGTGGTGCAGGCGGGGATCGACGCGCTGAAGGCGATCTGGCACCGCGGCGCGGTGGATGCCGACGGCAAGACCGGCGACGGCGCGGGCATCCATGTGCAGATTCCGGTGCCGTTCTTTTACGACCAGATCCGGCGCACCGGGCACGAGCCGAACGAGAGCCGGCTGGTGGCGGTGGGGCAGGTGTTCCTGCCGCGCACGGATTTCGGCGCGCAGGAGCGCTGCCGGACCATCGTGGAGACCGAGGTGCTGCGGATGGGGCACACGATCTATGGCTGGCGGCATGTGCCGGTCGATGTCTCCTGTCTGGGCGAGAAGGCCAACGCGACGCGGCCCGAAATCGAGCAAATCCTGATCTCGGACGCCAAGGGGCTGGACGAGGAGAGCTTTGAGCGGGAACTGTATGTCATCCGCCGCCGGATCGAGAAGGCGGCGCAGGCGGCGGGCGTCGGCGCGCTCTATATTGCGAGCCTGTCGTGCCGCAGCATCATCTACAAGGGCATGATGCTGGCCGAGCAGGTGGCGGTGTTCTACCCCGACCTGATGGACGAGCGGTTCAGGAGCGCGTTCGCGATCTATCACCAGCGCTATTCCACCAACACGTTCCCGCAATGGTGGCTGGCGCAGCCGTTTCGGATGCTGGCGCATAACGGCGAGATCAACACGCTGAAGGGCAATCTCAACTGGATGAAGAGCCACGAGATCCGCATGGCGTCGTCGGCGTTTGGCGAGATGGCCGAGGATATCAAGCCGATCGTGGCGCAGGGATCGTCGGACAGCGCGGCGCTCGATGCCGTTTTCGAGGTGCTGGTGCGCGCGGGCCGCAAGGCGCCGATGGCCAAGACCATGCTGGTGCCGGAATCCTGGTCCAAGCAGGCCGAGGACCTGCCCGCGGCGTGGCGCGACATGTATTCCTACTGCAACAGCGTGATGGAGCCGTGGGACGGCCCCGCCGCGCTCGCCATGACCGACGGCCGCTGGGTCTGTGCCGGGCTCGACCGCAACGGCCTGCGGCCGATGCGCTATGTCGTGACCGGCGACGGGCTGCTCATTGCCGGGAGCGAGGCGGGCATGGTGCCGGTGGACGAATCGAGCGTGCGCGAGAAGGGCGCGCTCGGCCCCGGGCAGATGATCGCGGTGGACATGGCCGAGGGCCGCCTGTTCCACGATGCCGAGATGAAGGACCGGCTGGCCGAAGCACAGCCGTTCGGCGAGTGGGTGGGCAAGATCAACGAGCTGGACGGGGTGCTTGCCCGCGTGACCGAGGTGCCGCTCTTTGAGGGGGGCGACCTGCGCCGCCGGCAGATTGCGGCGGGCTACAGCATCGAGGAGATCGAATCCATCCTCGCGCCGATGGCCGAGGACGGCAAGGAGGCGATTGCCTCGATGGGCGACGACACGCCCGCCGCTGTCCTGTCGCGGCAATACCGCCCGCTGAGCCATTACTTTCGCCAGAATTTCAGCCAGGTGACCAACCCGGCGATTGATTCCCTGCGCGAATTCAGGGTGATGAGCCTCAAGACGCGGTTTGGCAACCTCAAGAACGTGCTGGACGAGAGTAGCGCGCAGACCGAGATCATCGTGCTGGAAAGCCCGTTCGTGGGCAATGCGCAATGGCAGGAGATGATCCGTGCCTTTGACGCGGACGTGGCCGAGATCGACTGCACCTTTGCGCCCGGCGCGGGGGCGTTGCAGGCCGGGCTGGAGCGGATCCGCGCCGAGGCAGAGGATGCCGTGCGCTCGGGGATCGGGCATATCGTGCTGAGCGATCACGGGCTGGGCGAGGCGTGCGTCGGAATGCCGATGATCCTCGCGACATCCGCGGTGCATTCCCACCTGACGCGCAAGGGCCTGCGGACGTTTTGCAGCCTCAACGTGCGGTCGGCAGAGTGCATCGACCCGCATTATTTCGCCGTGCTGATCGGCGCGGGGGCGACAACGGTGAACCCCTACCTCGCCGAGGACACCATCGCCGACCGCATCGGGCGGGGCCTGATCGAGGGCAGCCTGACCGAAGCGGTGGCGCGCTATCGCGCGGCGATTGATCTGGGGATTCTCAAGATCATGTCGAAGATGGGGATTTCGGTGATCTCGTCCTATCGCGGCGGGCTGAATTTCGAGGCCGTGGGGCTGGGGCGCGCGATGTGCGCCGAGTATTTCCCCGGGCTGGTGAGCCGGATCAGTGGCATCGGTGTGAGCGGTATCCAGGCCAAGCTGGAGGAGGTGCATGGCCGTGCCTTCGGGGGCGGGCAGGATATCCTGCCGATCGGCGGGTTCTACAAGGCGCGCAAGTCGGGCGAGACCCATGCCTGGGGCGCGCAGACCATGCACATGATGCAGATGGCCTGCAACAAGGCGAGCTATGAGCTGTGGAAGCGGTATTCGGCGACGCTTCAGGCCAATCCGCCGATCCATCTGCGCGACCTGATGGCGATCAAGCCGATTGGCGAGGCGGTGCCGATCGAGGAGGTCGAGAGCGTCACCGCGATCCGCAAGCGGTTTGTCACGCCGGGGATGTCGTTGGGGGCGCTGAGCCCCGAGGCGCACAAGACGCTCAACATCGCGATGAACCGGATCGGCGCGCGCAGCGACAGTGGCGAGGGCGGCGAGGATCCGGCGCATTTCACGCCGGATGCCAATGGCGACAACCCGAGCGCCAAGATCAAGCAGGTGGCGAGCGGGCGGTTCGGCGTGACGGCGGAATACCTCAACCATTGCGAGGAGCTGGAGATCAAGGTTGCGCAGGGCGCCAAGCCCGGCGAGGGCGGGCAGCTGCCCGGGATGAAGGTGACCGACCTGATCGCGAAGCTGCGGCACTCGACGCCGGGGGTGACGCTGATCTCGCCGCCGCCGCATCACGATATCTATTCCATCGAGGACCTGGCGCAGCTCATCTATGACCTGAAGCAGATCAATCCGACTGTGAAGGTGACGGTAAAGCTGGTGGCGCAGTCGGGCGTGGGCACGATTGCCGCCGGGGTGGCCAAGGCCAAGGCCGACGTGATCCTGATCTCGGGGCATAATGGCGGTACGGGCGCGAGCCCCGCCACCTCGATCAAGTATGCCGGGCTGCCGTGGGAGATGGGCCTGACCGAGGCGCATCAGGTGCTGAGCATGAACAACCTGCGGGGGCGGGTGACGCTCAGGACCGATGGGGGCCTGCGCACCGGGCGCGACATCGTGATGGCGGCGATGATGGGGGCCGAGGAATACGGCATCGGCACCGCCGCGCTGATCTCGATGGGCTGTATCATGGTGCGCCAGTGC
>JADQCC010000163.1 GCA_016278295.1 Roseovarius sp. | reverse complement strand
GACGTCTCCTGGTTTTCGTCACTTGTGGCCGGTCCCTCCGTCACAACGTGGCGTTCACCGCGCCCCCATCGAGCAGGATGTTCTGCCCGACGATAAAGCCCGCGTGCTGGCTGCACAGGAACGCACAGGCGGCGCCGAACTCCTCGGGTGTGCCGTAGCGCCCCGCCGGGATGGTGGCGCAGCGCTGCGCCTTGGCCGCGTCCAGCGTAATGCCCTCGCGCTCGGCCACGCCGGTGTCGAGTGCCACAGCGCGGTCGGTGGCGTGGATGCCGGGCAGCAGGTTGTTGATGGTCACGCCCTTGCCGGCCACCTGTCGCGAGGTGCCCGCGACATAGCCGGTCAGCCCGGCGCGCGCCGAATTCGACAGACCGAGGATCGCGATGGGCGATTTCACAGATTGCGAGGTGATATTGACCACCCTGCCCCAGCCGCGCTCCATCATCCCCGGCACCTGCGCCTTGATGAGCTCGATGGGTGCGAGCATGTTGGCGTCCAGTGCCTTGATGAAATCATCGCGATCCCAGTCGGTCCACATGCCCGGCGGCGGGCCGCCCGCATTGTTGACGAGGATATCCACCGCGCCGGCCGCCTCCAGCACCGCGGCGCGGCCCTCCTCGGTGGTGATATCGGCGGCCACGGTGGCGACCTCGACACCAAAATCGGCGCGAATCGCCGACGCCGACGCCTCCAGCGCCTCGGCACCGCGCGCGTTCATCACCAGATGAACGCCGGCCTCGGCAAGCGCCCGCGCACAGCCCAGCCCAAGCCCCTTCGACGCGGCGCAGACCAGCGCCCTCTTGCCACGAATTCCCATATCCATTGCGTTTCCCCTTCCTTGTTCACCGAGAATTAACACCGCGGGCGGCAGAATGACCAGCGATCCTAGTCGCCGCTCTGCCATGCTTTTGCCTGCTTGCCGGGAAATCTTGCCGAAATCGACCAGAAGGTGCCACAATCGTGACCTAGCTTATCGACACTGCGAACGGTATCGTCGCCGCACCCCTGCACAGCCCCGACCCGGACAGTCCCATGACCACGCCCGCACCACGCCCCGCGCAATTCGTCAATGTTTTCGAGGCCGCCGATCTGCGCGTGGTGAGCGGGGCCAATCTCGGCGACGCGCTGTCCTTTGCCGCCGAGCTCGATCTCGACGACACTTACGAACTCGGGCCACGCGCCTACACCCGGCGCCTTGGTCTGGTGATGGAGGGCGCCGGCCCGTTCCGCGTTGGCGAGGGCTCGGAGACCGGCACCCCCGGCGCGCCGCTGCACCTCGATTGCTGCCTCACGCTGATGCCTGCCACCGGCAGCGTGGCCGAGGTGCTGATCTTCGTCGAGACAGACGACGAGGCGCGCGTTACCAATGTCTATGCCATGCCGCTGGCGCACATTGCCCCGCGCACGGCATACGCTCTGGTGCGGGTCGAGCGCGATACCGCGCGGCAACGGTTCGCGCAGGCGGCCTGCGTCTCCTTTACCCGCGGAACACGGATCACGATGGCCACGGGCGCGCAGAAACCGGTCGAGACGCTCCAGCCCGGCGAAATGGTACTCACCCGCGACGACGGCGCACAACCGCTGCGCTGGATCGGGCAGACCACGCTGCGCGCCATCGGCGATTTCGCACCGGTGCGCATCCGGGCAGGCGCGCTCAACAACGAGGGCGATTTGCTGGTCAGCCCCGATCATCGCCTGTTCATCTACCAGCGCAACGACGCGGTCGGGGCCGGGCGGCGCGAAGTGCTGGTGCGCGCGCGCCACCTTGTCAACGGCGACAGCGTGCGCATCGAAACCGGCGGCCATGTCGATTATGTGCAGCTTCTGTTCGACCGGCACCAGATCATCTTTGCCGAGGGGATCGCCGCCGAGACCCTGCTGCTCGACCCGCGCACGCGCTCGGCGCTGCCTGCCGAGTTGCTGCCCGACACGCCCGGCCACGAAACGCCCGCGCACCTGCAATTCGAGATCGGGCGCGCCCTGCTCGATCACCCGGACGCCGCCGATCTGCTGCGCCGCGCCTCGCTGCGCTGAGGGCCATTGCGCCCCACGGGGCGCGCCACTATACGGCGGGCCATGCTGGACCAGAGCCCCAACCGCCCCGACCTGCCGCCCGAGATCGCGCGGCGGCGCACCTTTGCCATCATCTCGCACCCGGATGCGGGCAAGACCACGCTGACCGAGAAATTCCTGCTCTATGGCGGCGCGATCCAGATGGCCGGTCAGGTCCGCGCCAAGGGCGAAGCGCGGCGCACACGGTCGGATTTCATGCAGATGGAAAAGGACCGGGGCATTTCCGTCTCGGCCTCGGCCATGTCCTTCGATTTCAAGGAGTTCCGCTTCAATCTCGTGGACACGCCGGGCCACTCTGACTTCTCCGAAGACACTTACCGGACGCTGACGGCGGTGGATGCCGCGGTGATGGTGATCGACGGCGCCAAGGGGGTGGAGAGCCAGACGCGCAAGTTGTTCGAGGTTTGCCGGATGCGCGACCTGCCGATCCTGACCTTCTGCAACAAGATGGACCGCGAGGCCCGCGACACATTCGAGATCATCGACGAAATCCAGGAGATGCTTGCCATCCACGTCACGCCCGCAAGCTGGCCCATCGGGCAGGGGCGCGATTTCCTGGGTTGCTACGACATGCTCCACGACCGGCTCGAACTGATGGACCGTGCCGACCGCAACCGTGTCGCCGAGACCATCGAGATCGAGGGGCTGGATGATCCGAAGATGGCCGACCATGTGCCGCCCGCCCTGCTGGACAAGCTGCGCGAGGATGTCGAGATGGCCCGAGAGCTCTTGCCCCCGCTGGACGCGCAGGCCGTGCGCGAGGGGCACATGACGCTCATATGGTTTGGCTCGGCGATCAACTCCTTCGGCGTGCGCGAGCTGATGCAGGGGATCGGCGCCTACGCCCCCGAACCGCAGCCGCAGCGCGCCACCCCCCGGCAGATCGCCCCGGAAGAGACACAAGTCACCGGCTTCGTGTTCAAGGTGCAGGCCAACATGGATCCGCGCCACCGCGACCGCGTGGCGTTTCTCCGCCTCGCCTCGGGGCATTTCCGGCGCGGGATGAAGCTCACCCATGTGCGCGCGAAGAAGCCGATCACCGTCTCCGCCCCGGTGCTGTTTCTCGCCGCCGACCGGGAACTCGCCGAAGAAGCCTGGGCGGGTGATATCATCGGTATCCCCAACCACGGGCAATTGCGCATCGGCGATACCCTGACCGAAGGCGAAGCGCTGCGCGTCAGCGGCATCCCCTCCTTCGCGCCGGAACTGTTGCAACAGGCCCGCGCGGGCGACCCGATGAAGGCCAAGCACCTGGAAAAGGCGCTGATGCAGTTCGCCGAGGAGGGTGCGGCCAAGGTGTTCAAGCCCGCCTTCGGCTCGGGCTTCATCGTGGGCGTGGTGGGGCAGTTGCAGTTCGAGGTGCTGGGCAGCCGGATCGAGATGGAATACGGGCTGCCGGTGCGCTTCGAGGGCTCGCAGTTCACCTCGGCGCGCTGGGTAACCGGCCCGCGCGACAAGGTCGAGGCGTTCATCGCCGCCAACAAGCAACACATCGCCCACGACCATGACGGCGACGTGGTCTACCTCACGCGGTTGCAATGGGATATCGACCGGGTGGAACGGGATTACCCGGAGGTGACACTCTCAGCGACCAAGGAGATGATGGTTTAGGGGCGGTTTAACCTGCGATTCCACGCATGGGGAAAGCGCCGAATTTCCGCTCCAGGCCAAAATGGAGCGAAGGCAAGCCCCCTACCGCACCACCATCACCGAGCAATCGGCGTGGCGCACCACGCGCGCCGCGTTGGGGCCGAGCAGGAAATCGCGGAAATCGGGCTTGTGCGCGCCGATCACGATGAGGCCCGCGCCATCCGCCCGCGCCACGCGCAGGATTTCCTCGTAGGCGTTGCCGGTCGCGACAACGTGGCGGACGTCTTCATTGGCATCCGGCCCGAGCACCTCGGTCACGAGATCGTAGAGCCGCTGCCGCGCATCTTCCTCGATACGTGGATGGTGGTCCTTGTCGAAATAGCTGCCCACCATGCTCATCCCGTAATCGGGCACGACGGTGATGACGTCGAGCTGCGCCGCGTCGAGCGCGGCGAGCCGCGCGGCCATGCGCAGCACATTGTCGTCACGATGCGGGTTGCTGACATCGACAGCGCAGAGAACGGGGCCGGTCATGCGGTGACTCCTTCCTTGGTGTGCGGCTCGCGCTGCATGCGGGCGCGCTGCATGAGCGCGATCAGCCCCAGTAATAGGAAGGCGGGGATGAACAGAAGTTCCTGGGGCCATTGATCTACCGGTGCCTTGGCGCTGGTGACGGTCACCGGCTGGTCGCCGTAGAAATCATAGCCCTGCATCGTGTCGGAGAAGGGCGTGCCGAACATCGGCTCTTCGAGCAGCACGCGGTCGCCCTCGGGGATGAGGGTAAGGCCATACTCCTGCAACAGCGCCGCCCCGTCCTTGTCCTCGGTCACCGACAGTACGAGGGTCGTCTCCTTTGGCTCGCCGCTGATGAAATCGGGCCCGGAGACGATCACGCGGAGATCCTGCCCCGGCGTGGCCCGCCCGAGCGCCTGTTCGAGATTGGCGGGTTCGACCATCTCGAAGGGGGGCTGGATGCGGTTCATGAAATAGTCGGGCCGGAACAGGGCGAAGGCAACCAGAACCAGCGCCACGCTCTCGTAAATGCGGCTCTTGGTGAGGAACCAGCCCATCGTGCCGGCGGTAAAGACGAGGATCGCGATCGAGGCCACGATGAAGGTGATGATGCCTTGCGTCACCGTCACGTCGATCAGCAGGAGGTTGGTGTTGAAGATGAACACGAAGGGCAGCGCCACGGTGCGCAAGCTGTAGAAGAAGGCGGTGAAGCCGGTGCGGATCGCGTCGCCGCCGGAGACGGCGGCGGCGGCGAAGCTTGCCAGCCCCACCGGCGGGGTCACGTCGGCCATGATGCCGAAGTAGAACACGAAAAGATGCACCGCGATCAGCGGCACGATCAGCCCGGATTGCGCGCCAAGTTCGACCACGACCCCTGCCATCAGCGACGAGACGACGATATAATTGGCCGTGGTCGGCAGGCCCATCCCGAGGATGAGGCTGAGAAGCCCCACGAAGACCAGCATCAGCACGAGATTGCCGCCCGAGACGAACTCGACCAGGTCGGCCATCACCTGCCCCACCCCGGTGAGCGTCACGGTACCGACGATCACCCCGGCGGTGGCGGTGGCAAGGCCGATACCGATCATGTTGCGCGCGCCCGCGATCAGCCCGTCAAGCAGGTCGAGAATGCCCGCGCGCATGGTGCTCGCCATGTCGGCCTGGCCGCGAAAGATCGACTTCAACGGCCGCTGCGTAACGAGGATCACGAACAGCAGGGCGGTGGCCCAGAATGCCGAGAGGCCGGGCGATTTCTGTTCGATCATCAGGAAATAGACCAGCACGATGATCGGCAGCAGGAAATAGAGCCCTGCCTTGTAGATCTCGCCCACGACCGGAAGGCGGACATCCTCGGCGTTGGGGTCGTCCGGCTCAAGGTCCGGGACGCCGGCCGCGAGCCAGAGAAGTGCGAGATAGGCCAGCACCAAGAGCCCCGACAGGATCAGGCCGGAATTGTCGGGCATGGCCGAAACGATCCAGCCGACCGGGTATTGCACGCCGTAGCAGAGCGCGGCGAAGCCCGCGAAGAAGACGAACATGCCGCCGATGGTGCGCCCCAGGCTCACCACCCGGTCGCCAAGGGTGGGCATGTTCTGCTTCACCGCCTCGAGATGGACGATGTAGACGAGCGCGACGTAGCTGATCGTCGCAGGCAGGAAGGCGTGGGTAATCACCTCGACATAGGAGATGCCCACGTATTCCACCATGAGGAAGGCCGCCGCGCCCATCACCGGGGGCATGATCTGGCCGTTGACCGAGCTTGCCACCTCGACCGCGCCGGCCTTTTCGGAGGTGAAGCCCACGCGCTTCATCAGCGGGATGGTGAAGGTGCCGGTGGTCACCACGTTGGCGATGGAGGAGCCGGAGATCAGGCCGGTGGCGGCAGAGCCCACCACGGCGGCCTTGGCCGGGCCGCCGCGCAGGTGGCCCAGCGCACCGAATGCCATCTTGATGAAGTAGTTGCCGGCGCCCGCCTTGTCCAACAGCGCGCCGAAGAGGACGAAGAGAAAGACGAACTTGGTCGAGACGCCCAATGCGATGCCGAATACGCCTTCGGAGGTGGTCCACATATGGCTCATCGCCTTTTGCAGGCTCGCGCCCTTCCAGCGAATGACCTCGGGTATCCAGTCGGAGGCGCCGAAGAAAACGTAGCACAGGAAGATCGTGGCGATGATCGCCATCGCCGGGCCGAGCGCGCGGCGCGCGCCCTCGAACAGGATGATGAGACCCGCGAGCGCGGCCCATTTGTCGGTGTGGTCGGCGAGGCCGCCATTGTTGACGATCTTTTCGTAGAAGAAATAGCCGTAGAGCGCGAAAAACGTGCCTGCGAGGCCCAGCGCCCAGTCATAGATGGGCACATGGCCGCGCGGGCTGGATTTCAGCATCGGGTAGGCCATGAACGCCAGAAAGACCGCGAAGGCGAGGTGGATCTGGCGCGAGTTGTTGATCAGGTCGCCGGGCAGGACGTAATTGGCCAGTGGCGACGCGAGGAGCACCTGGTAGAGCGACCAGACCACGGCCACCACGGCGAGCAGCATCGCCACCGCGCCGGTCGGGTTGCGCGCGCCGCTGTCGCTGGAAGCGACCATTTCCTGGAGTTCGGATTCGCTGAGCGGGCCATTGCCCTTCGCATCTTCGGCCATCTGTCCCGTCTCCCTGACACGCCGCGATCGACCCGCGATCTGTTATGTTGATTTTGAAATAAACTATAAGGGGATGGCAAGGGCGGCGTGCCGCCCCTGCCTGATTGGAGGTCGTTATTCGATCCAGCCCTGTTCCTTGTAATACTTCGCCGCACCAGGGTGCAGCGGGGCCGAAAGACCGGCGGTCGCCATTTCCTGCGGATCGAGATTGGCGAAAGCGGGGTGCAGGCCGCGGAAATCATCGAAGTTCTCGAACACCGATTTCACGACTGTGTAGACCGCCTCCTCGCTCACCTTGTCGGAGGTGACAAAGGTGGCGCCGACGCCAAAGGTCTGCGTGTCGCTGTCATTGCCGCGATACATGCCGCCGGGGATGGTGGCGGTGCGGTAGTAGGGGTTGTCGTTGACGAGGCCATCGACGGCGTCACCCGAGACCTCGACCAGCACACTGTCGCAGGCAGTAGTTGCCTCCTGAATCGAGCCGGAGGGGTGGCCAACGGTGTAGACCATCGCGTCGATCTGGTTGTCGCACAGAGCAGCGGACTGCTCGGCGGCCTTGAGCTCGGTCGCGAGCGCGAAATCGTCGGTGGTCCAGCCCTTGGCGTCCATCAGCACTTCCATCGTGCCGCGCTGACCGGAGCCGGGATTCCCGATATTGACGCGCTTGCCCTTGAGATCGTCGAATGTCTCGATCCCAGTATCGGCGCGGGCCACCACGGTGAACGGCTCGGGGTGGACAGAGAACACCGCGCGCAGCCCCTTGAACGCGCCTTCGTCAGAAAACTTGGAGGTGCCGTTATAGGCGTGATACTGCCAGTCGGACTGCGCCACGCCGAATTCCAGCTCGCCGGCGCGGATGGTCTTGATGTTGTAGATCGAGCCGCCGGTGGATTCGACCGAGCAGCGGATGCCGTGATCCTTGCGGCCCTTGTTCACGAGGCGGCAGATCGCGCCGCCCGTGGGATAGTAGACGCCGGTGACGCCGCCGGTGCCGATGGTGATGAATTCCTCGGCCTGTGCAGCCGGGGCCATCAGCGCGGCGAGCGCGGCCCCCGCAACGGTGAATTTGAACTTGGCAAACATCATTATCTCCCTTTGGTGCTGATGTTGTTGGGTTTTCGTATCAGCCGTCCCAGGTTTCGCCAAGGCGGCGGCTGCTCTCTTCGACCCGGGCGATGCGCGCGCGCGCCGCCGGGCCTGCGCGGCTCACCAGCATCCCGATCATCGCTTCGACAAGGACGAGGGTGGCCACATAGGAGGAATAGAAATGCGGGCTGTCGGAGGGCACGACAAACCCCGCCGAGGCGTGGCGAAGGGCCGGGCAGGCGTGGCTGTCGGTGATGACCACGACATAGGCGCCTTGCGCGGCCGCGAGATGAGCGGCCTCGATCGAGCGGGTCGAGAACGGCGGCTTGGTGATGACGAGCAGCGCATCGCGCGCGTCGAGCCCGGCGAGCGCGGCCCCGAGCGAGGCCCCCATCCGACCACCGATAGTCCATTTTCCGGTGCAGAAATGCGCCATATAGGCGAGATATTCGACGATCCCGGTCGAGCCCAGCGCGCCGAACACCAGCACGTTGCGCACGCCGTGAAGCCGGTCCACCGCCTGTTCCAGAAGCGCGCGGTCGATATCGCGCAAGAGCCCCTCCAGGTTGCTCTGGCAGGCGCTGACATGCGCCTCGAAGAAGCCGGTCTCTCCCGCCTCATGCGCCGCCTGCAGCCGCTCGGCACGCTCGGCGAAGCTGTTGACGCGCGCGCCGATCTTTTCGCGCATCGCCTCGCGCAGGTCCTCGAAGCTCTGGTAGCCGATTGCGCGGGCGAACCGCGAGAAGGTGGCGGGAGCCAGCCCGCTGTCACTGGCGACGGTGCGCAGGGACCGCGTGGCGGTATCGACGGGATGGGTCGCCACGTATTCGCCCGCCTGCCGCAGCTTGTCGCTGAGGCCGTCGAAATTTCGCGACAGTCTCTGTTCGAACGAGGTGTTCAAACGGTTCCTCCCTCATTTTTCGATAATTCGTTCCATCTGTTTCACCTCTTGTCAATATGTGATTCATTTGTTTCATTCGTGCGACCCAGCAAGGACTCGCGCCATGACCCACGTCTTTCCCCGCCACACCAAGGCCCGCCCACCCCGCGCCGCACGCGGCGACGGGGCCTATATCATTGACGAATCGGGGAAGAGATATCTCGACGGATCGGGGGGCGCGGCAGTTTCATGCCTTGGCCATTCCGACCCGGACGTCACACGGGCGATCAAGGATCAGGCCGACCGAATCGCCTTTGCCCATACCGGGTTCTTCACCTCGGAGCCGGCCGAGCGGCTGGCGGACCGCTTGATCGCTCACGCGCCCGAAGGGATCGAGCGGGTCTATTTCGTCTCGGGCGGGTCCGAGGCGGTGGAGGCGGCGCTGAAACTCGCACGGCAGTATTTCCTGGAGAAGGGCGAGCCATCGCGCACCCGGTTCATCGCGCGCAGGCAGAGCTATCACGGCAACACGCTGGGCGCGCTGGGCACCGGCGGCAACATGTGGCGGCGCGAGCCGTTCGCGCCGCTGATGGTCGAAACCTCGCATATCGCGCCCTGCTACGAGTATCGCGGACGCGAGGATGGCGAGACGCAGGAGGATTATGGACTGCGCGTGGCGGATGAGCTGGAGGCGGAACTGCGCCGCGTCGGGCCGGAGAACGTGATCGCCTTCGTCGCAGAGCCGGTGGTGGGGGCGACGCTGGGCGCGGTGCCGTCCGTGCCGGGGTATTTCAAGCGCATCCGCGCGATCTGCGACCGGCACGGCATCCTGCTGATCCTCGATGAGGTGATGTGCGGAATGGGGCGCACCGGTACGTTGTTTGCCAGCGAACAGGACGGCGTCCGCCCCGATATCGTGACCATCGCCAAGGGGCTGGGTGCGGGCTATCAGCCGATCGGCGCGATGCTGTGTTCGGGCGAGATATATGCCGCCATCGAGGGCGGATCGGGGTTTTTCCAGCATGGCCACACCTATATCGGCCATCCCGTCGCCTGTGCCGCCGCCGATGTCGTGGTCGGCAAGCTGACGGCGGGCGGGATGACCGACCGCGCGGCGCGGATGGGCGAGGTGCTGGACGAGGCGCTGACGGCGCGGTTCGGGCAGCATCCCCATATTGGCGACATTCGCGGGCGCGGCATGTTTCGCGGGCTGGAACTGGTCGAGGACCGCGAGAGCAAGACGCCCTTTGACCCGGCGCGCGGGATCAACAAGCGCATCAAGGCGGCGGCGTTCGAGGCGGGGCTCATCTGTTACCCGATGGGCGGCACGATTGATGGGCGGCGGGGCGATCACGTGCTGCTCGCGCCGCCCTTTATCCTGACCGAGGATCAGGTGGGCGAGCTGACCGACAAGCTGGCCGCCGCGCTCGAGGTGGCGCTGGCGTGAGGGCGCTGCCCCGGCTGATGGTCGCGCCCACCGGGGCGCGGCGCGGCAAGGCCGATCATCCGGCCCTGCCTGTTACCCTGCCAGAAATCGTGGAAACCGCGCGCGCGTGCCATGAGGCGGGGGCGGACGGGCTGCACCTGCACCTGCGCGACACCACGGGGCGGCACCTGCTGGACGCCGGGGCCTATCGCGAGGCGCTGGCAGAATTGCGCGGCGCGGTGCCCGAGATGGCGGTGCAGATCACGACCGAGGCGGCGGGGGCCTACGCACCGCCCCATCAGCGGGCGGTGGCGCTGGCGGCGGGGGCCGATCTGGTTTCGGTCGCGTTGCGCGAGATGGCGGCGGAAGAGGCGGAGGCGCCGGGGTTTTATGCCGCCTGCGCCGAACGGGGAATCGCGGTGCAGCATATCCTTTATGACGCGGGGGATTTCGACCTGCTGGCGCGACTGGTGCCGGAGGGGTTGCGCGATATCGCAGAGGTGCAACTGATCTTCGTGCTGGGGCGCTACAGCGCCGGGCAGGAGAGCGATGCGCGCGACCTGGGCCCCTTTCTCGACCGGCTGGCGGCGCGGGAGAGGCCCGCCGATTGGGCCGCCTGCGCCTTTGGCCGGGCCGAGACCGCGTGCCTGCGCGCCGCGCACGCGGCAGGGGGAAAGATGCGCGCGGGGTTCGAGAACAGCCTGTGGCACGAAGATGGCCGGGTGGCGCGCGACAATGCCGAGCGGGTGCGGGCGGTGATCGGGGCCTGCGGGCTGGGGTGGCGGGATGGCTTGATGGGCTTGGGCGGACATGGCCGTTTTCGATGATGAGCCGCGCGAGTGCCCGACCGCGGGCGGGGGCACCGACGGTTGAGGTCGTCATTTTATCGCGCAAGAAACCTCGAACGATTGTGCGGGTGTGCAACGTTGCAAAAGCGCCCGCCCGTTCGGGCGGTCGGGCGCTCGCGCGGCGGCGTGCAAGCACGCCTTGTCCCGCGCGGGAGCAGGCAGGCGAAGCCCGCTTCAGGCGACAATCGCGCCCCTCACAGGGCGGTGTCTAGGCGCTGCCACTCGGCTGTTGTCCCGGCAAGGCCAAGGCGTAGCCAGTGCCGCGAATAGGGGAAGATGCGCGTCCAGATACGATGGCGCGCGAGATGCTCTTGCGCCGCCGCCGCATCGGGCGTGGCGTAGGTGCGGAAGAGCGGCGTGCCGCCAACGAGCGACCAGCCCGCACGCGCGGCGACCGCATCGAGCCGCGCGGCATCGCGGGTGAGGCGGGCGGCGGTTTCAGCCAGCCACGCGGTGTCGCGGAGGGCCTGCGCCCCCACCGCGATCGCCGGGCCGGAAACGGGCCAGGGCCCCGCTATCCCGGCGAGGGTATGGGCGATTTCAGGGGACGAGAGGGCAAAGCCGAGACGCAAACCGGCAAGCCCGTAAAACTTGCCAAAGGACCGCAGGACGAGGATGTTCGCGGGTCCGTCGTGCAGGCGCGGGGCGAGCGAGAGGCGCGGTTCGGAATCGACGAAGCTCTCGTCCACGACCAGGAGCCCGACCCGGTCGGCAAGCGCCATCAGGCGGTCGGGATCGTGGCGGGCGCCGTCGGGGTTGTTGGGGTTCACCACCACGGCACAATCGGCCCCGGCGAGGGCGTCGAGGCTCACCACCTCCTCCACCGTCCAGCCCCCGGCGCGCAGGGCGGCGGCGTGCTCGTTATAGGTGGGCACGAGCACCCGGGCGCGGCCCGGCGCGACGAGTTGCGGCACAGCCTGTATCGCCGCCTGCGCGCCGGCCAGCGGGGTGATGTGGGCGCGGGTGCCGTAGCACGCCGCCGCCGCCGTGCGCAGGTGGGCCATGTCGGCACGGGTGGGCAGCCCGGCAAAGGCGCGTGGCGAAAGGGCGGGCAGCGGGTAGGGCACCGGGTTGATACCGGTCGAGAGGTCAAGCCAATCGTCCGCGTCGCCGCCGAAGCGGCGCATCGCGGCATCGAGATCGCCGCCGTGATCGCGGGGGGCGTTGTCCATGCCGTCTTAGACCAGCCAGAGGGCCAGAAGCGCAAGCGCGAGAAGCGTCATCGCGCGGGCATAGAGCGTCAGCGCGCGGCGCATCCGCGGCGCTCCGGGGTCGGGCGCGCCGGGGTTGAGCCACGGCTCTTCGCTGACATGCGTGTCGTAGCGGCGCGGCCCCGAGAGCCGCACGCCCAGCGCGCCCGCCATCGCCGCCTCGGGCCAGCCCGCGTTGGGCGAGCGGTGGTTGCGGGCATCGCGCAGCATCACCCGCAGGACGCGGGCGGCATGGCGCGGCGCGGCCAGCGCGAAAAGCAGCCCGGTCAGCCGGGCGGGGATGAAATTGGCCACATCATCGAGGCGGGCGGCGAGCTTGCCAAAGGCATCAAAGCGGTCGTTGCGGTGGCCAATCATCGAATCGAGCGTGTTGATGGCCTTGTAGGCGGCGATGCCGGGCAGGCCCGCCACCGCGCCCCAGAAAACCGGGGCCACGATCCCGTCGCCGGTATTCTCGGCAAGGCTCTCTATCCCGGCGCGGGCCACGCCCGCCTCGTCGAGGCGCGCCGGGTCGCGGCCCACGATCATCGCCACCGCCGCGCGCGCGCCGGGCAGGTCGCCCGCCGCCAGCGGTGCGGCGACGGCGGCGACGTGATCGTGCATCGATCGAAGCGCGATCAGCGGCCAGGCCAGCACGCCGCCCAGAACGGCGCCCAGAGGTCCGGCGGGCAGCATCCACTGCACCGCCAGCGCGGGGAGCGCGGCGAGCGCCACCACGGCCAGCGCGGTGATCGCCCCGGCGATCAACCGCCGGTCGCGCGCCCCGGTATTCCAGCGCGCCTCAAGCGCCGCGACCGCCGCGCCGAGCCACGTCACCGGATGCCCGATCCGGGCATGGAGCCAACCGGGCCAGCCAATTGTGAGGTCGAGCGCCAGCCCTACCAGCATCATTCCGGCGAGGTTCATTCCGCACCGCCGGTTGCAAACCCGAATACACCCGACAGCCCCGCCTCGCGCAGGGCCGCCGCCGCCGCGTCAGGCACCTTGCCAGGGGCGAAGATCAGCGCCCGCGCGGTGCCGGTATGCGCCCGCGCATGGCCCAGCGCGCCCAGATCGCGGGCGAGCGCGTCGATCGGATCGCCGGGGCCGCGCAGGGCGGTGCAGCGCCGCGCGGATTCGGTGGCGATCCCGGCCACGGCTGCGAGATCACCGCGCGCCACGGCCGCGCGCCAGAACGACACGAGGTCCGAGATATCGGAAAAATCGGTATCCTGCGGGTCGGTGCGCAGCGGCGTGCCCCAATAACCGCCCAACAGCTCGCAGCGTGGCGGCGGGGAAAGCGCCTCGATCACGCACCCCTCGCGCGAGGCCCAGAGCATCCTGTCGGGGGCGGGGTGCATCAGCGGATCGGTCGCGCCCTCGACGTCGAGGCAGGCGCGGGCCAGCGCCTGCGGGTCGCCCTCCCATCCCATCGCCCGCGCGCTCGCCACGAGGCAGGCGGTCGAGGCTCCGGCGCCCGCGCCCATCGGCATGTCGGGGTCGAGCCCCGGCCAAGCCACCGGGCCAAGGCCCAGCGCCCGTGCGAAACCGGCCACGGCGCGGGGTGGGAACAGACGGTCGAGGCCCGGCCCCTGCCCCGGTGCCGCGACGGCGAGCGCCGGGCAGGCGAGCGTCACCAGCACGACCGGCCCGTCGGGACCGAGCCGCCCCTGTATCCATTCACCGAAATGGCCCGGCACGCGCGTAGCGGACCGGGCCATCGGGGTCGTTGTGTCAGCCATCTTTGCCGCTCCCGTCTTCCTCTCGTGTTGTCACGCGGGGATGACGAAAAGTCGAGGCCGAAACGCGGTTTCAGTGCACCACGGCGTCGGCGGGCGGCTCCTGCCGCGCGGTGCCCACGCGCTCGCCGATGATGAGCCCGTCCGCACCGGCGGTCACCGGCACGGTGCTGCCGTCGAGGATGTCGCCCGACAGCAGCGCCTCGGCCAGCGGGTCCTGCAACGCCTTCTGGATCACGCGCTTGAGCGGGCGCGCGCCATAGACCGGGTCGTAGCCCTCGTCGGCAAGCCATGTCCGCGCCGCGTCGTCCAATTCCAGACGGATCTTGCGGGTGGCCAGCCGCTTGAGCAGGCGGCGCATCTGGATATCCACGATGCCGTCCATCTGATCCCGCGTCAGCCGGTCGAAAACCACGATCTCGTCCAGGCGGTTGAGGAACTCGGGCCGGAAGTGGCCGCGCACGGCCTCCATCACGTCGCGCTTGGCGGCCTCGGCATCGGACCCCTCCGGCAACTGGCTGAGCGCCTGCGACCCGAGGTTGGAGGTGAGCACGATGAGCGTCTGCTTGAAATCCACCCTGTGGCCCTGACCATCGGTCAGCACACCGTCGTCAAGCACCTGCAACAGCACGTTGAACACCTCGGGGTGCGCCTTTTCGACCTCGTCGAACAGCACCACCTGGTAGGGTCTGCGGCGGACCGCCTCGGTCAGCACCCCGCCTTCCTCGTAGCCGACGTAGCCCGGCGGTGCGCCAATCAGGCGGGCGACGGAGTGTTTCTCCATGAACTCGGACATGTCGATGCGGACCATCGCGCTGTCGTCGTCAAAGAGGAACTCTGCCACCGCCTTGGTCAGCTCGGTCTTGCCCACGCCGGTGGGGCCGAGGAACAGGAAGCTGCCCAGCGGCCGGTTCTCGTCGTTGAGGCCCGCGCGGGCGCGGCGCACGGCGTTGGCCACGGCCTTGACGGCCGTGTCCTGCCCGATCACGCGGCGGTGGAGGTTCTCCTCCATGCCCAGCAGCTTCTCGCGCTCGCCCTCGAGCATCTTGGCGGTCGGGATGCCGGTCCAGCGTTCGACCACCTGCGCGATCTGTTCGGGGCGCACGGCCTCTTCGACCATCACGTCATCGTCGGCGCGGTTCTCGGCCTCGGAAAGCTGCTTTTCAAGCTGCGGGATGACGCCGTAGCTCAGCTCCCCGGCCTTGGCCAGATCACCCGCGCGCTTGGCGGTATCGAGCTCGATCCGGGCGCGGTCGAGCTGTTCCTTGAGATCGCGGGCGGAGGCGAGCTTGTCGCGCTCGGCCTGCCATTGCGCGGTCATCTCGGCGGAGCGCTCCTGCAACTCGGCGAGCTCACGCTCCAGCTTGGCCAGCCGGTCCTTGGAGGCGGCGTCGTCCTCTTTGCGCAGGGCCTCGGCCTCGATCTGCTTTTGCAGGATGTCGCGGTCGAGCGCATCGAGCTCTTCGGGTTTGCTGTCCACCTCCATGCGCAGGCGGCTGGCGGCCTCGTCCATCAGGTCGATCGCCTTGTCGGGCAGGAAACGGTCGGTGATGTAGCGGTGCGACAGTGTCGCCGCCGTCACCAGCGCCGAGTCGGAGATGCGCACACCGTGGTGAAGCTCGTATTTCTCCTTGATGCCGCGCAGGATGGAAATGGTGTCTTCGACCGTCGGCTCCTCTACCGTGAGCGGCTGAAACCGGCGGGCGAGGGCCGCGTCCTTTTCCACATGCTTGCGGTATTCATCGAGCGTGGTGGCGCCGATGCAGTGCAATTCGCCGCGCGCCAGCGCCGGCTTGATGAGGTTGGCGGCGTCCATCGCGCCGTCGGTCTTGCCCGCGCCCACCAGCGTGTGCATCTCGTCGATGAAGAGGATGATTTCACCGGCGGCCTGCGTCACCTCGTTGAGCACGCCCTTGAGCCGTTCCTCGAAATCACCGCGATACTTGGCCCCGGCGATGAGCGCGCCCATGTCGAGCGCCAGAAGGCGCTTGTCGCGCAGGGATTCAGGCACATCGCCATTGACGATACGCAGCGCGAGACCCTCGGCGATGGCGGTCTTGCCCACCCCCGGCTCGCCGATCAGGACCGGGTTGTTCTTGGTCCGGCGGCTGAGCACCTGCATGGCGCGGCGAATCTCGTCATCGCGACCGATGATCGGGTCGATCTTGCCCTCGCGGGCCGCCTTGGTGAGGTCGAACGCGTACTTGTCCAGCGCCTCGTAGGTGTCCTCGGCGCTTGCCGTGTCGGCGGTGCGGCCCTTGCGCAGATCGTTGATCGCCTCGTTGATCTTCTGCGCGCTGACGCCACCGGCGTCGAGCGCCTGCTTCGCAGGGCTCTTGACCACGGCCAGTGCGGTGAGCATCCGTTCCACCGGCACGAAGCTGTCACCGGCTTTCTGGGCCAGCTTCTCGGCCTCGGCCAGTACCTTGCCGGTCTGCTGGTCCATGTAGGTCTGGCCCGCGTCGCCAGAAACCTGCGGGATCTTTGCCAATGCCAGGTCGTTGGCCTGGGTCACCCGCGCGGCATCGCCGCCCGCGCGCTTTATGAGATTGGCGGCGAGCCCTTCGGGGTCGTCCAAAAGCGCCTTGAGCAGGTGTTCGGGGGCAAGTTTCTGATGGCTTTCGCGCATCGCGATGGTTTGCGCGGCCTGAATGAAACCGCGCGACCGCTCGGTGAACTTGTTGAAGTCCATGAGTCTTTTCTCCTTTTACAAGCATTCCCTCGTGGCACACCCTCAAGAGGCATATGCCGGTCGGAACCTCGGGTACCGAGATGGGGAAGCCGGGAGGGCGGTTCAAGACAGGACCGGCGGAAATCCTGCCTCCGCCTCCTCCCGGGGCTTGACGTGCACCCTGCCCGCCGCGACAAGAGCCGCGACCGCACCCGGAGACGCGCCCATGACCGCCGCAGATGACCGCCTGATCGTCGCCCTCGACCTGCCCGACGCCCATGCGGGGCTACAGATGGCAGAGACGCTGGGCGACGCCGTGAGCTTCTACAAGATCGGGCTGGGGATGCTGACCGGCGGCGGGCTGGCGCTGGCAAACGAGCTCAAGCACGAGCATGGCAAGCGCGTTTTCCTCGACATGAAGCTTTTCGACATCGGGGCCACGGTCGAAGCGGCGGTGCGGGGGCTGGCGCGGTTCGATCTCGATTTCCTGACGGTGCATGGCGACCCGCACGTAGTGCGCGCGGCGCGGGAGGGTGCGGGCGGCACGCCCTTGCGCATCCTCGCCGTCACCATACTGACCTCGCTCGACCGGGGTGATCTGGATGACGGGCTGATGAAGCCGGGCGCGGTGGCCGACCTCGTGGCCGAGCGCGCGGGGCGCGCGTTCGATGCCGGGGCCGACGGGGTGATCGCCAGCCCGCGGGAGGCGGCGATGATCCGTGCGCTGCCCGAGGCGGCAGGCCGCGTCATCGTCACACCCGGTGTGCGCCCGGCGGGCAGCGCCCTTGGCGACCAAAAGCGCGTGGCCACGCCCGCGCAGGCGATCGCGGACGGTGCGGATCACATCGTGGTGGGGCGCCCGGTCTGGGCATCCGGTGACCCGCAGGCTGCGGTGAGCACGATCCTCGACGACATGCGCGGGGCCTGAGTCCGCAGGTCGCTGTTATCCCATCCGGCGGCGCGTGAGATCGAGGAAGACATCCTGCAAATCCGCCTGTTCGATGCGCAGGTCGCGGATCTTGATCCCGGCGGTGCGCACCGCTTCGAGCACCGACTCGGCTGGGATCTCGCGGGCGCGGTAGGTGATCTCGATCGTGCCGTCGCTGTAGTGCCCCGCCTCGATCCCGCGCCCCTCCGGCAACGCGGTTGCGGGCGCGTCGGGGGTCAGGATCATGCGCCGGCCATCGAGCCGGTCCAGAAGCCGCGCGGTGCTGTCGCGCGCCACTACGGCGCCCTCGTTGATGATGGCGATCTCGTCGCACATCTCTTCGGCCTCTTCGAGGTAATGGGTGGTGAGGATGATCGTCATGCCATCCCGATTGAGGCGGCGCACGTTTTCCCACAGCATCCGGCGCAATTCGATATCGACGCCCGCCGTCGGCTCGTCGAGCACGAGGATGTGGGGGTGATGGACCAGCGCCTTGGCCAAAAGAAGCCTGCGCCGCATGCCGCCAGACAGCGTGCGCGCGTAGGCCTCGGCCTTGTCCTCGAGCCCGACGAGCCGCAATATCGCATCGCTGCGCCGCTCGCGGCGCGGCACGCCGTAGAGCCCGGCCTGCACTTCGAGCGCCTCGCGCGGCGTGAAGAACGGGTCGAGGTTCAACTCCTGCGGCATCACCCCGATGGAGGCGCGGCTTTGCCTCGGGTTGCGGTCCTGGTCGAAACCCCAGATCGTCACCTGCCCGGCGGTTTTCACCACCAGCCCGGCGAGAATGTTGATGAGCGTCGATTTGCCCGCGCCGTTGGGGCCGAGGAGGCCGAAGACCGAGCCCTGCGGAATGTCGAGGTCGATGCCCTTGAGCGCGAGCTTTTCCGGGCCGTGGCGCCCGCCCGCGTAGGTCTTTACCAGACCCCGGATTTCGATGGCACTTGCCGCCATGCCGCTCTTGCCCCCCGCCTCTTGTTCCAGCATAGTCCGACCTAGTCCAATGCACCGCAAAAGGAAACGCCCCGATGGTAACGCAGGCCCCGGAAACCCGTATCGTCGATAATTATCGCGTGGCCTGCGACGGCGGCGAGGGGGCGCTGGGCCATCCCCGCGTGTGGCTCCAGATTCCGCGCGAGACGGGCTATGTGGAATGCCCCTATTGCGACGCCAAGCTCATCCATCGCGATTTCGAGGGCAAGGTCTGAGCGGCTTATTTCTTAGGCTGTTTAGGAGGCTTTGGAGGCTTCGGCTTTGGAGCCTGAGTGTTCGAGGAGTTGCCCTTTTGAATTCCCCGCGTTGGAGGAGGAGCAGGACGTTTTGCCATGTCTGAAAATCCTGAGAGTGAGCGTTTGCAAGTGGTAAAGGAAGCCCTTCGCCACACGGAGCTTCACATTAAGGGTCTGGAAGACTTGGCGTCAAATGCGGATAGGCGATCCACAAGTTTTTTTGCTGGTGGGTTAACATTCGCAGGCTTGCTAATTGCATCTGCGCAATTTTTTCCATCGACAGTAACCAGTATAACCGCAGCAATCATATGCATTGTTGCTGCAATTGTGTCTGTATTTTCAATCCTCCCAAAGCGGTTTCACATACTTGGTCACCGTTGGAATGATTGGAAAGATCACGTTGTGGAAGGCGATAGCCTTATAGATGTTTTAATCAGTCAGGCTGAAGAAAATGACCAGAGAATAATCCATAATTTCAATGTTCTAGATCGTTCCGCAAGGCGCTTTTTATGGACTGTACGATTGCTCATCTTTGCTTTCATTATAATGATTTTGGGTCAAGTATCTTGTAATTATGGACACTGTATTGACGATATTATCGACGACATCAAAATCGACCAAGATGAAAGTCCAACTCATGAGTCTTAACTTCGGAAAAGGCTGTCACCTGCACCTGATCGACGGGTCGTCCTTTATCTTTCGCGCCTATCACGCGCTGCCGCCACTGACGCGGAAATCCGACGGGCTGCCGATCGGGGCGGTGTCGGGGTTTTGCAACATGCTGCAACGCTATGTGGAGGGAAACCACGGTCCCGACGCGCCCACCCATGTGGCGGTGATCTTTGACAAGGGCAGCCACACCTTTCGCAACGATCTCTATGATGCCTACAAGGCCAACCGCGAGGCGATGCCCGAGGACCTGCGCCCGCAAATCCCGCTCACGCGCGATGCCACCCGTGCCTTCAACATCGCCTGCGAGGAGATCGAGGGCTATGAGGCCGACGACATCATCGCGACGCTGGCCTGTCAGGCGCGCGACCTGGGTGGACGGGTGACGATCATCAGTTCCGACAAGGACCTGATGCAGCTTGTCGGCGGTGGTGTCGAGATGCTGGATGCCATGAAGAACCGGCGCATCGACGTGGATGGCGTGCGCGAGAAATTCGGGGTGGACCCAAGCCGCGTGGTCGATGTGCAGGCGCTGGCGGGTGACAGCGTCGACAACATCCCCGGCGCGCCAGGCATCGGCATCAAGACCGCCGCGCTGCTGATCAACGAGTTCGGCTCGCTGGAGGAATTGTTGGACCGTGCCGGGGAGATCAAGCAGCCCAAGCGGCGCGAGACGCTGATCGACAAGCGTGAGCAGATCGAGATGTCCAGGCGGCTGGTGCAGCTCGACTGTGACACGCCGCTGGGTTTCACGCTCGACGATCTGGAGGTGCGCGACCCCGATCCCGAGACGCTGCTGGGGTTTCTGACGGAGATGGAGTTTCGCACCCTGTCGAAGCGCATCGCCGAGGCGCTGGGCCGGGAGGCACCGGTGCTTCCAGAGCCTGCGGCACCAGAGACCCCAAAGGATGCGCCAAAGGCGCCCGAATGGCCCGCGATAGAGCCCGATTCCTACGAGCATATCAGCGACATGGACGCGCTCGGGGGGTGGATCGAGACGATCCGGGCACAGGGCTACGTGGCGCTCGATACCGAGACCACGTCGCTCAACGAGATGCAGGCCGATCTGGTGGGGATATCGCTCGCCACCGCGCCGGGGCGCGCCTGTTACATCCCGCTGGCGCACAAGGGGGGTGCCGCGGACGATCTCTTTGGCTCGGAGGATCTGGCCGAGGGGCAGGTGCCGATGGCCGAGGCGCTCGCCGCGCTGAAGCCGGTGCTGGAGGACGATGCGATCCTCAAGATCGGGCAGAACATGAAATACGATGCCAAGATATTCGCCGGCCACGGCGTCACCGTTGCCCCCATCGACGACACGATGCTGATGTCCTACGCGTTGCACGCGGGCGAGCACGGGCACGGGATGGACACGCTCAGCGAGCGCTACCTGGGCCACGAGCCGATCCCGATCAAGGCGCTGCTGGGCAGTGGCAAATCCGCGATCACCTTTGACCGGGTTCCGGTGGAGGCGGCGGTGAAATACGCCGCCGAAGATGCCGATATCACGCTGCGGTTGTGGCTGACCTTCAAGCCGCAGTTGCACCGGGCGCGCGTCACCACCGTGTACGAGACGCTGGAGCGACCGCTGGTGCCGGTGCTGGCAGAGATGGAGCGGCACGGCGTCAAGGTGGACCGCGACACGCTGCGCGCCATGTCGGGCAAGTTCGCGCAGAAGATGGGCGCGCTGGAGGCGGAGATACACGCGCTGGCGGGGCGGTCGTTCAATGTGGGCAGCCCCAAGCAACTGGGTGAGATCCTGTTCGACGAGATGGGTCTGGAGGGCGGCAAGAAGGGCAAGACCGGGGCCTATGCCACCGGCGCGGACGTGCTGGAGGATCTGGCGACCGAGCATGAGCTGCCGGCGCGCGTGCTCGACTGGCGGCAGCTATCGAAGCTCAAATCGACCTACACCGACGCGCTTCAGGATCATATCGACCCCGAGACAGGGCGCGTGCACACCTCCTATGTGCAGACCGGGGCCAACACCGGGCGGCTCGCCTCGACCGATCCGAACCTGCAGAACATCCCGGTGCGAAGCGAGGAAGGCCGCCGCATCCGCGAGGCGTTTGTCGCGGAAGAAGGCAACCTGTTGGTCAGCCTGGATTATTCCCAGATCGAGCTGCGCATCCTTGCACATGTGGCCGGGATCGACACGCTGAAACAGGCGTTCCGCGAGGGCCATGACATCCACGCCATGACGGCAAGCGAGATGTTCGGCGTACCGATGGGCGAGATGACGCCCGAGGTGCGGCGGCAGGCCAAGGCGATCAATTTCGGGGTGATCTACGGCATTTCCGGCTTTGGCCTCGCGCGCAACCTGCGCATCCCGAGGTCCGAGGCGCAGGGCTTTATCGACCGCTACTTCGAGCGCTTCCCGGGCATCAGGGACTATATGGATGAAACCGTATCCTTCGCCAAGGAACACGGGCATGTCGAGACACTGTTCGGGCGCAGGATTCACACGCCCGAGATCGGGGCGCGCGGCCCGCGCGCGGGATTTGCCCGCCGCGCCGCGATCAACGCGCCGATACAGGGCACGGCGGCGGACATCATCCGCCGCGCGATGATTCGGATGCCCGACGCGATTCGCGATCTGCCCTGCAAGATGCTCTTGCAGGTGCATGACGAATTGATCTTCGAGGTGGCGGAAGATGGCGTTGACCGCCTGATCGGGGTGGCGGGCGAGGTCATGCAGGGCGCCGCCGACCCGGCGGTGCATCTAGACGTGCCGCTGGTGGTGGACGCGGGACAAGGCGGAAACTGGGCCGAGGCGCATTGACGGATTGAGCCGCTACGGGACTTGTTTCCGATTCGGGATCAGAAGAGACCTTGGGTCACATGTGGCCTCGGCCCGTGTGAGTACGCTGGCGGGTCGATGGGACCCCGCGCGTCCTTAACAAGGGCTTTCCGTTACGCGCGGTCGCGACAGAGAATTTCAACCCGGGTTCCCGAAAACGGGCCGCGTTTCAACCGGCGTCGCGTTACCGCGCATGCCAAGAACGCAGGAGTTGCCATGAACCCGTTTGCCAACCGTTCCCTGTCGCTTTCAGGCCCGGCCACCGACGCCCTGCCGGTGGTGCCGGACGATACCACCGACCTGCCGCACGTTGCGGTCGGTCTCTATACCGAAACCGGCGGCGCGATCAGTATCGTGACCGTGAGCGGCGAGACGCGCACCGTCACGGTCGCCGATTTCTCTATCCTGCCCGTGGGGGTGCGCCGGGTAAACGCCAGCGGCACCACCGCCGATGGCATCCACGCGCTGGTCGTTGCATGAAGATCGTCACCGACATCAGCGTGACCAGCGCCCACCGGGCGTATCGGGCCTTCAACCCGGCGTGGCTATTCGCAAACTCTGAGGATGGCGCGTGGTATGATCCGGGCGACCTCGGCTCGCTTTTCCAGGATGCGGCGGGAACCGTGCCGGTCACGGCCCCGGGCGATCCGGTCGGCTACATGGGCGACAAGTCCGGCAACGGATACCATGCCACGCAGGCAACCGCCGCCGCGCGGCCCGTCCTGCGACAGGACGCGGGGGGGCGAAACTATCTCGACTTCGACGGGGTGGACGATTTCCTCAGCGCAGGCGACGTGCTCGATCTTGGCACCGCTGACCGCACCGCCGCGTTTGGCGTGCAGGTGCCTGACACGGGCACGACGGCCTTTCTGAGCAAGAGGGGGTTCGGCGCGAGCGCCCCGGGCTGGGGGGTCCGGTCAGCCGACCAGCGGCTTCAGGTCGAATACGATGACGGCGTATCGCTGGTTGTCGCATCCATAGGGGATGCCGCGGGTCTTGCGGATCGCGCCGTTCACATTGCGGAAATCGAGTTCGGGGCCGAGGCGCGGAGCTATCGCAACGGGGTGCTGTCGGCGGCGCGGGCCGATCTGGCCGGTCACGGCGACAGTACCGGCGCGCGAAATTTCCAGATCGGTGGCCAGGCCCCCTTCTATGCCGAGATGCGCCTTTACGGTGCCCTTGTGCGGGAGGGAATTCTGACGAGCGGAGATCGGGGGAAAGTGCTGGCGTACCTCGCGGACAAGGCGGGAGTCGCACTGTGACACCGGGTCATGCGTCGGCCCGATTATCGCGGGGAAGCGCCTGACGATCGAACGAGACGGCCTTGATCAACGCGACAACGGGCTGCCCCTCGCCCAACCCGAGATCCGCGACGGCCGCGCGGGTGACCCGCGCGCGCAGGTGTTGGTCGCCAACTTCCAGAAGCACCTCGGCAAATGCGGTTGCCGCCTCCGGCTCGATGCTCAGCACGCGGGCGTCAAGCGCGTTGCGGATGCTCAGGCCCTCGGGGCGGCTCAGCGCCAGGGAAACGTCGCGCGCCCGCACCCGAAGCCGGACCTCTTGTCCCGGGGCAAGCGCGATCTGCGGGACCTCGAGCCAGGCGGAGCCGATATCGACGCGGCTCAGATGCAGGGCCGTGTCCTGCGCGGCAATCCGCCCGGTCAGCATCACACCCGCCTCAAACCGGCCCTGAACACTCGAAAGATCGAGCCGCTCGAGTGTCTCGGCCACACCTCCGGTCGCCGCGATGCGCCCCTCGGCAAGCGCCACGATGCGATCGCAAAGCTGCGTCACCTCTTCCAGCGCGTGGGTGACATAGATGACGGGGAGGCCGAAGGCGTTCGGCAGGTGCCCGAGATAGGGCATGATTTCGCCCTTGCGGCGCGTGTCGAGCGCGGCGAGAGGCTCATCCATGAGCAAGAGCCGCGGCCGCGCCAGAAGCGTCCGGCCGATGGCCACGCGCTGCTTTTCTCCTCCTGAGAGCTGGTTTACGCGGCGCTCGAACAAGGGGGCGAGATCGAGGACATCGACCACGTCGTCAAATGAGTACCGGGTGGCGACGCCCGCGGCGCGCCTGTGCGCATAGTCTAGATTGCCGCGCACGGTCAGGTGCGAAAACAACCGCGCATCCTGAAAGACGTAGCCCACACCACGGCGATGGGGTGGCAGATAGGCGCGCGCGCCCAGCCAGACCTCGTCACCGTAGGCAATCCGCCCCTTCACACCACGCTCGAACCCCGCGATGACACGCAAGAGGGTGGATTTGCCACAGCCCGAGGGGCCGAACAGCGCCGTGATCCCTTGGCCGGGGAAAACGTGCGCGACCTCCAGCGTGAACCCGGGGTAGCGGACGTACACATCCGTTGACAGATCGGTCATCGCCTCACCCGACATGAACAGGAAAGCGGCGGTTCAGGCTATAGACCGCGAGCAGAACGGAGAACGAGAACACCAGCAGGATTGCCGCAAGGCTGTGGGCGGCGGCGTAGTTGATCGTTTCGACTTCTTCGTAGATCTGGATCGAGACGACCTTGGTCCTGCCGGGGATGTTGCCACCGACCATCAGAACCACGCCGAATTCACCGATCGTGTGCGCAAAGGTCAGCACCGTCGCCGTCAGGTAGCCGCGCACCGCCATCGGTGCCGCCACGCTGAAGAATGCGTCGCGCGGAGACGCCCGCAGCGAGGCCGCAGCCTCGAGCGGCGCGTGCCCGACCGATTCGAACGCGCCCTGCAAGGGCTGCACCATGAAAGGCAGCGAATAGAGGGCCGAGGCAAAGATCAGGCCCGTGAACGAAAAGGTCAGCGTGGACCCCGTCGCCGAAAGCCACAGGCCACCAAGGACCGACTCCGGGCTGAGAAACACCAGCAGGTAGAAGCCCAGCACAGTGGGTGGCAGCACGAGCGGAAGCGCCGTGACTGCTTCGACAACGGATTTCAGACGGGACCGGGTATGGGCCAGCCACCATGCGACCGGCGTGCCGACAAGCAGCAGCAGCAGCGTGGTGATCGCCGCAAGCCGGAACGTAAGCCAGAGGGGGCCGAGATCGGGCACATCCATATCAGCCGCCCGTGCCATAGCCGAAGCGGTCGATCACCGCCGCGGCCTCGGGGGTGCGTAGATAATCCAGAAACGCCTGCGCCGCCGCATTGTCTGCGCCGTGGCGAAGCAACACCGCGTCCTGCCGGATCGGCGCGAACAGATCCTGCGGCACATCCCAGCGGCTGCCTTTGGCAGCGGTGCGCGGGCTCAGCACGGCGGAAAGCGCGACGAATCCCAGTTCGGCGGCGCCCGAGGCGACCATCGAGTTGGTCTGACCGACATTCTGCCCCATGACGATCCTCGGCTGAAGCGTCTCCCAGAGCCCGAGAGACTGCAAAGCCTCGCGCGCGGCCACGCCATAGGGGGCGAGGTCCGGGTTGGCGATGGCCACGAAGCGCAGGTCGGGGTCTTTGAGTGCCGCGCGCCCATCCGCGCCGATGCGGTCGGGATCGGCACTCCACAGCGTCAGTCGCCCCACGGCATAGGTAAAATCCGTTCCCGCGACCGCGTGGCCGTCCTCCAGCAGGCGCGCGGGGGTGGCCGCGTCGGCGGACAGCAGCAGATCGAACGGCGCACCGGCACCGATCTGGGCATAGAGCTTGCCGGTCGAGCCAGTGGTCAGTTGCACGTCGTGCCCCGTAGTCTCGCGAAACGCAGGCAGAAGTGCCTCTGCCGTCTCGGCAAAGTTGGCGGCGACGGCTGCCAGCGCGCTGTCGGCACGCGCGGCAAGCGGGCTCGCCAGAGATGTAGCTAAAACGAGCACGGCGAGCATCGCGCGGAAAGACAGGATCCGTGGCATCGTGCACTGGCTCCGATTGGATATATTCAGGAAAACATATCGCAAGCGCATCTCTCCAGTGTCAAACGTTATTTTTCTCCGGGAATATCGCTGAGAAGCGATTGCAACGCGGCAAGACGCGCGGCGCCCCCCTCGACCGCGTCGGCCTCGAAGGCACGGTAGAGCGACAGCACCTCTCTCCCGAGATCGGTCAGCACCGCGCCGCCACCGCCGGGGCCGCCGCGCGTACTCTCGACCAACGGACCGCGAAACATTGCGTTCAGCGTTCCGATCAACTCCCAGGCACGCTTGTAGCTCATGCGCATCTCGCGGCCCGCAGCGGCGATCGACCCGCAGCGGTCGATCCGTTCCAGCAGGTCCGCTTTGCCGGGCCCGATCATCTCGTCATCGCCAAAGACGATCCGAATGCGCAAACGGGGTGGATATTTCCGGGGTGCCATATCGGTAGCATCATTCCTCGGGCGCGCGAGTTCAAGCAGTTTGAACCAACGCTGCTCAGGGTTTTCGGCTGGAATGACCGCCAGGCTCGCAGAAACCGGATCATCGCTTGGTATCCGACGCTGTCAGCGTGGTCGGCACGGATGCGCGGCCTGCGCGTGCAGCCAACGGAGACGGCACGAGATCACCGAGCGCGCAGCGCAAGATTACCGTCAGGTCAGGCATCAAATCACACTTTTCAGGAGAGTTATTTTCTTATAATTACCTACTAGGTTGAGTTTCAGGTAGGTATCGACCACTTTCAGACGAGCGCCTGGCCGGGTGGCAAGCAGTGGAGCGCGGCAAGGCATTTCAGTTCAAACACAACGGCATCACGTCCCGTTTCCGGGTTCTGGAGGAAAACATGCGTGTACTCATTCTGGGAGGCGATGGCTATCTCGGCTGGCCCACGGCGATGGATTTCGCGGCCGCCGGCCACGAGGTCATGGTCGCGGACAACTACATGCGGCGGAATATTGCCGAGGCGACGGACAGTGACGCGCTGATCGGCGCCCCCTGCCTCAGCGAGCGCGCGGCCATCTTCGAGGCAGTCGGGGGCAAGCCGATCAAGGTGCGCATCAGCGATCTGTCGGACCCCGAGGTGATGTTCGGCCTGGTGCGCGAGATGCAGCCCGACACCGTCGTGCACTATGCCGAACAGCCCTCTGCCCCCTATTCCATGCGGGGCTTTCGCGAGGCGCGCGAGACATTCCAGAACAATCTCGATGTCACGTTCAACTGTATCTGGGCAGTCAAGGAGCACGCCCCCGACGCGCATATCGTCAAGCTCGGCACGATGGGTGAATACGGCACGCCCGATATCGACATCGAGGAAGGCTGGATCGAGATCGAGCACAAGGGCCGCAAGGACACGTTCCTCTATCCCCGCGCCGCCGGCTCGCTCTATCACACCACCAAGGTGCTCGATACCGACCTGCTCTGGTTCTATGTGCGCACCTACGGGCTACGGGTAACCGACCTGATGCAGGGGCCGGTTTACGGCATCTCGACCGACGAGGCCGATCTCGACCCGCGCCTGTGCCCCAATTTCCACTATGACGATATCTTCGGCACCGTGGTGAACCGTTTTCTCGTGCAGGCGGTGGCCGGGGTGCCGCTCACGGTCTATGGCGGCGGCGGGCAGACGCGCGGCTATCTCAACCTACGCGACACGTTGCAATGCGTGCGTCTCGCCGCCGAGCATCCCGCGGGTCCCGGCGAGTTGCGTATTTTCAACCAGTTGACCGAGACCTTCACCGTCAACGACCTGGCCGAGCGGGTCCAGCAGGCCGGAAACCAGATGGGCCTCGATGTCGAGATCAGGTCGATCCCCAATCCCCGCAAGGAAAAAGAGGAACACTATTACAACCCCGCGCATAGCGGGCTAACCGAACTGGGGCTGAAACCGCACTACATGTCAGAGACCGTACTGGGCGCGATGCTGGAACGCATCATCGAGAACCGCGACCGTATCGTCAGCGATCGCATCATGCCGCGCGTGCGCTGGAGCTGACGGGGATGGACAGATTCAGGGACAAGACCGTCCTCGTCACCGGTGCCTGCGGCACCGTCGGTGCCGAACTCGTTCGCCAGCTTGCGCAAAGCCCCACGGCCCATATCGTGTGCATCGACAACAACGAAACCGAGCTCTTTTTCCAGATCGAGCACTACCGTGCGACCGGCAAGGTTTCGGGCCACCTCGCCGACATACGCGACCGCGAGGCGCTGAAGCTGCGGATGCGTGGCGTCGATATCGTGTTGCACGCCGCCGCGCTCAAGCATGTGGGCCTGTGCGAGGACAGCCCCGCCCAGGCGATCGCCACCAATATCCAGGGCACGCAGAACGTCATCGACGCGGCGCAGGAGAACGGCGTCGAGCGGGTGATCTTTACCTCGTCCGACAAGGCGGTAAACCCCACCAACGTGATGGGCACCTCCAAGCTGATGGGCGAGCGGCTGATGACCGCGGCGGCCGAGACCACGGCCAACGGGCTCAACATCCGCGCGCGCAACGCGGGCACGGTCTTTGCCTCGACGCGGTTCGGTAACGTGCTGGGATCGCGCGGGTCGGTGGTGCCGCTGTTTCGCCGTCAGATCGCGGCGGGCGGGCCGATCACGCTGACCCATCGCGACATGACCCGCTTCATCATGACGCTGGAAGAGGCCGTTCGGCTGGTGCTCGACTCGGTCTGGCTGGCCTGTGGCGGCGAGGTGATGGTCACCAAGATGCCGGTCGCCCGGATCGAGGACATCGCCCATGTCATGCGCGACACGCTCGCCCCCGGGCGCAGCATCGAGATCACCGAAATCGGCCCCAAGCCCGGCGAGAAAATGTACGAGGAGTTGATGAACGACGAAGAGGTGCGCCGGACCTGGGAATACGGCGATTTCTTCGTGTCGCTCTCGGCCTTTGCCGATGCCACCGCCCCCGGCTACGCCCACCTGCGCGGCGCCCGGCGGACCGACCGGCCCTACAACTCGGCCCATGAGACGGCCCTGAGCCGCAAGGCGTTGGCCGACTATTTCGCCGAAAAGGGGGTGTTGGGGTGAGTGAGTGAGATGCGCCTGATCTTCGTTGCCAACTCTCCGAGTCCGAATACCGTTGAGCTCTACAACGCGTTGCACCGCCGTCACGACACAGACGTTTCGGTCGCCTATCTCTCCAGGCGAAATGCGAAATGGCAGGATCCCGCATTTCCAACGAACCACGACATTCTGGAAAGTCGCAACCTGAGTCCCTTTCCGTCTCGGGTTAATACGGCATTCTGCCCGGGGCTCCTGCTTCGGCTGCTATTCAAGGAACGTCGGGCCAGGATCATCATACAAGGCTACAGCAACCCGACGAATTTCCTGTTGATCCTGGCAATATCTTTCCTGCGGCCAGACGCGGATTGGGCGTTCTGGGGAGAGCGCATAAAGAAATCCCCGAAGTCACACCCGATACGGTTCCTGGTAAAGCGCGCGATCATCTCTGCGATCTCAAGGTCGCGCCGTGTTTACGCCGTTGGCCAGGCCGGCGTCAAAAGTTATGCCGAGCACGGGGTACCGGAAAGGCTGTTGCGAAGCCTGCCGTATACAAAGGATTTCTCGGTCTACCAATCGGCGGAAAACGCGCATGCCAACAAGGTCATCGTGACAACGGCACGTCTCGTGCCATCGAAGAAGATCGACCAGCTTGTCCAGGTTTTCTCTGACCTTTCCGACGACCACCCCGACTGGCACCTGAGCATCATCGGCGATGGTGCGATGCGCCCGGAGCTGGAAACGGGCCTCAAGGAGAGCCTGCGCGACAGGATTACGTTCCACGGATACGCCGGGCCCGAGAAGCAATCTGAAATCTATGCCGGTGCGGACGTATTCGTGCTCCCGTCGATGCATGACGGCTGGGGCATGGTCGTACCCGAAGCGATGGCCGCCGGTTTGCCCGTGATTACAACGGACGGCGTCATGGCGGGCAGGGATCTTATCCGATCTGGCGAGAACGGCTTCTTGTTGCCCCCGGGTCAGAGTGAGCCTTTGAAGGCTGTTCTCCAAAGGGTGATGCGCGGTGAACTCGACCTGAAAAAGATGGGGGCAACCGCTCTCGGTAGCGTCTCCGCCTACTATCCCGACCGAGTTTCAGAAAATCTCGTCGCGGATATTTCGACCGGCTGGAGGCGGCGCGAATGAAAGCCTCGCCTTGCTTGAGAACACATCGGAATGATAGTCGATTCGGAGCGCTGGCCCGGTTTTGCGCGACCGGCGCGACACAGGTTCTCGCGGCCGTGGGCGGTTTGCTGCTTGCCGTCGTCATCGCGCGCACCGGCGGGCCGGAACAGCTGGGCATGTTCACGGTCATGCTCACCCTGCTCGGAGTGCTGGGCATGATCGCACGACGCGGTCAGGGCAGCCTGCTGACGCGTGGCGTGGCATGGGCGCTTCACGAGAAGGGCGTTTGTGCGTCCGTTTCCCTGCTCCTTCTGGCCATTCGCCGGATATTCCTGTCTGCCATCGTGCTTGGCTTGGCAGGGTCCGGGCTCCTGTCGAGCGGAATCCTGGGATCACCATTTCCAGGGGCCGTTCACTTCCTCCCCGTCATGCTGTTCCTGGTCACAGCTCTCGCATTGTTCGCGGCATACGCGCGCGGCAGTGCGCGTCCGTGGCTCGCCCCGGTGT
This sequence comes from Roseovarius sp., assembly GCA_016278295.1. Lineage (GTDB taxonomy): Bacteria > Pseudomonadota > Alphaproteobacteria > Rhodobacterales > Rhodobacteraceae > Roseovarius. The sequence goes on along the minus strand of JADQCC010000163.1, from coordinate 754 downwards.
TCGAGCTTGGCGGGATTTCATGTCTGACAGTGCTGCTGCTCATGCCTTCGCTTGTTCGGGGCGGCCACCTGACGTCAGCGGGCGTGATGTCCGGTTTCCTGCTGTCCATGCTCCTCCTGGCATTGGTCGCGGGTGTGATCACGCGGCTAGATCACCCCGTGAAACGCGGGATGCTCTTTCCAGAGGCGCGCTTGAGAGAGGAATTGAGCCAAGGTCAGGTTCCGTTCACGCTGATCGCCCTGGCCGGGTTCCTTATTCAGTCGGGGTCGTTCCTGCTGGCCGCCCCATTCCTGAGCGAGGCCGAACTCGGCCTGCTGCGGGGCGCCGAGAGGCTGGCGCTTCTGGTCAGCTTTTGCACGCTTGTCATCAACCCGATGATCGCGCCCGGGATCGTGCGGCTGTCTCGTGGCGGAGACCCGAACGCGCTGCGCCGGCTGACATCTCAGGCGATGCTTGCCAGCACCGGAATCGCGGTCTGCGTGCTGCTGCCACTGCTGATCTGGCCCGAACGGGCGCTGGCGCTGCTGGGGGCGGAATTCGGCACGGCCACCAGGTATCTGCGGATCATGGCACTCGCACAATTCGCAGCCGCGCTCTTGGGACCGCTGGCGATGATACTGCACATGACCGGGCGCGAACGCGTGTCGATGTGGGCCAATCTCGCGACGCTGGCAGTAGCAGCCGCGCTTGTCCCGGGCCTGTCACTGACCCATGGCGCGTTCGGGTTCGCCCTGGCATATGCGGTCATCATTGT
>JADQCC010000232.1 GCA_016278295.1 Roseovarius sp. | reverse complement strand
CCGCCGCGCGCATCTGGCTCAGCGTCATGCGCGGCGTCAACGCCTCGGGCGAGATCGTGAGCGCGAGCACCGCGCCGGTGGGCGACGCGCAGGCACGGGCGAAGGCAGGGGCGAACTCCTCTGTCGTCTCTACCCGTTCGCCGTGAAAGCCATAGGCGCGGGCGAGCGCGGCGAAATCGGGATTGACCATGTCGGTGCCCGATACGCGGCCCGGGTAGGTGCGCTCCTGGTGGGCGCGGATGGTCCCGTAGGTGCCATTATCGAGCACGAGGATCACCGGCTGCGCGCCCGCCTGCGCGGCAGTGGCCAGTTCCTGGCAGGTCATCTGGAAATCGCCGTCCCCGGCGAAACAGACGACGCGGCGGTCGGGATGCGCGACCCGCGCGGCGATGGCCGCGGGGATGCCGTATCCCATCGCCCCCGATTGCGGCCCCAGCAGGCGCATGTCGGGCCCGTATTTCAGGAACCGGCCCGACCAGATGGCGAAATTGCCCGCACCATTGGTGATGATGGCATCCTCGGGCAGCACCTCGCGCAGATGCGCGGTGACGCGGCCCATGTCTACTGGCGAGGGCAGGGCGGGCAGATCGAACGCCGCCTCCCACGCCGCGCGCGCCTGCGCGCGCCACTCGCCCCATGCGCCGCGCACCGGCCCGGCCTCGGCCAGCGCGGCGGCAAAGGCGTTGGGACCGGCCTGTATGCCCAGCGCGGGCTGATAGACCTTGCCCAGTTCGAGGTCGGAGCCGTGCACATGGACGAGCCGCTGCGCGGGCTGCGGCACGTCCAGCACGGTATACCCATCGGTGGAGTTCTCGCCAAAGCGGGTATTCACGGCAAGGATCACGTCCGCCCCGGTCAGGAGCGCGCGCACATGCGGCACCATGCCCACCCCCGCCTCACCGCAGAACACCGGCGAGTGGTTGTCGAACCGGTCCTGATAGCGAAACACCGACACCACCGGGATATCCGAGCCCTCGGCGAAGGATTGCAGCGCCGCGCGGCCCTGATCCGTCCAGTTGCTGCCGCCATAGAGAATCACCGGCCGCGCGGCCCCGGCCAGCATTTCGCGCGCCTGCGCCACCGTCTCCGCGGGCGGGCACGGTTCGGGGTAATGGCCCGGTCCGGTCAGCGGCGCGGCGGCGGTGTGGCTGGTGAGCATATCCTCGGGCAGCGCCACCACCACCGGGCCGGGACGGCCCACGAGGGCGGTCTTCCACGCCCGTGCCACGATCTCGGGGATGCGATCGACGTCGTCGATCTCGACCGCCCATTTCGCCATCGTGCCGAACACCGCGCGGTAGTCGAGCTCCTGGAACGCCTCGCGCCCCTTCATTCCCGTGCCGACCTGCCCGACGAACAGGATCATCGGCACGCTGTCCTGCATCGCCGTGTGTACGCCGATTGCGGCGTTGGTGGCCCCCGGCCCGCGTGTGACCCAAGCGATACCGGGCCGCCCGGTGAGCTTGCCATAGGCGGCGGCCATGAAGGACGCGCCCCCCTCCTGCCGGCATAGGGTGAAATCGAGCCGCCCGACCGTGTCGTGCAGCGCGTCAAGCACCGCGAGATAGCTCTCGCCCGGCACGCCGAAACTGTGCCGCGCACCCAGCGCGATGAGACAGTCCACCAGAAGCTGCCCGCCCGTGCGCCTGTTGTCGGTCATGCCGCTCTCCCTCTGTCATGCTGCCGGAACGCGGGCGACACTGCCCGCGCGCCCTGGCAATGGCAAGGGGGGGTCACCAGCGGCCGAGGGCGTCCTCGTCCTCGTCGCGGGCGGCGACCCAGCCTTCGCCCGCGTCCGTCACCTCCTTCTTCCAGAAGGGGGCGCGGGACTTTAGGTAATCCATGAGGAATTCGGCGGCCTGAAAGGCATCGGCGCGGTGGCGCGACGCGGTGGCAACCATCATGATGAGGTCGTCGGCCTTCAGTCGCCCATAGCGGTGCAGGATCAACGCGTCGCCGATCCGCCAGCGGCGCGCGGCCTCGTCTGCGATCTCCGCCAGCGCCTTCTCGGTCATGCCGGGGTAATGCTCGATCTCCATCGTGTCGAGGTCGCCCTCCAGGTCGCGCACGATCCCGGTAAAGGTGACGACCGCGCCCATGCCCGCCTGCCGCGCGGCAAAGGCATTCGCCTCGGCCCCGAGATCGAACGGCTCTTGCTGCACGCGGATGTCCATGACCCAGCCCCCGTTTATCCGCCTGTCATCGGCGGAAAGAACGCCACCTCGCGCGCCTCGCCGAGCGGCGCGTCGAAATCGCTCAGCTCCTGATCCACCGCGACGCGCAGCGCCGACAGGTCGGCGAAGGCGGCGGCATAGCGGTCCTCGCGCGCGCGCAACTCCTCGACGAGGTCGCGCACCGTGGCGGCCCGCGTCTCCACCCGGTCCTTGGGGTGTCCGATGCGTTCGCGCACCCATGCGAAATAGAGCACATCCATCAGCGTGTATCCTTCAGATGCGGCACGGATTTGACAAAGTAATCCACACCGGTGACGAGGGTAAGCCCGGCGGCGAGCCACAACAGCCAGAGCCCCGCATGCCCGGACCAGACCATGCCGCGATATTTCCACCACAGCCCGTGCAGATCCTCGGTCTTGCCCGAGAGGATATCGCGCACCAGCGCGTCGTCCATGCCAAAGATCGACATGCCGAAATAATGCTCGAACACGCCCTGGGCGAAGAGCACGGCGATGGCGATCATCTGGGCCGTGGTCTTCCACTTGGCCAGTCGTGTGACCTTGAGCGTGCCGGCCCGGTCGCCGAGATACTCGCGCAGCCCCGAGACGAACACCTCGCGGAACAGGATCACCGTGGCGGGCAGCACCAGCCAGGGCGACATCGACGAATAGCCCACGATCACCATCAGCGCGATCACCACCATCGCCTTGTCGGCGATCGGATCGAGCATGGTGCCGATCTTGGTCACCTGCTTCCAGCTCCGCGCGAGATGGCCGTCGATCCAGTCGGTGAGCGCCGCGCTGATGAACAGGATCAGCGCGAACCAGTCGGCATAGGGGCGGTTGAAATAGAGAAACATGACCGCGACGCCCGGCGCCGCGAGCAGCCGAAGCACGGTCAGGATATTGGGCACGTTCCATGACATGTCACCGTTCTAACCTGACCGATTGGCAAGGGAAAGCGCAGTCGGACCCTAAAAGTCGCGCAGACGTCGGGTGGTCTCGGGATCCATGAATCCCGCGACGGTGGCCTCGGTCTCGAGGTCCATGGCGCGGCGCAGGTCGGGGGTGGCGGTGGCGTTGAGCACGCGCTTCATCGCCCGCACAGAGAGCGGCGGCAGGTCGGCGAGCCGGCGGGCGGTGGCATGGGCGGTGTTGAGCAGATCCCCGTCGGGCGCGGTGTTCCACGCCAGCCCCATCTCGTGCAACGTCGCGGCATCGTAGCGGTCGCCGAAGAAGAGCATTTCGCGTGCCTTGACCAACCCGACAAGCGCGGGCAGCAGCGTCGTCACCCCGCCGGTCACGAACAGGTTGAGCGAGACTTCGGGGAAAAAGCCGCGCGCGCTCTCGGCCCAGATCGGGAAATCGCAGTTGATCGCCCATTCAAAGCCGCCGCCGACGGCCCAGCCGTTGATCGCGCCGACCACCGGTTTCGGTCCCAATGTGATCGCATTTGTCGCGCGCTGGATCGCCAGAACCAGATCGCGCGCCTCTTCCTCGGAGGCGGGGTGGACATGATCCTGCCGGTCGTCGCCCGCGCAGAATGCCTTGCCCGCGCCGGTCAGCACGATGGCGCGGGTCTCCGGGTCGGTATTGGCGTCGTCAAAGGCGCGGGTCACATCGTCGATCAGCGTCCGGTTCATTGCGTTGAGCCGGTCAGGACGGTTGAGGGTGATGCGGCGCACGGCCCCCTCGTGCAACGCGCTAAGCACGGTAGCGTAGGTGAAATCGGTCATGTGTAAGTCCTTTGCACACGTCGGGTCTTGCCTTCGGTCAGCGGGAAGGTGCCATGCGGCACCAGTGTCACCCGGGCGGTCGCCCCGAGGTCGCGCTTGATCGCCTGTGCGATCTCCTCTGCCAGCCCCGGGGCGGCGTCGCGCCCCTTGGACAGTTCCGCCGTGACCGGCAGGCTGTCATAGGGAGGGGGCGTGTCGAGCGGAATTCGGTAGTCGCCCGAGAGCGTCGGATACCGGTTGAGCACGGCGGCGACCATTGTGGGAAACAGGTTGAGCCCGCGCACCACCACCATGTCATCCGAGCGCCCCACCACGCGAAAGCGGAAGCCGGTGCGCCCGCAAGTGCAGGGCGCGGTTTCGTCCACGGTGATGATGTCGCCACTGCGAAAGCGCACCAGGGGCTGGCAGTCGCGCACGAGGTGGGTCAGCACCAACTCGCCGGTCTGGCCTGCGGCGAGGGACAGGGGGCTGCCCGTCTCGGGCTCGATCAGTTCGGGCCAGAGCACGTCGGCCCCCATGAAATGCAGCCGCGTGTCATGCTCGCATTGCGCCGCGAAGTTGCAGAACACGTCCGAGACGCCGTAATTGGCGTTGCGCGGCTCCATCCCCCAGACCTCTTGCAGACGGGTGCGGAAGGCCGGATCGTCGAGCCCCGCCTCGCCGCCAAAGAGCCCCAGTTTCAGGCCAAGGTCGCGGGGGGTCAGGTCGGGGAAACGTTCGGCGATGACGCGCTCCAGCACCGCCGGATAGGACGGTGTGCAGGAAATCGCGGTGATTCCCACTTCGTGGATGGTGCGCACCAGCAACTCGGTGGAACCGACGCCGAAGGGCACCACCAGCGCGCCGGTGGCCTGAAGCGTCATGTGATCGGTCAGCCCGCCCATCCACATCTGGTAATTCAGGCAGTGAACGACCGTGTGATCGGGGGTCAGCCCTGCGGCGGACTGGCAGCGCCCGCCTACCGTCTCTGTCACCGCGCAGTCACGCGCGGAAAGCGCGAGGTTCATCGCCTGCCCGGTGGTGCCGGAGGTGCGGTGCAGGCGCACCGCGTCGCGGCGCGGGGCGGCCATGTAATGTCCGAAAGGCGGGTGATCGGCCTGCGCCACGCGCAGTTGCGATTTGTCCGAGAGGGGCAGGGCGGGCAGGTCCGCGAGATCGGCGGGCGGGGCCGCGCCCTGCCACAGGTCGCGGTAAAAGGCCGAGTGACGCGCGACGTAATGGCCCTGTCTGGCCCAGGCAGCGGCCTGGTGGGCGCGCAGGCGGTCGTGGCTGGCGAATTCGGCCTTATCGAGCAGGATCATGGTTGCAATCCCCGTTCCCAGAGGGTGGTGAGCGTTGCGATCACCGCCGCGCGGTCGGAAGAGACCGCTACCAGCCCCGGCTCGCGCGAGAGGTGGAGGCTTGAGAGGTAGTGATCGGTCATTCCCCCAAGCGCATAGGCGCGGCGGGTAAGTTCGTCCTCGGGCAGCGCGTCGCGCCCGTCGCGGGTGTGGCGGCGGCGGGTGGCCTCGACCACGGTGGCGATCCAGTCGCGGTTGAGCCGGTGAAAGGCCGCGCGCGCCGCCGGAAATGCGTCGAGATGGTGGACAAGGCATTTCATCAGCCCGCGATTGGCCTCGAAGAGGTGCACATAGGCTTCGGTCGCGGCGCGCATCGGGTGGTCGGGCTGGCTGTGACCCGCCTGGATCATGCGGGTTTGCAGGAAGCTGGCGAAGCCCTGCAACAGGTCATCGAGAAGCTGCGCCTGATCGGAGAAGTAGAGGTAGAAAGTGCCGTTGGCCACGCCCGCGCGCCCGCAGATGGCGGCGATGGTCAGATCCTGCGGTGCGCTCTGTTCCAGCAGGTGACAGGCGGCGGTGCGAATCGCCTGCGCCGTGCGCTGACCCTTGGACAGGCCCTCGGCCTCAGCGGCGAGGGCCTGCGAATAGCTGTGGGCGTCTTGCGGTGCGGGGTGGGGACGTGTGGCAGGGGGCATGGGTGACTCAATGTGAAACTGAGTTCATGTTCATTTATTTTCTTCACCCGGTCAACCCACCTGATCGCAGGCGCGGGCTTTAGCCCCGCTCGTGAAAGAAATCGTAGAGCTTCTGCGCCAGCCGGTCCGACACGCCCTCCACCGCCTTGAGATCGGCGAGGTTGGCGCGGCTCACCGCCTTGGCGCTGCCGAAATGCGCGAGCAGCGCGCGCTTGCGGGCGGCACCGACGCCGGGCACCTCGTCGAGCGGCGTGGCCGAGATGGATTTGGCGCGCTTGGCGCGGTGCGTGCCGATGGCGAAGCGGTGCGCCTCGTCGCGCAGGCGCTGGATGAAATAGAGCACCGGATCACCCCTGCGCAGCGCCATCGGCCGCTTGCCGGTGCGGTGAAATTCTTCCTTGCCGTGGTCGCGGTCCACGCCCTTGGCGACGCCGACCATCGGGATATCCTCGACCCCCATCTCGCGCATGATCCCCGCCACCGCGCTCACCTGTCCCGCGCCGCCGTCGATCAGCAGCAGGTCGGGCCAGTGGCCTTGGGTGCGGTCGGGGTCTTCTTTCAGCAGGCGCTTGAAGCGGCGGGTCAGCACCTCTTTCATCATGCCGAAATCGTCGCCGGGGGTGAGGTCGTCGCCCTTGATGTTGAACTTGCGATACTGGTTCTTCATCATCCCTTCGGGCCCCGCCACGATCATCGCGCCGACGGCGTTGGTGCCCTGGATGTGGCTGTTGTCGTAAACCTCGATCCGCTGCGGCGGTGCGGGCAGGTCGAACGCCTCGGCCAGCCCCTTGAGCAGCTTGCCCTGTGTCGCGCTCTCGGCCATCTTGCGCGCCAGGCTCTCGCGCGCGTTGCGCAGGGCGGCGTCTACCAGCTCTGCCTTTTCCCCGCGCCGGGGCACGTTGAGCGTGACCTTGCGGCCCAGCTTGTCCGACAGCGCCTGTTGCATCAGGTCAGCGCTCTCGATGTCATGTGACAGGATCAGCGCGCGGGGCGGTTCCTTGCCGTCGTAGAACTGGCCGATGAACGCCTCCAGCACCTCGGGTTCCTCGACATCCGGGCCGACGCGCGGATAGAAATCGCGGTTGCCCCAGTTCTGGCCGGCCCGGATAAAGAACACCTGCACGCAGGCCTGCCCGTTTTCGAGGTGCAGCGCGATCACGTCGGCCTCGGTCACCGTGCGCGGGTTGATGCCCTGCGCGGTCTGCACCTGTGTCAGCGCCTTGATCCGGTCGCGCAGGGCGGCGGCGCGCTCGTATTCCATCGCTTCGGCGGCCTCGGCCATCTGCGCGGCGAGTTTCTCCTGTATCTCGGTGGACCGTCCCGAGAGGTAGCGCTCGGCATCGCGGACCTGCGTGGCATATTCGGCCTTGGATATCTTGCCGACGCAGGGCGCGGTGCAGCGCTTTATCTGGTATTGCAGACAGGGGCGCGTGCGGCTTTCGAACATAGCATCAGAGCAGTTGCGAAGCTGAAAGACGCGTTGCAGCTGTGCCAGCGTGCGGTTGACGGCGCCGGCGCCGGCGAAGGGGCCGTAATAGCTGCCCTTGTCGCGCTTGGCGCCGCGATGCTTGCGGATCATCGGATAGTCATGCGCGGTGACGAGGATGTTGGGAAAGCTCTTGTCGTCGCGCAACAGCACGTTGTAGCGCGGCTTCAACTGCTTGATGAGGTTCTGCTCCAGCAGCAGCGCCTCGGTCTCGGTCGCCGTGGTCAGGAACATCATCGACGCGGTTTCCCGGATCATCCGGGCGATGCGTGGCGTATGGCCGGTGACGCGGGCATAGTTCGACACCCGCGCGCGCAGGTTGCGCGCCTTGCCCACGTAGAGCACGCGCGATTCCGCATCGAGCATCCGGTAGACACCGGGCGACGCGTCGAGCGTGCGCAGGTAGCCGCGAATCACGTCGGGGCCGGTGGCGGGGGGGGGCGGATCGGTGTCTGTCATCCGGGACAGGATATGATTCCCGCGGCCGCCTGCAACGTCCCCGGTGCCAAGGCAAGGGGCAAGCTGTCCACGATTCCTGTGGATAAATCTGGAGACAAATTTCGGCCGACGGGAAAAATCCTTTTGATCCGGCTGGCTTCGTTGAAATGCCTACTTTTTGGGCAATTACGCAACATGCTGATAATGAACGGTAAATTTATATTTTGCGGGCAGATTGTTGAAATCATTAAGCTTTCTGTAACGCTTCCGTGAAGGAAACATGACCGGTGCAAAACTCAGACAAGGGGTCATGTATTCACTCGGGGCCGAGTATGTCCGGCGTCCGCCAGCCGAGATGCTGACCGCCATCCACACAGATAAGCTGCCCCGTCACCGCGGGCGCATGCAGCAGGTAGGCCAGCGCGGCGGTGATGTCGCCCTCATTGGCGCCGCGGCCCAGAACGGTCGCTGCGCGCTGTCGGGCGAAATGCGTGTCGCTCTGGCGGTGGCCCTGTAGCGTGGGGCCCGGGCCGATGGCATTGACGCGGACCCGCGGGGCCAATGCCTGTGCCCCGGTCTGGGTCAGCGTCCACAGCCCCATCTTGGCGATGGTGTAGGTCATGAACTCCGGCGAGAGCTTGCGCACGCGCTGATCGACCATGTTGACGACAAGGCCGCGCGCGCGGGGCTCGCCGTTCTCATCGGTGCCGGGCTCCGGCACCGCACGGGCCATCTCCTGCATCAGCACGAAGGGCGCGCGCAGGTTGCTTCCGATGTGCCGGTCCCAGCCTTCGCGCGTGGCGGTCGCGATGTTGTCATACTCGAAGATCGAGGCGTTGTTGACCAGCGTCAGGACCGGCCCGCCCAGCGCCTCGGCCGCCAGCGCCACCAGCGGCACCACTTGGCGCTCGTCCAGCAGGTCGGCGCGCAGCGTCACCGCCTGCCGCCCGATGTCACGGATTGCCGCTGCGGTGGCCTCTGCCTCAGCTTGCGAGGTGGCATAGTGCACCGCCACGTCATGCCCCTGCCGCGCCAGTTCCAGCGCCATCGCCCGGCCCAGCCGCTTGCCCGCTCCCGTTACCAGTGCCCGTGTCATGCCCTGTCTCCGTTCATATCAGCACGAGCGTGACATAGCCCACATAGGCGGCTGTCAATACGATCCCCGAGAGCCGCCCGATATCCTTGCACAGGAGCACGAACGGGATGAGCGCCAGCGAGGCGGCGAGCATCACCCACAGGTCGAACACCAGGAATTCGCGATCCACCGGTATCTCGCCCAACAGCGCGGCAATGCCGATGATGGCGAGCAGGTTGAACATGTTCGAGCCGATCACGTTGCCGAGCGCCACGTCCGCCTGCCGCCGGATCGCGGCCATCACGGTCGTGGCCAGTTCCGGCAGCGAGGTGCCGAGCGCCACCAGCGTCAGCCCGATCGCCGCCTCGCTCACGCCGTAGCGCACGGCGAGGATCGAGGCGTTGTCCACGAGGATGTCGGCGCCCAGCGGCAGGCCCACGAGGCCCAGCGCCAGGAAAGCGATGATCTGCCACCACGGCATGTCCGGGTCCGCGCCCTCGACCTCGTCCTCATCCGTCGCCAGAAGCGCCGCCGCGGCGGCGTCGCGTCGATGCGCGACGGCGTTGCGAAACGCGTCGCCCAGCATCAGCGCCAGTGCGCCGAGCAGGATCAGGCCGGCGATCCAGTCGAAGCTGCCGCGAAACGCCAGCGCGATGAACAGCACGCTCGCCGCCAGCATCTGGAAATAGGCGTGCTTGCTGTCGCAGGCGCTCGTGTGCATCACCGCGATGAGCGCCGGCACACCCAGCACCAGCAGCACGTTGGCGGTGTTGGAGCCGACCACGTTACCCAGCGCCAGCCCCGGCTTTCCCTCCAGCACCGCGTTGACGGAGATCAGCAGCTCCGGTGCCGAGGTGCCGAAGGCGACCACCGTCAGGCTGACGATCAGCGCGGGGATACCGATGCGCAGCGACAGGTTGACCGCGCCCTTGACCAGCGCGTCGCCCGCCAGCAACAGGATGACAAGGCCGAGGCCAACCATGATCCAGGGCATCATGTGCGCGGGCCTTTCTCGCAAGCGCACGGCCCCTTGCCGATCCGGTAGCGTCCGCACTTGCGGCATTTCGCGGCTTCAAGACGCTTCTGGCCCGGAAACCGCAGCCGCCCGAACATGGCCAGCACACCCATCGCGATAAGAAAGAGGAGGACGATCTTGACGATCATGTCAAAGCCCGAACCGGGCGTAATGCGCCCGATCCTCCAGCGCGGTCACCGCGTCCTGCGCGAGATGCGCGCCGAAGCGTGACAACAGCCCCCGCCGACGCCCGTAGCGCACCAGCCGCACCTTGTCGCCGTAGACTTCCTTCATGCGCGGCACCAGGTGGCCGAACCCGTCGGCGAGGCCAAGCTCGATCGCCTTGCCCCCGAGCCAGAATTCGCCCGAGAACAGGTCCGGCGCGTCGGCAAGCCGCGCGCCGCGGCGGTCCTTTACATGGGTGATGAAGGCGGTGTGGATATCGTCGAGAACGGTCTTGAGCCGGGCCACGTCCTCCGGCTTTTCCGGCAGGAACGGGTCGAGCGTGCTCTTGGACTTGCCAGCGGTATGGACCCGCCGCTCGATCCCCTGCCGCTTGAGGAACACATCCGCCCCGAACCCCGCCGAGATCACCCCGATCGAGCCGAGGATCGAGGCGTGATCGACGCGGATATCGTCCGCCGCCGTCGCGAGCCAATATCCACCCGAGGCGGCCACATCCTCGACAAAGGCATGAACGGGCACGTTTTTCTCCGCTGCCAGCCGCCGGATCCGTGCGGCAATGAGCGAGGATTGCACCGGCGAGCCGCCGGGCGAGTTGATCTCCAGCGCCACCGCGGCGGGCTTGCCGCGGCGAAACGCCTTTTCGATCACCGGGCCGAGCGCTTCGTCGCTGAGGGCCGCACGCGGCCCCGATCCGATCACGCCAGCGAGGCGGATGACGGCGACGCGCGGCGATCGGTTGAGGAAGGGGACAAGATGTCTCATGCGGCCCGATGTAGAGTGCGCGGGCGCGACAGACAAGGCGGCGCGTGCCCCGCAGCCGCGGTGGTGCCGGAAAACATCACCCCGCGCTCAGGACTTGATGCGATAGCCGGTGCGGAATATCCCCCAGACCGCCCCGAGGCACAGCGCAAAGAACACCGCCACCGCCAGCAGGCTCAGGCCGGGGCTGACATCGGCCACCCCGAAGAACGACCAGCGAAACCCCGAGATGAGATAGACCACCGGGTTGAACAGCGTCACCGTCTGCCACGCGGGCGGCAGCATCGAGACCGAGTAGAACGCCCCGCCGAGGAACACCAGCGGCGTGATGACGAGAAGCGGAATGAGCTGCAACTGCTGGAAATTCTCCGACCAGATGCCGATGATGAATCCGAACAGCGCAAAAGAGATGCAGATCATCACCAGAAAGCCCAGCATCATCACCGGGTGATGAATATCGATCTCCACGAACAGCCGCGCGGTCACGAGGATCACCCCCCCGATCAGCAGCGACTTGGTCGCCGCCGCGCCGACATAGCCGATCACGATCTCGATGAAATTCACCGGCGCCGACAGAAGCTCGTAGATGGTGCCGATGAATTTCGGAAAATAGATGCCGAAAGAGGCGTTGGAGATGGCCTGTGTCATCACGCTCAGCATGATGAGGCCCGGCACGATGAAGGCCCCGTAGCTCACGCCCTCCACCTGCTCGATACGGCTCCCGATGGCGGCGCCGAACACCACGAAATAGAGCGTGGTGGAGATCACCGGCGACAGCAGGCTCTCGAATATCGTGCGGAAGAACCGCTTCATCTCGTAGACGTAGATCGCCCAGATCGCGTGCAGGTTCATGCCGCGCCCTCCCTCACAAGGCCCACGAATATCTCTTCGAGGCTGCTCTGCCGTGTCTCGATATCGCGCAAGGACAGCCCCTCGCGCGCCAGCGCCTGCAAGAGGCGCGTGATGCCGGTGCCCTCGCCGCGTGTGTCATAATGATAAAGCAGTGCCGCCCCGTCCTCGATCCGCTCGAGATCGTATCCATCGAGCGCGTCGGGCACCGCGTCCACCGGCTCGGCGAGGTCGATGCGCAGCGTCTTGCGCCCCATCCGGTGCATCAGCGCGGCCTTGTCCTCGACCAGCAGGATCTCGCCGCCGTTGATGACGGCGACGCGGTCGGCCATCGCCTCGGCCTCCTCGATGTAATGGGTGGTGAGGATGATGGTGACGCCGCTTTCCTTCAAACCGCGCACCACCTCCCACATGTCGCGGCGCAGTTCGACATCGACGCCCGCCGTCGGCTCGTCGAGGAACAGTACCTGCGGCTCGTGGCAGAGCGCCTTGGCGATCAGCACCCGGCGTTTCATTCCGCCCGACAGCTCGCGCGTGCGGGCGTGCCGCTTGTCCCACAGCGAGAGCTGCCGCAGCACGCGCTCGACCAGCACATCGTCGCGCCCCTTGCCGAACAGCCCGCGCGAGAACCGCACCGTGTTGATGACCTTCTCGAACGGCTCCAGCGCCACCTCCTGCGGCACGAGACCGACGAGGTGCCGCGCCTTGCGCCAGTCGCGCAGGATGTCGTGCCCGCCGATCCGCGCCTGGCCGCCCGACGGCGTGGTGATGCCGCACAGCGCCGAGATGAGCGTGGTCTTGCCCGCGCCGTTGGGGCCGAGCAGCGCGAGAATCTCGCCGCGCTCGATGGCCAGCGACACGCCGCGCAGCGCCGTGAGGCCGCCCTTGTAGGTCTTGCTGAGGTTCTCGACCTCGACGATAGCCGCCATGTCCGCCTGTCCCTTTTCCACGTGCTCGCAACCTAGTCGGATGGCGCGCGACCGCAAGCGGCGTCGGCGGCCTCCCCCCTGTGCGGTGGCGCGCAGGTCCAATCTGGAAACAGTTTGTGCGACGGTTATGCGCGACAGCGCGCCGCGTCTTTGCTATAAGCATCGCCGGGTGGGACCGATTTGATCTGTGGGAGATGCTATGCTCGCGCGAGTCCTGACCGCTCTTTTCCTGTTGTCCATCACCCAAACGGGGCCGGCCCATGCCGGTGGCCAGAACGGGCCACGCATCCTGATGATGGGCGATTCGCTCTTTGCCATGCACAAGCTGGCGGGCGGCTCCGTCGGCACGCGCCTGCGCGCCGTGCTCGACGCCTATCTCGTGGACAACTCGGTGGGCGGCGCGCGGTTTCTCTATCGGCTGCCGATTTCCGGCGCGCTTGGCCTCAACATCGCCAAGCAATATCGCCGTGGTGACTGGGATTGGGTGGTGCTGGGCGGTGGCGGCAATGACCTGTGGCTTGGCTGCGGCTGCAACCGCTGCGAGCGCAAGATGGACCGGATGATTTCCGAGGATGGGCGCCGCGGGGTGATCCCCGGCCTTGCCTCGCGGCTGCGGCGCGACGGCGCGCAGGTGCTGCTGGTGGGCTACATGCGCACGCCCGGCAACGGCTCTCCCATCGAGCACTGCGCCGACGAGGGCGACGCCCTCGACGCGCGGCTGACGCGACTGGCTGCGCTGGACGCGGGCGTGTCTTTCCTGTCGCTGGCCGACATGGTCCCGCCTGGCGATCTCAGTTATCACGCGATGGACCGCATCCACCCGTCGTTCAAGGGCAGCCGCGCCATTGCCCGCCGCATCGCAGGGCTGATCGCCGCCGAATCGGGTGCCCCGACGGTTTCGCGTGATGCGAACGGCGCCGACTGACGCGGCGCCGCGCCCTCATCCCAACATGCGGCGGAACCAGCCTTTTTTCGGGGCCTCGCCGTCGGCCTCCGCGGTATCCTCCTCCGGGGTCTTTGCAGGGGCCTCCACGGGGGGGACGACCGCCGTCTCCAACCGGGCAAAGAACTGGTCGGCCATCTTCTTGGCAAAGCCATCGACGATCCGGCTGCCAAGCTGCGCGAGCTTGCCGCCGACGCTGGCCTCGACATCATAGTGCAGCCGGGTGCCGCCCTCGATCTCCTCTAGCCGCACGGCGGCGCTGCCCTTGGCATGGCCCGCCGTGCCCCCCTTGCCCGCGCCGCTCAGCGTGAGGCTCTCGGGCTCGACCATGTCGCTCAGCGTCACCGAGCCCTTGAAGGTGGCCTTCACCGGGCCGACCTTCTGCACCACGACCGCCTCGAACCCGTCCTCGGGCGTGCCGGTCACCTCCTGCGCGCCGGGCACGCATTCCTTGAGCGCCTCGGGGCTGAGCAGCGCTGCCCACACCGTCGCGCGGTCGGCGGCGATATCGCGGCTGTCGGACATCTTCATCTCGGCGTCTCCTCCTGTTCCTCCGGCCCATAGCGTAACCCGGTGGCGCGCCGGGGCAAAGACGTCCTATGGTCCGGGTCACGACAAGGAGGGGGACAGGAATGCTGAATGGGCTGCGCGTGGTCGAATTCGAGGGTCTGGGGCCTGCGCCCTTCGCCGCGATGATGCTGGCCGAGATGGGGGCAGAGGTGGTGGTGATCCACCGCCCCGGCCCGGGCAGCCCGGTGGCGGGGGACCGCAACCTGCTCGACCGCGGCAAGCGGTCTATCGTGCTCGACCTGAAGGATGCGACCGACCTCGCCGTGGCGCGCGCGCTGGTCGCCCGCGCCGACGCGCTGATCGAAGGCTATCGCCCCGGCGTGATGGAGCGGCTGGGGCTGGGGCCCGAGCCGATGCAGGCCGCCAACCCGCGCCTTGTCTACGGTCGGATGACCGGCTGGGGGCAGGACGGGCCGCGCGCCCGGCAGGCCGGGCATGACCTCAACTACCTCGCCACCTCCGGTGCGCTGTGGTACGCGGGCGCCCCCGGCACCGCGCCCGTGACGCCGCCGACGATGCTGGGCGATGTGGGCGGCGGCGCGCTCTACCTCGTGGCGGGGCTGCTCGCGGGGCTGGTGCAGGCCGCGCGCACCGGACGGGGCACGGTGGTGGATGCCGCCATCGTCGATGGCTCGGCGCACATGATGGCGCTGCTGATGTCGATGGGCCCGTCGGGCAACCTGTCGATGGAGCGGGGGCAGAGCCTGCTGGATGGCCCGCACTGGAGCCGCGTCTATGCCTGCGCCTGCGGCGGGTGGATCGCCGTGCAGTGCCTGGAGCCGCAATTCTACGCCGCGTTCCTCGACCGGCTTGGGCTGGCCGACGATCCTACCTTTGCCGACCAGAACGACCCCGCGCAATGGCCCGCGCAGGCCGAGGTGCTGGCCGGAATTTTCGCCGCAAAGCCGCGTGCGCACTGGGCGCGGCTCTTTGCCGGGTCCGATGCCTGCGTCGCTCCGGTGCTGCGCCCGGACGCGGCGGCAGGCGATCCACACATGGCGGCGCGCGGCGTGTGGCAGGGTGAGGGGGGCAACCTCGCCCCCGCGCCCGCCCCCCGCTTTGACGGGGCCGTGTCCCGGATTGCGGACCCACCCCTGCGCGGTGCGGACAGCGCGGCGATCCGGGCGGAACTGGGGATGTGAGGGAGGGGGGGCCCTGGAGGGGACGTCCGAGTTGGCCGCGCATCGCCGTGCCGTGGGTGCGGCCCGGCGATGCGCGGCGGCGTGCAAGCACGCCTCGATTCCGCGCATTGGCACCAAGACCCCCAACGGCCCCTTCAGGCCGTCAGCCGCGCGCCTCAATCCACCCGCCGCACCAATAGCTGGTTGCCCGAGCCGGGCTTGGTCTCGAACACCTTCAGCTCCTTGATGAGATCGCTCAGCTTCTTCTTGCCATAGGTGCGCGTGTCGAAATCGGGCTTGTCGGCCTGTATCTGCTGACCGATGCGGCCCAGCGGATACCATTCGTCGTCGCTGTCGATCTTCTCCATCGCGTCAAAGATCAGCCGCCGCGCGTCGGCGATGTGGCGGCTGTCGAGCTTGACCTTGGGGGTGCTGCGCGGCGCGTCGCTCACATCCTCGTAGATGTTCTCGATGGCGACAAAGCGGTTGCACGCGTTCTTGAGCGCGTCGGGCGCCTTGGCCTCGCCGATACCGATCACCGTCAGCCCCTGCTCGCGGATGCGGCTGGCCAGCCGGGTGAAATCGCTGTCCGACGAGACCAGCACGAAGCCGTCGAAATGGCCCGCGTGCAGGATGTCCATCGCGTCGATCACCAGCCCGATATCGCTGGCGTTCTTGCCTTTGGTGTTGGCGGTCTGCTGGTGCTGGACGAGGCCGAGGTTCTGCGCCGTCTTGGTCCAGCCCGAAAGCTGCGAACTCGACCAGTCACCATAGACCCGCCGCAGCCCCGGCTCGCCATAGCTCGTGACCTCGCGCAGGATCGCGTCGGCATATTTGGCCGGGACGTTGTCGGCGTCGATCAGGACGGCGAGAAGCTGTGTGTCGCGGTTGGGCATGAAGAGGCTCCTTTGCCCCTTCATGCCCGATCCGGGCCGCGGGCGAAAGCGGTTAGGCGTCCTCGCCGATCTTGTCCTGCGTGCGGGTCTCGAAATCCTCGGCCGAATGACGCTCGTGCAGTTGCATGTGCGGCTCGCCAAAGCTGCGGTTGACCATGCGGCCGTGCTGAACCGCCGGGCGCGCGTCGATCTTCTCGGCCCAGGCCACCACGTTCTTGTAGCTTTGCACATCGAGGAAGGTGCCCGCACCGTAGAGCCGCCCGAGGCACAGTTGCCCGTACCACGGCCAGATCGCCATGTCGGCGATGGTATACTCGTCGCCCGCGATGAAGGGCTTGTCCGCCAGTTCGCGGTTCAGCACATCGAGCTGCCGCTTGGCCTCCATCGCGAAGCGGTCGATGGGGTATTGCCATTTCTCCGGCGCGTAGGCGTAGAAATGACCAAAGCCGCCGCCCAGGTAGGGCGCGCTGCCCATCTGCCACATCAGCCAGTTGAGCACCTCGGTGCGCCCCGGCCCGTCCTTGGGCAGGAACGCCCCGTATTTCTCTGCCAGGTGCAGCAGGATCGAGCCGCTCTCGAACACCCGCAGCGGCGCGTCGCCGGTGCGGTCCACCAGGGCGGGGATTTTCGAGTTGGGGTTCACCTCGACAAAGCCGCTGCCGAACTGCTCGCCCTCGCCGATGTCGATTTTCCACGCGTCGTATTCGGCGTCATGGCCGGCGGCGAGCAACTCCTCGAACATCACCGTCACCTTGACGCCGTTGGGCGTCGCCAGCGAGTAGAGCTGGAACGGATGGTCGCCTACCGGCAACTCCTTGTCATGGGTCGCCCCGGCGATGGGTCGGTTGATCGAGGCGAACTGCCCGCCAGAGGCGCTCTCCCAGGTCCAGATCTCGGGCGGGGTGTAGCTGTCGTTGGTCATGTGATGGCGTCCTCTCGCTATGTGTCTTCGCCAACCTAATTCCTGATCGCGGGCGCACAATCGGCACGGCTGCACAAGAACCTGTGCAGCCGTGCAAATGCCATCAGCCCAACCGATAGCCCGGCGTCGAGGCCGAGATCGCCTGCTCTTCTTCGTCCATGTCTTCGCCGATCCCGTCAAAGAGCGGCGTGGTCATGTAGCGCTCGCCGGTGTCGGGCAACATGCACAGGATCACCGACCCGGGGGCCGCAGCCTCGGCGATCTGTAGCGAGACGGCAAAGGTCGCGCCGCCCGAGACGCCGGTGAAAATCCCCTCCTTCGCCGCGAGATCGCGCGCCGCCTTGATCCCGTCTGGACCGGAAACGGGGATGAGATCGTCGTAATAGCCCTTGTCCACCGCCTCCTGTAGCACCAGCGGGATGAAATCCGGGGTCCAGCCCTGAATCGGGTGCGGCTCGAAGGCCGGGTGGCTCGCGGCGGGCTCGCCCCTGGCGTTGCGCTCCTGCGCCTGGCCGCTGCCCAGAAGCGCCGCGTTGGCGGGCTCCGACAGGACGATCTTTGTCTCGGGGCGCGCGGCGCGCAGCACCCGCCCCAGCCCCGTCACCGTGCCGCCGGTGCCATAGCCCGTGACCACGTAATCGAGCCGCTCGCCCTCGAAATCGCCGAGGATTTCCCGCGCGGTGGTGGCGGCGTGGATATCGGCATTGTCCTTGGTCTCGAACTGGTGGGCGAGAAACCAGCCGTTCTGCTCGGCCAGCTCCTCGGCCTTCTTGTACATGCCAAAGCCCTTTTCGGCCTTGGGCGTCAGCACCACCCTGGCCCCCAGCATCCGCATCAGCCGGCGGCGCTCGATAGAGAAGCTTTCCGCCATCGTCACCACCAGCGGATAGCCCTTCTGCGCGCAGACCATGGCGAGGCCGATGCCGGTATTGCCGCTGGTGGCCTCGATGACCGTCTGCCCTGGCTTGAGCCGCCCGTCGCG
This sequence comes from Roseovarius sp., assembly GCA_016278295.1. Lineage (GTDB taxonomy): Bacteria > Pseudomonadota > Alphaproteobacteria > Rhodobacterales > Rhodobacteraceae > Roseovarius. The sequence goes on along the minus strand of JADQCC010000232.1, from coordinate 13,483 downwards.
TTCGGCGGCCTCGATGATGCCCACCGCCAGCCGGTCCTTGACCGAGGCCGCGGGGTTGAACGCCTCGGCCTTGACATAGATCGTCACGTGATCGGGGCCGAGATTGTTGACGCGGATCACCGGCGTGTCGCCGATCGTGTCCAGAACGCTGTCGAAACGCCGGCCCCGGCCGCTGGTGGTGCGGATGGATGTGTTGGTCATGGTTGTCTCCCTTTGTGGTCTTGGTCGCAAAGCTATGTCGCGCCACGGGGATCGAAAAGGATTGTTCTGCCAGAATGGCCTCTGGCGCACCAATCCGTGATGTTTGTTCTGAAATGGCGCCTTCTCAGGGAAAATACCGCTGCAAGAAGCCTCAGGCGCCGACACGACTCGGGATGTCGAATGACCCATCTTTGGAACAGGCGGCGAACATTGGCTGCCATACCCTCTCGCCGCATTCTTTCCGTCCGGTTTCCCCGGCTGGGGCCGGGCGTCTCAACGCGTCGCGAGTGCACCTGAAATTCCTTGATTCGCGTCGCGTTTGGCGCAACTCTGGGACCATGAACATGCCAGGCCCCGGCCCGCTCGCGGGCGCGAAACCGACCGAGCCGCAGGTGGCGTTCCGACGCGACGAGCTGAGTGTGATCCTGTCACTTTACGGGCGTATGGTGGCGGCGGGCGAGTGGCGCGATTACGGTATCTCCTGCCTGCGCGATGTGGCCGTGTTCTCGGTCTTTCGCCGCACCGCCGAGCACCCGCTCTACCGCATCGAGAAACGCCCCCGCCTGCGCGACCGGCAGGGACAGTATTCGGTGATCGGCATGGACGGGCAAATCCTGAAGCGCGGGCACGACCTGCGCACCGTGCTGCGCGTGCTCGAACGCAAGCTCATCCGCGCGGTGGAGTAGCGGGCAAGGGCAGAGCGGGGCGCGATTGGCCTGTTCCCGCCATTCGCCACCCACCCCGCGCGGGACAAGGCGTGCTTGCACGCCGCCGCGCGCCCGCCCGACCGCCCGCTCGGGCGGGTGCTTTTGCAACGGCGCAAGAAGCTGAAATATAAAAGGTATTTTGCACCATAAATCGCACAGCACAAACCGAACCGCGCCCACCCGGCGGTCGGGCGCTCGCGCGTCTCATTGCCAAATGCCCAACGTCCCCTCCAGGCCGTACCCGCCCTGCCGCTCACAGCCACGCATCACGCCCGGACCCCACCGCCTCGGCCACCGAGGCGAACCCGTCGCGTGCCAGCAGCGCGTCGAGCCCCCGCGCGATCTCCGACACCAGCGACAGCCCCTCATAGACCAGCGCCGAGTAGAGCTGCACCGCCGTGGCGCCGGCGCGGATCTTGGCATAGGCGTCCCCGGCCGAGCCGACCCCGCCCACGCCGATCAGCGGCATGTCCCCGCCGGTCAGTTGCGACAGCCGCGCCAGCACCCGCGTGGAGCGCTCGAACAGCGGCGCGCCCGACAGGCCCCCCGCCTCGTCGCGCGCGGCCCCGCGCAGCCCCTCGCGCGACAGCGTGGTGTTGGTGGCGATGATCCCGGCGATGCCCGCGCCCCGCGCCACCTCGGCGATCTCGCCCAGTTCCGTGTCGCCCAGGTCCGGCGCGATCTTGAGAAACACCGGGATGCGCCGGGGCAGCCCGTCGCGCGCCGCCATCACCCCCGCGAGCAATGCCGCCAGCGCCTCGGCCCCCTGCAACTCGCGCAGTCGCTCGGTATTGGGGCTGCTGACATTGACGGTGGCGAAATCGAGATGCGCGCCGCAATGGCGCAGCACCGTGGCGAAATCGGCGGCGCGGTCGGCGCTGTCCTTGTTGGCCCCGAGATTGAGGCCGATCACCGTGCCCTGCGGGCGCCGGGCCAGCCGCGCGGCGGCGGCCTCCATGCCGCCATTGTTGAAACCGAAGCGATTGATGACGCCGCGATCCTCCGCCAGCCGAAAGAGACGCGGGCGCGGGTTGCCCGGCTGCGCGCGCGGCGTGATGGCCCCCGCCTCGACAAAGCCGAACCCGGCGCGCGATAGCGGCGCCAGCGCCTCGGCGTTCTTGTCGAACCCGGCGGCGAGGCCCACCGGGTTGGGCAGCGCCATCCCCGCGAGATCGACCCGCAGCCGTGGCGAAGTGATCGGGCCGGGCGCGGGGGCAAGCCCCATCCGCAGCGCGCGCAGCGCAAGGCCGTGCGCCGTCTCGGGATCGAGCCGGTGCATCAGGCCGAGGCCGAGGCGTTCCAACCCCGTCATTCGACGCCCTCGGGAAAGCGGTGCGCACCCGCCACCAGCGGCAAGGGCCTTGCCCAGGCCACATCCTCCAGCCGCAGCGCGCGGTAGAGATGCGGGAACAGCGCCCCGCCGCGCGACGGCTCCCATTTCAGGGCGTCACCCAGCCGATCCGCCTCGACTGCCAGCAGCATGAGCCCGTCCTCGCCCGCGAAATGCTTTGCCGCCGTCTCTGCCGCCTGTTCGGCGGTCGAGAAATGCACATAGCCGTCGGCCAGATCGACCGGCGCGCCGCGCGTCTCGCCGCTTGCACGCAGGGCGGCCCATTCCGGGTCGCGGAAAATCTTGTAGATCAGCATGGATCGGGTGATGCCGCGCCCGTGGCCTGCCGTCAAGCGATGCTTGAGGCAGGGTGCCGGATCGGCTAGCAAGATGGTCCACCAAGGGAGAAATTCATGGCGTTCACCATCGCGATCGACGGGCCGGCAGCGGCGGGAAAGGGCACCATCGGGCGCGCGCTCAGCCGCCATTTCGGCTTTGCCCATCTCGATACCGGGCTGCTCTACCGCGCGACCGGGCGGCGCACGCTCGACGGGCTCGCGCCCGTCGAGGCGGCGCAGACGCTGCGCGCCGAGGATCTCGACGCCGACGATCTGCGCACCCCCGAGGTGAGCCAGGCCGCGAGCCGCGTAGCCGCCATCCCCGAGGTGCGGCAGGCCCTCCTCGATTTCCAGCGCGCGTTTGCCCGGCGCGCGGGCGGCGCGGTGCTCGATGGCCGCGATATCGGCACGGTGATCTGCCCAGAGGCAGAGGTGAAGCTCTTTGTCACCGCCAGCGATACCGAGCGCGCGCGCAGGCGGCACAAGGAGATGTGCGAGAGCGGCCACGCGGTCACGCTTGAAGAGGTGAGGGACGATCTGCGCCAGCGCGACGCCCGCGACAGCGCCCGCGCGGCGGCCCCGCTGAAACCGGCCGAGGACGCGCTGATGCTCGACACCTCGGAAATGTCGATTGAAGAAGCGGTGGCGGCGGCGGTGGCGGCGGTGGACGCCGCGCGGGGCTGAACACACAACCTGCGCGAGAAATCGCTCACCATCTTGCACGCATGGGAATACCTTCTAGGTTGATGAAGCGTTCGCGGCCAGGTGCATGCGGCGCTGACACCCAAGACCAGAGGACGCCCGATGCCCACCCGAACGATATTCCAGGTAACGACGACGGCCATCGTGCTTGCGTTCGCCGCAGTGCCGGTGACCGTCGTCACCACCCGGACCGCCGCCGCGGAGCAAAACGCGAGCTATTCCGACAAAGAGCTTGATATCTTTACCAAGGCCCTGCTCCAGGTGGCTGACGTGCGTCAGAAATACAGCACGCTCATGCAAAATGCCGAAACCAAGGAGCAGCAGGCCGCCATCGCCGAAAAGGCCAATACCGAGATCACGAGGGTGATCGAGGACACCGAGGGCCTCACGCTTGACCGCTACACAGAGATCTCTGTGGCCGCCAGCAATAATCCGACGCTGAACCAGCGGATCATCAAGCGCGTTCAGGCCATGAGCGCCCCGAGTCAGTGACCGGTAAGGCCGGGGGCGCATTCGGGCGCCCCCGGCCCAACGCTATCGCGTCGCGCTTGAAAAGAATGCCGATGTCGTATCACGTTGTCATTCTCGCGGGGTTTCTCGCCCTTGCCTCGCCCGTCGTCTCCGACACGGGCGCATTGAGGCGGGATGGCTCCTGTCCGGGTTGTGACCTGCGCGAGGCAAACCTCGCCGGGCAGAAGCTTGTCGGGGCGGACCTGACGGGGGCGAACCTGGAGGAAGGCGACTTTTCCGCCGCCAATCTCTTTCTCGCCATACTCGACAAGGCCCGCATGGACCGGGTGGATTTCCGCAAGGCATCGCTCAAGGCGGCGACGCTGGCCGACGCCTCGCTGCGGAACGCGGATTTCCGCGGCGCCGACCTCTCCGGCGCTTGGCTGAAAGGGGCCGACGCGACGGGCGCGCGCTTCGAGGGGGCAATCCTGTGCAACACGCTCATGCCGGATGGCACCCTCTCGCGCGACGGCTGCGACTGACGATCCTCCGGCTCAGCCCCCTGCGTTGGGGAAGAAGAGCTGCTGGCCGTCCACCTTGTAGCTGGCGATTGCGGCCTGTCCCTCGTCCGAGAGCACCCAGTCGATGAAGGCTTGCCCGGCGTCGATCTTTACGTTCGGGTGCTTTTCCGGGTTCACGAGGATGATGCCGTACTGGTTGAACATCTTCGGGTCGCCCTCGACCGCGATCTCGTAGTCGCCCTTGTTGCCAAAGGCGATCCAGGTGGCGCGGTCGGTCATGATATAGGCGCCCATGGCCGTGCCGGTGTTGAGCGTCGCGCCCATGCCCGAACCGGTTTCGCGATACCACTCGCCCGAGGATGACTGCGCGTCGATCCCGGCCTCCTTCCACAGCCGCAACTCGGCCTTGTTGGTGCCGCTGTCATCCCCGCGCGAGGCGAACGGCGCTTGCGTCTCGGCGATCTTGGTCAGGGCCGCGACCACGTCGCTCATCCCCGCCACGCCAGCGGGATCGGCGGGCGGGCCGACGATGACGAAATCGTTGTACATCACGTTCGCGCGGGACACGCCGTGCCCCTCGGCCACGAACTTCTCCTCCGCCGGCTTGGCATGGACAAACAGCACATCGCCATCGCCATTGGCGGCGTTCTTGATCGCCTGGCCCGTGCCTACGGCCACCACGCGCACGTCGATGCCGGTCTTTTCTTCGAACATCGGCAGGATATAGTCAAAAAGTCCCGAATTCTGGGTCGAGGTCGTCGATTGCACCACGATGAACTCGTCCTGCGCCTGCGCCGCGCCGGTACCGAGGGCCAGTGTCGCGCCGAGGGCAAGCGAAAGAAGGTGACGTCTGAACATTGCACGCTCCGTGTTTGGTTGGGGTTTAGTGGGGTGTTCCGGTATAGAGCCGCCCCTGCGTCCAGGCGCGGGCGGCCTCCGAGCGCGGCGCGCCCAGAACCTGATGGAGCGGGCCGCGTTCCGCGACGCGCCCGGCATGGAGAAAGATCACCTCGTCGCCCATGCGCCGCGCCTGACCCAGATCATGGGTGACCATCACGATGGTCACGCCACGCGCGTGGGCCGCGTTGACCAGATCCTCGATCATCTGCGTCGAGGCGGGGTCGAGGCTGCTGGTGGGCTCGTCGAGAAACAGCAGGTCCGGCTCGCACATCAGCGCGCGCGCCACGGCGAGGCGCTGTTGCTCGCCGCCCGACAGCACGCGCGCGGGGTGGCTTGCCAGATCGGAGAGCCGCGCCATGTCCAGCGCTTCCTGCACGCGCGCGGCGCGGGCGCGGCCCGCCATCCCGTGGACCTTGAGCGCGAAGTTGAGATTGGCCAGCACCGACCGGCGCAGCATCACGGGACGCTGAAACACCATCGCCTGCGCCCGGCGCGCGCCGCGGTCGGGCGCATGGCCCCGCCACAGCACCTGCCCCGATGACGGCGTGAGCAACCCGTGCAACAGGCGCAGAAGCAGGCTCTTGCCGCTGCCATTCGCGCCCATGACGAGGGTGCGTCTGCCCGGCTCTATACCCAGGTCGATCCCGTGAATGAGGGGCTGCCCGCCCGCCGAGAAACCTACTCCGCGCGCCTCCAGCAGCGGTTGCGCGGCAACGGCGCTCTCGGCGCGGATATCCATCACCGTGTCACGCATAGGCCGCCCGCACCGCCGAGGCCCGGAGCGCCATCACGGCGGCATTGACGATCACCGCCAGCCCCAGCAGCAACACGCCCAGCGCCAGCGCCAGTTCCAGATTCCCCTTGGACGTCTCCAAAGCGATGGTCGTGGTCATCACCCGCGTCACGTGGTTGATATTTCCCCCCACGATCAGCACCGCCCCGACCTCGGCCACCGCGCGGCCGAAACCGGCCAGCGCCACGGTCAGCAGGCTATAGCGCGCATCCCACAGAAGCGCCGCCACCCGCGCCCGTGCCGTCAGCCCGAACGAAGCGAACTGCTCGGCATATTCGCCGTGCAGATCCTCCACCACCTGTTTGGTCAGCGCCGCCACGATGGGGGTGACAAGGATGGTCTGCGCGATGATCATCGCCGTGGGAGTATAGAGCAGCCCGAGGATGCCCAGGGGCCCCGCGTTCGACAGCATCAGGTAGACAAACAGCCCCACCACCACCGGCGGCAGCCCCATCAGCGCATTGAGCAACACCGTCACCGTGCCCCGCCCGCGAAAGCGGAACGCCCCCACCACCGCGCCCAAGGGCAGGCCGATCAGGCACGAGATGGCCACGGCGGTGAGCGTCACGCGCAGCGACAACAGCACGATCTCGCTCAGGTCGCGATCCCATGTCAGGATCAGGCCGAGTGCCTCCGCCATGATGTCGCCAAAGCTGAACACGCGTGTTTTCTCCCCTTACGGGGAAAAAAAGCACAAAAACACATAGCACGCCAGCCTGAATCTCGTGCCGTGCTGTCAAACCGGCCGCATCCGCCACATGCGCAGCGGCTGATCGAGCACGAATCGCGTCCCCGACACCCGTTCCCGCGCTGCCGCGATGGCCCCCGGGGCCGGGTCGATGCCTGTCACGACATGGTCCGCCCGCGCCAGCTCGCCGCCCCCGCAGCCAATATCGAGCACGTCGCGCGCCCCGGTCTCGGACAGGCTGCCGCGATCCGCGCGCCCGCGTCACTCCCCTGAAAACTCCGCGCGTACGGCCTCGGTCTGCGCCCCGAGCCCGGGCACCGGTCCGGGCGTGCGTGGCGCGCCGTCCACCAATGCGCCGGGGGCCAGCATTCGCACCGGCCCCGAGGGCGTCTCGACGGTGACGTGGCGGTTCTGCGGGTGGGCGGCCAAGTCTTCCATGTCGCTCACCCGCCCATAGGCGATGCGCGCCGCGCGCAGCCGCTCGGCCATCTGGTCGCGTGCCACGGCGGCAAACACCGGCCGCAGGATCGCGTCGAGCGCCGCGCGGTTGGCGACGCGCGCGGAATTGCTGTCGAATCGCGGATCGCGGGCAAGCGCCGCATCGCCGAGGATCACCTCGCAAAACGCGGCCCATTCGCGCTCGTTCTGGATCGAGATCAGCAGCGATTTGCCATCCGCCCCCTCGTAGACCCCATAGGGCGCGATGGTCGGATGGTTGAGCCCCGCGCGCGCCGGTACCTTGCCGCCATAGGCGTATTGCAGATACGGCACGTTCATCCAGTCGGCGAGCGCGTGAAACAGCGACACCGCGACATGCCGCCCCGTGCCGGTGGCGGCGCGCCCGATCAGCGCCTCCAGGATCGCCTGATAGGCCGTCATCCCGGCCGCGATATCGCAGACCGACACGCCGGTACGCGCAGGCCCCGCCGCGTTGCCGGTGATCGACGACAGCCCCGATTCGGCCTGCACCAGCAGGTCATAGGCCTTGAGATCGGCCAGCGGCCCCTCCTCGCCATAACCCGAGATCGAAACGGTGATGAGCCGCGGATTGTCGGCGCGCAGCCGGTCGGGGGCAAATCCCAGCCGGTCGATGGCTCCCGGCGCAAGGTTCTGGATGAACACATCCGCACGCGCCAGCATCCGCTCCATCAGCACCCGGTCGGTGTCTTGCCGCAGGTCGAGGCAGACCGAGTCCTTGCCCCGGTTGAGCCAGACGAAATAGGCGCTCTCACCATGCACGAGGCTGTCATACCCGCGCGCGAAATCGCCCTCGGGCCGCTCCACCTTGATGACCCGCGCCCCCGCCTCGGCCAGCCGCCCCGAGCAATAGGGCGCGGCCACCGCCTGTTCGACCGAAACAACGAGAAGACCAGAGAGATCGGCAGGCATGGGCGGGCTCCTTTGATTGCCGGCCAGACAATGCCGGGTCGTGGCGGCAGAGGAAAGCCCGGTTTCGCGCGGGCCCGATATTCCCCTCGGGTGCGAAACCTGCGAGGTATCTGGACATGATGCGCGCCCTATCCGATATCTCCCGCCCAGCGGCACCGCCGGGCAGCGCCTGCCTGCCCCCCGGCAGGCGCTTCTTGGGTTACGGCTTGGTCCAACGTTGCGAGTCGGTTGACCGCAGTTCCGCTAGCCCGGTCACGCCTAAGCGCCCGCCCAGGCAGGCGCTGCCCTCATTTCCCGGGCGCGTCTGGGAACCAAGCTGACAATGGAGCCGACGACACCATGACCACATTCGATCCCACCGCCGCGCATGCCGATATCCGTGACGGCGTCGCGCGGGTCTGCGCGGGGTTTCCCGGCACCTATTGGCGCGATCTCGATGCGCGGCGCGCCTATCCGACCGAATTCGTCGCGGCACTCATCCGCGAGGGTTATCTCGCCGCGATGATCCCCGAGGAGTACGGCGGCTCGAACCTGCCGCTTGCCGCCGCCGCGGTGATCCTCGAAGAGATTCACCGCTCTGGCTGCAACGCCGCCGCCTGCCACGCGCAGATGTACACGATGGGCACGCTCCTGCGCCACGGATCACCGGCGCAAAAGGCGACGTATCTGCCCGGCATCGCCGACGGCTCGCTGCGGCTCCAGGCGTTTGGCGTGACCGAACCGACGAGCGGCACGGACACGCTGGCATTGAAGACCACGGCGCGGCGCGAGGGGGATGACTATGTCATCAACGGCCAGAAGATATGGACCTCGCGGGTGGAACATTCCGACCTGATGATCCTGCTCGCGCGGACCACCCCGCGCGATCAGGCCAAGTCGCGCACCGATGGGCTGTCGGTGTTCCTGGTCGATCTGCGCGACAGGATCGGCCGGGGCGTGGAAATCCGTCCCATCCGCACGATGATCAACCACGCCACCACCGAGGTGTTCTTTGACAATTTGCGCATCCCCGCCGACAGCCTGATCGGCGAGGAAGGCAAGGGTTTTCGCTACATCCTGTCGGGCATGAATGCCGAGCGCATCCTGATCGCCGCCGAATGTATCGGGGATGCGAAATGGTTCCTCAAGACCGGCGCGGCCTACGCGAGCGAGCGGGTGGTATTTGGGGAACCCATCGGCGCCAACCAGGGTGTGCAGTTCCCGCTGGCGCGCGCGCAGGCGCACATGATGGCCGCCGAGGCGATCGTCTACCGCGCGGCGGCGATGTATGACGCGGGCGAGAATCCGGGGGTCGAGGCCAACACCGCCAAGCTGCTCGCCTCCGAGGCAAGCTGGGAGGCCGCCGAGGCGTGTATGCAGACCCACGGCGGCTTTGCCTTCGCCGAGGAGTACGATGTCGAGCGCAAGTTCCGCGAGGCGCGGCTCTACCAGATCGCGCCGATTTCGACCAACCTGATCCTGTGCCATATTGCCGAGCGGGTGCTGGGTCTGCCCAAGTCCTACGGGCCCGGGCGGGGGGAGTAAGGGGCAGAAAATGAATGATTATTCCGACTGGATCGGCTGGGGCTATACGCGGTCAGAGCCGGTCTCGGACCGGCTGATCGCGCAGTTCCGCGCCACTCTGGCCGGGTATCTGGCCGAGGCGGAGGTGCCGGTAGGGCTGCATTGGTGCCTTGTGCCGGATGTGGTGGAGCCCGCGCGCCTTGGCCGGGACTGCCACCCGAAAACGGGCATCTTCCTGCCCGCCCTGCCGCTGCCGCGCCGCATGTGGGCAGGCGGCGAGCTGGAATTTCACGCGCCTTTTCAGATGGATGACGTGGTGACGCGCGAGACGGTGATCGACGACGTGACGTTCAAGCAGGGGCGCAGCGGGCCGCTCGGCTTCGTCACGCAGCGCCATGTTTACCGCGTGGATGGCGCGCCGCGCATCTCCGAGCGGCAGGACATCGTCTATCGCGAGGATCCGAAGCCGGGACAGGCGCGCGTGCCCCCACCCGCCGAGGACTGGCCCGGCGCCGAGACGTGGCACCTCACGCCCGATCCGACGCTGCTGTTTCGCTTTTCGGCGCTTACCTTCAACGGCCACCGCATCCACTACGATCACCCCTATGCGACGCAGGTCGAGGGCTACGAGGGGCTGGTGGTGCACGGACCGATGCAGGCGGTGTGGATGATGAACCTTGCGGTTCACGCAGCCAACCGGGAGGTTCGCCGCTTTGCCTATCGCGGCCTCAGCCCGCTCATCTGCGGCGCGGCGGTGGCCATCGAGGCGCGCGAAACGGCGGGCGGGCTGGACCTGCGGGTGCGGCGCGCGGCGGACGGCGTGGCGACGATGGAGGCGCGGGCGGATCTGGCGGATTGACATAACTAGTTTTGTGGTTATATTGACCGCATGACACAGACAAGCCCTACCTCCCGCGCGCTCGCCGCGCTTGGCCACGACACCCGCCTCGCCATCTTTCGCCTGCTGGTGCGCGCGGGCGACGACGGGCTCAGCGTGGGCGAGATCGGGCAGCACCTCGGGCAGGCGCCCTCGACGCTGGCGCACCACCTCTCGACGCTGGTCGATGCCGGGCTGGTGCTGCAAGAGCGGCAGGGCCGCAGCATCCTGAACCGCGTGGATTTCGCCGCGATGCGCAGCATGCTCGATTTTCTCACCGCCGAATGCTGCACCGGCGTGCGGCTGGAGCAGACCGATAGCGCGGCCTGATTTTTTGGGCCTGAAATCACGATAAACCTAGGGATATAAAAATGAGCGACTCCACCCTCACCCCGCCGCGTGCCGCCACCGCGCTGCGCAGCGTCTGGCTCGTCACCGCGCTGATCCTCGCCCTGCTCGCCGTGTTTGACCGCGCGCGGGCGGGGGCGTCGGTCGTCTTCACGGTCGAGGCGCTGGCGGGCACCGCGCCCTTCCTCGTGCTGTCCATCGCCGTCGCCGCCTGGGCCACGGCCACCGGTGCCGACAACCTGATCGCCCGTGCCTTTACCGGCGCGCCGGCGGTGATGATCCTGCTGGCGGCGCTGGCGGGTGGGCTGTCGCCATTCTGCTCCTGCGGGGTGATCCCGCTCATCGCGGCGCTGCTGGCGATGGGGGTGCCGCTGTCGGCGGTGATGGCGTTCTGGCTCGCCTCGCCGGTCATGGACCCGTCGATGTTCGTGCTGACCACGGGGGTTCTGGGCATTGAGTTTGCCATTGCAAAGACGCTTGCGGCCGTTGGCATCGGCCTTATGGGCGGCTGGGTGGTGCATTTCCTGGGCCGCGCCGGGGGCCTTGCCGATCCGTTGCGGGAGGACATCGGCAATGGCGGCTGCGGTGGGTCCAGGCTGCGCGACCCGAAACCGGTGGTCTGGCGCTTTTGGGCCGAGCCGGAGCGGCGCGCGAAATTCGGGCGCGAGGCGGCGAGCGTCACCCTGTTCCTGCTGAAATGGCTGACGCTGGCCTTTGTCCTCGAAAGCCTGATGCTGGCCTTCGTCCCCGCCGAGACGATCACCGGCGCGCTGGGCGGCACCGGCCTGATGCCCATCCTCCTCGGCACCCTCGTCGGCGTGCCCGCCTACCTCAACGGCTATGCCGCGTTGCCGCTGGTCGGCGGGCTGGTCGGGCAGGGCATGGCGCCCGGCGCGGGGCTCGCCTTTCTCGTGGCGGGCGGCGTCACATCGCTGCCTGCGGCCATTGCGGTCTGGGCGCTGGTCCGGCCCCGTGTCTTCGCGCTCTACCTCGCGCTGTCGCTGACCGGGGCCTTTGCCGCCGGGCTGCTGTTTCAGATCTGGCACCTGGCATGACCTGCGATCTCATCAATAATTTATTGACAAATTGTAAATGATATCTCAAGCTCCCCTCATCCGGAGCGGCCCCCGGTCGGCTCCGGCAACAATTGATATATCAGGGAGCACCTCATGAAACACCTTTTCACAATGGCGCTGTCGGGGGCCTTTGCCCTCGGCCTCGGCGCGGGCGCGGCCACCGCGCAGACCACCTGGGACATGCCCACGCCCTACGGCGATTCCGTCTTTCACACGCAGAACATCATGCAGTTCGCCGACGACGTGGCCGAGGCCACCGAGGGCGGGCTCACCATCACCGTGCACTCGGCGGGGTCGCTCTATGCGCACCCGGAAATCCGCGATTCCGTGCGCCGGGGTCTTGCTCCTATCGGTGAAATCCTGATGTCGCAACTCGCCAACGAGGACGCGGTGTTCGGCGTCGATTCGGTGCCTTTTCTCGCCGCGAGCTACGAGGATGCCGCGCGGCTGTGGGAAGCGTCGCGCGACCAGATCGCGGCCAAGCTGGCCGACCAGGGGCTGACGCTGCTCTATGCCGTGCCGTGGCCGGGCCAGAGCCTCTATGTCACCGAGGAAGTGACCTCGACCGAGCAGCTTCAGGGCGTCAATTTCCGCGCCTACAACACCGCCACCGAACGGCTGGCGCAACTCATGGGCGCGGTGCCGACGACGGTCGAGGCCGGGGACATCCCGACCGCCTTTTCCACCTCGCGCATCTCGGCGATGATTACCTCGCCCTCCACGGGCGTGTCATCGCAGGCGTGGGATTTCGTCGGCCACTACATCGACACGCAGGCGTGGCTGCCCAAGAACATGGTGTTCGTCAACACCGGCGCCTTTGAGGCGCTGCCCGCGGATCAGCAGGACGCGCTGATCGAGGCGGCGGCGCAGGCCGAGCTGCGCGGCTGGGAAATGTCGGTAGCCGAAACCGAGGCCAAGATCGCCACGTTGAAGGAAAACGGCATGGAGGTGCATCAGCCCTCACCTGAACTGGCCAAGCAATTGCGCGAGATCGGCGAGACCATGACCGCGGAATGGAAAAAGGCCGCCGGGCCCGAGGGTGAGCTGATCCTCGACAACTACACCCGCAACTGAGCGGGCGCGCGGGCGGGCTCTGCCGCCCGCGTCCTCTCATCCCGGACAGACAGGAGCCGTGCCATGCTGCGCAGGACGCTCGACCGTCTTTACGATGCGGGATTCGTGCTTGCCGCGCTGGCGCTGGTGGCGATTGCCGTGCTGGTGCTGGTGCAGGTGGCGGGCCGGGTGATCGACCGAAGCCTGATCGCGGCGGGGCGCGAGCCTGTGGGCATCGCCATAACCTCGCTGTCGGAGATGGGCGGCTTCCTGTTCGTCGGCGCGGCGTTCCTGGCACTGGCGGGCACGTTGCGCGAGGGCGGGCACGTCCGCGTCACCATGCTGACCGACAGCCTGCCCGCGCCGCTGGCGCGGGCCCTTTCGGTGCCGGTGCTGCTCGGGGCGCTCGGGCTGTGCGGCTTTGCGCTCTACAGCGCATTCGTGCAGGCGCGCGACAGCTATACCTTTGACGCGGTAAGCTTTGGCATGGCGAAATTCCCGCTCTGGGTGCCGCAGGCGGTGATGGTGGCGGGGCTTGCGTTGCTGGCACTGGCGCTAATCGACGCGCTGGTGGCGCTGTTGCGCGGGCAGACCCCCGATTATCGCC